>JBIOHR010000141.1:0-9279 GCA_044449085.1 Gemmatimonadales bacterium | reverse complement strand
CCGTCCATGGCTCCGTAGAAGTCCGCCTGGTGTGCGATTACGAGGCGGCGCTGGCGCGCGGTGGTTTCGTCGATCAGCCCGGCGTTCAGGTCGGCGTCGATCGCCATCTGCTTGCCCGGCATCGCGTCGAGCGTGAAGCGCGCCGCGACTTCGGCCACGCGTCCCGCGCCCTTCGTGATCACGATGAAGTTGATGCCGACCAGGATGAGGAAGAGCACGAGCCCGACGGCATAGTTGCCGCCGATGACGAACTGGCCGAACGCCTCGATGACCTGGCCCGCGCGCCCCTGCGAGAGGATGAGCCGCGTGGAGCTGACGTTGAGCGCCAGCCGGAAAAGTGTGAGCAGGAGCAGCAGTGCGGGAAACGAGCTGAACTCGAGGGGGTCACGCGTGTACAGCGCGACGAGCAGCACAACGAGCGAGATGCCGATCGAGAGCGACAGGAACATGTCGAGCATGATGGGCGGCAGCGGCACCACGAGGAGGCCGATGATCAGCACCACCGCGATCGCCACGCCGACTTCGGCGAACCGCGTCTGCGGCGTGTCCTGCGTACCCAGCGTACCGTGCATGGCGGCGCTCATGCGGACACCGCCCCGCGCTGGTCGCGCCGCGATCCGTACCGGGCGCGCTGGCGAATCACGAACGCGAGCACTTCCGCGACCGCGGCGTACAACTCAGCCGGAATCATGACGCCGACCTGCGCCGCGCCGATGAGCGCGCGCGCGAGCGGCTTGTTCTCGATCACCGGGATGCCGTGCTCGAACGCGAGCTGCTTGATGCGCTCGGCAACCTTGCGCTCGCCCATCGCGAGGACGATCGGCGCCGGCGCCTTGCGCGCGTCGTACTGCAGCGCGATGGCGATGTGCGTGGGGTTGACGATCACGACGTCGGCCTTGGCCACGTCGCGGAACATCTGGCGGCGGATGCGGCTGCGCGCGATCGACCGCATGCGCGACTTGAGCATCGGGTCGCCGTCCTGCTGCTTGGACTCGCGCTTGACGTCGTCCTTGCTCATCATCATGCGCTTGGAGTACTGCCAGTTCTGGAACAGGTAATCCGCGGCGGCCAGCAAGAGATACGCGACGCCGGCGCTGACCAGGAGCCGCACGGTGTAGTGCCGCATCGCGTCGACCATGCCCATGGTGTCGCGGCTGGAGAGATCGGCGAGGTCGGGCCATGCAACAGAGAGCGACCGGTACACGGCCCACCCCACGATGCCGACCTTGAGCAGTGCCTTGAGCAGTTCCGCGATCGGCTGCCATCCGACGAACCGGCTGGCGTTGGCGAGCGGATTGATCCGCTCGAACTTCGGGGCGAGCGGAGCCATCGAAAACACGCCGCGGCCTTGCAGCGCGCCGACCGCGAGTGCCGAGAGCGAGAGAGCGCCGGCGAGCGTTGTGACGATCAAGAGGAGCTCACGCCCCGTCCCCTGAAGCAAGTCGAGCATCGCGCCCGGCGCATCGGAGGCGCCGCCGATCGCGCGGAGGCCGGATCCGAACAGGCTCGTGACGCGCGTGGAGACGATCGGCGCGACCGTATTGACGACGAACGCAGCCGCCAGCAGGAACGCCGCACTCTGGAGTTCGACGGAACGCGGGATCCTGCCCTCGTCCATCGCCTCCTGGCGTTTCCTCGGGGTTGCTTCCTCTGTCTTTTCCTGTTCGCTCCCTTCGGCCATCGTCCGCGTTCTCCGGGGTGCCGCGTGTCTGCTGCTAGTGGGCCAGCGCGCCGGCGAGGCCGCCGGCGACGTGGGTCATCATGTCGTTGTAGGTGCCGCTCCACCCCGCGAAAAACCGCGCCATTGCGGGAAGCGCAGCGAGTAGTGCGAGCAGGCCGATCGTGATCTGCAGCGGAAAGGCAACGGTGAGGATGTTGAGCTGCGGAGCCGCGCGGCCAAGCACGGCCAGCGCGACGTTCGCGATCATCACGGCAACGATCACCGGCGCAGCAAAGCGCACGCCGAGCACGAAGAGCGTGCCGCCGAGTTGGAGCACCGCGAGCGCGCCGCCCTGCAGCGAAACGGGCGCGCCCACCGGGAACCGCTCCGTGCTGTCGGCGAGCGCACCGAACATCACATAGTGGAAGTTCAGTGAGAGGAGCAGCGTGGTTGCAAAGAGGCGGGTGAAGGTGCCGAGCACCGGCGACTGCGTGGTGTCGAGCGGGTCGAGCAGCGCGGCGCCGCTCAGGCCCATCTGCACGGCCATGACGTCGCCCGCCGCTTCGGCGGCGCCAACGAGGATGGCCACACCTAGACCAATCGCGAAGCCGATCAGCGTTTCCGACGCAAATGCCTGCGCGGAGAGCGCGGGCGCTGCGTGAAGCGAGGCGAGCGCGACGGGCTGCAGCAGGACCGTCAGCATCACGAGGAGCCCGACGCGAACGGTGCGCGGGATCGTCGTCGCGGAAAACGCCGGGGCGACGAGCATCATGCCGCCGATGCGGGTGCCGAAGAGCACCAGCGTCGTGGCCGAGCCCGGCGCGAACGGATCAAATGCGGCGACTTGGGCGGCTTGCATCACGACGCCAGCGACGGAAGGCTGCGCAGCAACTCGGTGGTGTAGCGCACGGCCATCTGCATCAGCCAGGGAAGGCCGATGAGGAACACCAGCGCGACGGCGAGGAGCTTGGGCACGAACGCGAGCGTCTGCTCCTGGATCTGGGTCACCGCCTGGAGCACGCTCACGAGGAGGCCGACCGCCAGCGCGACGAGCAGCATCGGGCCCGCGAGCGCCAGCGCCATGAGGATGGCGTTGCGCGCAAGGTCGACGATCAGGGCGTCGGACATTAGTGGAAGCTCTGGATGAGGCCGTTCACGACGAGCGTCCACCCGTCAACGAGCACGAAGAGCAACAGCTTGAACGGGAGCGAGATCATCGCCGGCGGCAGCATCATCATGCCCATCGACATCAGCACCGAGGCGACCACGACGTCGATCACGATGAAGGGCAGGAAGAGCGCGAAGCCGATCTGGAACGAGGTACGCAGTTCGCTCGTGACGAAGGCGGAGGTGAGCACGACGAGCGGAACGTCCTCGACATGCGCAACGCGCGGCTGACGGCTCAGCTCCATGAACGTGACGAGGTCGCTCTCGCGTGTCTGGCGCAGCATGAACGCGCGGAACGGCTTCACGCCTTCCGACAGCATCACGCTCTGTTCGATCTTTCCATCCATCCACGGCTGGATCGCCGTGGTGTTCACCTGCTCGAGCGTCGGCGCCATGACGAAGCCGGTGAGCAGCAGCGCAAGGCCGGCCACGAGCTGCGTGGGCGGGGCGCTCTGCGTGCCGAGCGCCTGGCGCAGGAATCCGAGTACGATGAAGATCCGCGTGAAGCCGGTCATCATCAGCACCAGCGTGGGCAGCAGCGTCAGCAGCCCCATCATGATGACGATGCCGACCGTGCCCGAGAGCCTCAGACCGCCGGCGTTCTCGTTGCCAACGCGCAGGTCGAGCCGCGGCGCGAGTTTCATGAGCATCGTGTCCGCGCTCGGCGCGCCGACGATCGGCGCCGTCGCGGTCCTCACGCGCGCGACCACAGGTGACTTCACCCGCGCGGAGTCCGGCTTCTTTGCGGTGCTGTCGGCCTGCTTCGCGGCCGGCTTGGTCGCCGGCGCAGCGGCCGTCTTTGCGGGAGCGGCCTGCTGCGCACGCAGCGTGTGGGCGCCGCCCGCAAGCACGATCAGGCATGCGCCCGCCTTGAACGAACGGCGAAGGATTTCGCGGAACTCGGTGCGCGGCGCGCTTGCAACGGTCGCGGGCGTATAGACCTTCCGTTCGTCCGGAACGGGAGCCGGCACGTCGGCGAGACGCCGCACGCCGCCGTCGCCCACCGACACCGCGATGTATGCGTCGCCGATCCGCACCACGGCGACCGCCTGGCGCGGTCCGAGCGGAATGCGCTGCACGACCTCGAGCTTCACGCGCTGGTTCGCGCCCGTGGCAAACGGCGCGTAGCGCTTGAGAAGCTTGAGCGTGATTACCAGCAGTGCGAGGACGAAGCCCAG
Organism: Gemmatimonadales bacterium; assembly: GCA_044449085.1. GTDB lineage: Bacteria > Gemmatimonadota > Gemmatimonadetes > Gemmatimonadales > Gemmatimonadaceae > Fen-1231. The sequence continues at coordinate 5,274 of JBIOHR010000141.1, read as the reverse complement.
CACGCCGAGGACGCCGAGGAACGAAGCGACGTTCATTGAGCGCGTGCCGTCAGGCCGCCGCTTCGACGGCGGGCGTCGATGCGAGCACCCGCGTGATGCGGATGCCGAAGTGTTCGTCGATCACCACCACTTCGCCCTCTGCGAAGCGGCGGTCGCCGACGTAGATATCAATTGGCTCGCCGGCGAGCCGGTCGAGCTGGATCACCGAGCCGCGGCCGAGTCGCAGGATTTCCTGCACGGTCATCTTCGTGCGGCCGAGTTCGATCGACACGGGGAGCGAGAGATCGAGGAGCGCGGTGATCGAGACCTCGCCCGTCGAGATGGCGGAGGGCGAGAGTTCCGCGAAGCTTGGGCGCGACGTGGTTGCGTCAGTCATGGAAGGCGAGCCGGGGTCGGTCATGCGGGTGGATGTATGAAAGGGTCAGCGTGCGGAGGCAGCGTTGGCGGATGCCCCGACCGGACCGTCGAGCAGGCGGACCGCCATTGTATTGCCGAGCCGGCCGGCGCTTGCGGTGAAGCGCTGGTGGCCGCCGATGTGCAGTTCGAGCGGGGTGTCCATTGCGAGTCCCGTCGTGAGCACGCTGCCTGGCGGCAGGTTGAGCAGGTTGCGCAGCGGCAGCTGGAACGAGGGCAGCCGTGCGGCGACGTCGGCGTGCGTGGCGCGCAATGCGCTCTCGGTGAGCCGCCGCGTCGCCTGGCGCTCCGACTCCGATCCGGTCATCTCGCGCACGCGCTGCTGCTCGGCCGACGAGAAAAACTTGTCGAGCACGGCGAGCGGCAGGCAGAGAAGCAGCATGGAGGTCTCGCTGCCGATCGCGACTTCGATGTTCGCGACGAGGACCGGGTCGGAGCGGCCCGTTCCCTGGACCATGTCCGGAAATGATTCGAAGGTCGTGATTTCGAGCTGGAGCTCCACATAGTCCTGCCATGTCTCCGCGAGCAGCGTGCCGATGCGTTCGACGACGGTGCGGACCGCGAGGCGCTCAATCGGCGTGAGCGCGCGATGCATGGACGCCGGCTGTCCGCCGCCGCCGAAGAAGCGGTCGACGAGCAGATACGCGAACTCGTGGCCGATGTCGATCACGCCCTGCTGTCCCTCGATGTTCAGGATGTCGAAGCCGAACGAGGCGCACGGTGTGGGGAGCGAGAGCGTGAATTCGCCGAAGCTGAACTGCTCGACACTCTGCAGGCGGAGTTCCACCTGCTTGCGCACGCGGCCGATCAACCACGCTTCGAGCGACTTGACGAGGCGCTCGTACATGGCTTCGAGCGTGCGCAGCCGTTCCTTCGATACGTGGCGCGGACGGCGGAAGTCGTAGAGCTCGGCGGGCGCCTGCGCGGCGACGGCTTCGATACGCGGCGCGGCTGCACCGCCGCCGCCACCGAGAAGCGCGTCGATGTCGCTCTGGGAAAGCTGTTCGGATGCCATGGCGCTTACTGAATCACGAACTGCGGGAAATAGATGCGCCGGATGATGCCCGGGCCGAAGAGCGAGTCGAGCGCGCTCTGGAGTTCGACCTTCAGCTTCTCGCGGTTGGAGATCTCGGCGAGCACTTCGACGTGCTTGGCGCCGAGCACCGCGAGCACAACGTCACGCGCTTCGACTTCGCGCCTGTTGACGATGTCGTTCGCGGCAGCGCTCGTGGTCTGGAGCCCGACCGAGGCGAGCAGGAAGCGCGTGCCGCCCGAGCCTGCCGGGTTGAGCACGAGATTGTCGATGAGATGGACCGGCGCGTCGGGCGTCGATACGCCGCGTCCGCCGCTGGGGGCGGAGTCGACCGGTTTGGCGCCGGCCTTCACGGTTGTCGATGCGGTGCGGGCGCGCGCGATGCGCGGCCCGAGGACGAGCGCGCCGGCGGATCCGCCGATGATCAGGCCGGCGGCGATGATGATCGGGAGCGCGAGCTTGCGGCTTGCGGCCACGGGCTCGGCGGGCGTTTCAGTTGCGGGTGCAGCAGCAGGTTCAGCCATTCGCCTAGCGAGGAGAGAGTGCATGCATCAGCTTCGGCTCTCCCTAAAGCACGGCGCGTGCCACGCACTACGGTTCGTGGTGAAATTGGTATGTCGTTTGTGCTGAATGGCTTACAGTGCATGCGAAGCAGTTCGATTTTCGCGAACTGCGAGCGCGGCGATTGGCGCTAGGAAACTCTTGCCGGAACGAACAAAAAGAGCCGGGCATTAGAAGCGAAGTCCCGCCTCCCGCTTCCCGCTTACTGGACCATCGAGATGAGAGACTGGAGCATCTGGTCCGACGTCGTGATCGTTTTCGCGTTGGCCTGATAGCCGCGCTCTGCAACGATCATGTTCGTGAACTCGGTTGCGAGATCGACGTTCGACATTTCGAGCGCGCCGCTCGTGAGTGTCGACTGGCTTCCCGCGCCGGCGAACCCGACCACCGGCCCGCCGGAGTTGCCCGACTGCTGGTACATGTTGTCGCCCACGCGGAGCAAGCCGGCCGGGTTGTTGAAGTCAGCCATCGCGATCTGCGCGAGCGCGACGTTGACGCCGTTGGTGAACGCGCCGGTGATCACGCCGTTGTTGTCGATCGAGAAGTTCTCGAGCGTGCCGGCGGTGTAGCCGTTCTGGTCCTGGAGCACGGCGGTCGACGTGCCGGCGAACTGCGTGATGCCGTTGACGCCCGAGCCAGGGTCCATCGCGATGGTCACGGTGTTCGCTCCGGGTGAGTCGAACGAGATGGTCTGCGTCCCGGTGTTGCTCAGCGAACCGTCGGGATTGAAGGTGAGCGAGCCGCTGCCGCTGATGCTTGCGGCTGAAACGCCGGCGGCCGTGAGGCTCGACGGATCCACCTGCCAGTTCCACTTGTTCGACGCGGCCTTGTAGAGGTCGATTTTCAGGTCGTACTTCGTTCCGACCGAGTCATACGCGGCGATCGTCGTCTCCGTGAACGAGTTCGCGTTGGCCGGATTTGCCATCGTATCGGCGTTGAACCCGTTGCCGAGCGATCCGCCGACCGGGTCGGTGACGTCGAACACCGGCTGCGATCCGTCGAGGTTTCCGGCGAGCGACATCGTGCTCGTCGGGTTCGCGGCCGCCTTCTGCCCGAACGGAAGCTGGATGTCGGTGATCGCGTCGGAGAAGACGCCGTTGATGGCCATCTTGCCCTGCACGATGAAGCCGTTGTCCGGCTCCACGAGATTGCCTTGCGCGTCGATCTGGAAGTTGCCGGAGCGTGAGTAGAAGCTCTGGTTGCCCTGACGCGCGACGAAGAACGAACTGCCGTTGATCGCGACGTCGGTGTTGACGCCGGTGGACTGCAGGTTGCCCTGCGTCATGTTCGTGTCGATCGCGCCGATCTGCATGCCGAGTCCGACCTGAATCGGGTTGATGCCGCCTTCATTGCCCGGCGGACGACTCGCGCCCTGCAACAGCTGGGCGAACCCTTCCTTGAATGCAACGGAGCTCGACTTGAACGCGACGGTGTCGACATTGGCGATGTTGTTGCCGATCACGTCCATCTCGGTCTGGTGATTCTGCAGGCCGGACACGCCGGCGAAAAGCGAAGGCATCATGGCAGGTGGTACTCCTGATTCTTGTTAGTTGGAGGTGACGGAGGCGATCGAGCCGATCGGAATGGTGAGCGGGCCGCTGGTGGCCTCCGCGCCGCCGCCGGTGAAGGTGACGCCGTCGACTTTCGCCGTGATCATCGTGGCGGGGTTCGTGACGGCGCCGGACGAGTCTGTTAGCGTGAACTGCACGTTGTAGGCGCCGTTCGCGAGACCGTTGGTGAGGCCCGCGAGCTGCACGGTCTGTGCTCCGGGCGACACCTGGCCGAGGTCCTTCGCGCCGACCACGCGGCCGCTCGAGTCGGTGATCTTCAGGACGAGGTCGCCGCCGGTTGCCGGCACGGTCGTGCTGACACTCGTCGTGCCGCTGGCGCCGACCGCGATCTGGGTGCTGGCGGCGGTGACGGACTTGCCGATGAGATTGAGCGCGGCGGAGTTGTTCACCGATGTCGTGAGCGCGCTGGTGGAGGTGCCCTGGCCCTGGAGCGTCGTGTTGATGTTGGTGAGCTGTTCGAGCGACGAGAACTGTGCGAGCTGCGCCGCCATTTGCGTACTGTCGGCGGGCGCGGTGGGATCCTGGTGGGTCATCTGCGCGATCAACAGCTGCATGAACGCGTTAGCGCCGAGCGAGTCGTTGAGGCCGGCGAGCGGATTCGACTTGCTCGAACCGCTCGTCGGGAGCTGCGTGCTTGCGGGCGGTTTGCCAGTGATTGGTGCGGTCACTGCTGATCTCCTTTGTGGTCCTTGCGGGCGCGCTGACGTGACGGGTCCTGCTGGTGCCGCTGACCCTGCGCGTCGCTGCGCGAACGAGATGACGAGGACGTTGCTTGTGCGAAAAGCGTGCCAAGTGCCGGAACAGTGGCATCACCGCCGGCGGCGAGCGCGCGGGCAAGGTCGGCGGCCTGCGGGGCGCTCACGGCGTTGGTCGACCTGACGCGGAGTGAATCGGGGTCGAGGCCCCGCGACTGGAGTGCGGCAGCGAGCTGATGGATGTTCGCGGCGACTTCCGTCGCGGCGGTCGGATCGCGGAGGTCTATGGTAGCGCCGACCGCAGACCCGTGGAGCGCGACGCGAATGCGGTCGAGTCCGCCGTCGCCGTTGTCGAGCTGCAACGTCATGTGCGACACGGGCCGCGCGTCGCGCGCGTCCTGCATGGCAAGGATCACGGCGGCGCGCGCGGCGGCACCGGTTTCGGCGACGGTCGCGGTGGTGCCGACGACAGACGATGGTGCGGCGGATATTGACGCCGTTGCAAGCGGCGCGGTCGTCGGCGTGACTACGGCGGCCGGCTTGGCGCGAGTCACGGTGACGTCCGGCTCGGCGCGGTTGTTGGAGTCGCGGCGACGGTCGTCCTGACCGGTGCCGGAATCCGCGACCGAGCCGCCGGGCGATGCGGCAGCAGTTGCCGGTTGCGCGGCGGACTTGTCCGCGCGGCCAGCGGTTCGTGAGGACCCGGCCGTCGTGGCGGAAGGCTTGACCGTCGAGGTGCGCTGCGCGATTCGCGGTGCGGCAGCGAGCTGCGTGAGCTGTCCCAGTTGAGCGACCTGAGGGATCTGCGCGACCTGAGCGACTTGAGCGACCTGGGCGACTTGAGCGACCTGGGCGACTTGAGCGACCTGGGCGACCGGAGCCATCTGCGCGACTTGCGCGACGCGCGCGACAGAGGCGAGAGGTGGGAGTGCAGCAAACGGCGCCGCGGGTGTCGCAGGCACTGCCGGTGCGACTGGCGCGGCTGGTGCGGCTGGTGCGG
>JBIOHR010000140.1:0-9317 GCA_044449085.1 Gemmatimonadales bacterium | reverse complement strand
GGGTGAGGGGGAAGAACGGTGAGGTGTGAAGGGGAAGGGCAGCGACGGGCGACCATTGCCCTCGCCGTTCTTCCACCTTACCGCTTGCCGTCCTTCCCGCTCACACCTCAGTCATCACCGACTCACCTCTCGCCCCTGCTTGACTTCGAAGGAGTGATATCCTATCATCCGGATATACGGATGAAACAAAACCCCATCTTCGACCGTCTCACCGCCCTCGCCGATCCCATTCGCGCGAGGCTCCTGCTCGTGCTCGAGCGTCACGAGCTCACGGTCAGCGAGCTCCGCGCAGCGCTCCAGCTGCCGCAATCCACGGTAAGCCGCCACCTGCGCGCGCTCGCGGATGCGGGGTGGGTCGCGTCCCGCGAGGACGGCACGAGCAACCGCTACCGAATGTCCGTGCGCGACCTCGACGCCGCCGCGCGGAAGCTCTGGCAGTCCGTGCGCGAAGAGGTCGGCTCCATGGCCACCGCGGCCCGCGACGCCGAGCGCGTCCGCAGCGTGATGGCCGCGCGCCACTCGACCTCCCAGCAGTTCTTCGCCTCGAGCGCCGCGCAGTGGGACAAAGTCCGCGCCGAGCTCTTCGGCTCGCGCACCGAGCTGCTCGCCCTGCTCGGCCTGTTGGACGCGCGCTGCACCGTCGGCGACCTCGGCTGCGGCACGGGCCATCTCGCCGAGGAGATGGCGCCGTTCGTGAAGCGTGTCGTCGCGGTGGACGAGTCACCGGCGATGTTGCGCGCGTCGCGCGCCCGCCTCGCGTCGCGGACGAATGTCGACGTGCGCGAGGGGACGCTCGAAGCGCTTCCGGTCGAGCCCTGCGAGCTCGACCTCGCGATCATTTCGCTCGTGCTCCACTACATCACCGATCCGGCGCTGGCACTGGCGGGCGTGCATCGCGCGCTGGCGAAAGACGGGCGCGTGCTGATCGTGGACATGATGCCGCACGACCGTGCCGAATATCGCCAGACCATGGGTCACGTCTGGCTCGGCTTCGGCGACGAACAGCTCACGCGCTGGAGCGACGAAGCGGGCTTCGAAACCTGCCGCTTCTCTCCGCTCCCTGCACCCGCCCATTCGAAAGGGCCCACGCTTTTTTCCGCCGTGTTGCACAAGCACTAAGCAACAATCGCCGTTAACGATTCACCATAGCGTCCTCCCCCTTCTCATTCACCGCCGATCCCGTCCAATGGCCACAGCCACCGCAGCAGCCCATCCGTTCGCCTCCGCCCGCTCCGCCGGCCGCGAACCGTTCAAGGTCAAGGATCTCTCGCTCGCCGACTTCGGCCGCAAGGAGATTCGCCTCGCCGAGTATGAGATGCCTGGCCTCATGGCGCTTCGCGCGGAGTACAAGGGCAAGCACCCGCTTGCCGGCGCAAAGATCATGGGCTCGCTGCACATGACCGTGCAGACGGCGGTGCTGATCGAGACGCTCGTCGAACTTGGCGCCGACGTGCGCTGGGTCAGCTGCAACATTTTCTCCACGCAGGATCACGCGGCTTCGGCCGTCGCCGTCGGCAAGGACGGCACCGTCGAACATCCGCGCGGCACGCCAGTGTTCGCGTGGAAGGGCGAGACGCTCGAGGAATACTGGTGGTGCACAGAGCAGGCGCTGATGTGGCCCGACGGCAGCGGCCCCAACCTCCTGCTCGACGACGGCGGTGACGCCACCCTGCTCGTGCACAAAGGCGTGGACTTCGAGAACGCCGGCCGCGTTCCCGCGTACAACCCGGTGACCGACAGCGAGGAATACGGCGTGATCCTCGATCTGCTGCGCACGGAACTCACCGCGCACCCCAAGCGCTGGACCAAGGTCGCAGCCGATCTCCGCGGCGTGTCCGAGGAGACCACGACGGGCGTGCACCGCCTATACGAGATGATGCAGGCGGGCACACTGCTCTTTCCCGCGATCAACGTGAACGACTCCGTCACAAAATCGAAGTTCGACAACCTCTACGGCTGCCGGCATTCACTCACCGACGGAATCCTGCGCGCGAGCGATGTCATGCTGGCGGGCAAGGTCGCCGTCGTGATGGGCTACGGCGACGTGGGGAAGGGGTGCGCCCAGGCGTTGAAGGGACAGGGCGCGCGCGTGGTCATCACCGAAATCGACCCGATCTGCGCCCTGCAGGCGGCGATGGAGGGCTACCAGGTCACCACGCTCGAGAGCGTCGTCACGACCGCGGACATCTTCATCACCGCGACGGGCAACAAGGGGATCATCAACGTCGCCGACATGGCGCGCATGAAGGACAAGGCGATCGTCGGCAACATCGGTCACTTCGACAACGAGATCGACATGGCCGGACTGAAGTCGTACCCCGGCATCGAGCGCATCAACATCAAGCCGCAGTACGACGAGTGGGTATTCCCCGACGGCCACAGCGTGCTCATCCTCGCCGAGGGGCGGCTGCTCAACCTCGGCTGCGCAACCGGCCACCCGAGCTTCGTGATGTCAGCGTCGTTCACCAATCAGGTGATGGCGCAGATCGAGCTGCACACGAACAATGGGTCGTACGAGCGGAAGGTGTACACGCTGCCGAAACATCTCGACGAGAAAGTCGCGCGGCTGCACCTGGGGAAGCTCGGAGTAAAGCTCACGCGGCTGACGGCGGATCAGGCGGGGTACATCGGCGTCAGTGTGGACGGGCCGTACAAGTCGGACCACTACAGGTACTAACTGCCTTCACGCGCGGGACCGCGGGGAACAACGGACACCTGAGGGAAAGGCGAGTTAGTCCGTTTTTCGTTGGTTGGTTAACAAAAGTTACTGAATTGGCCCCCGACTTCGAACCGCGCCGAGCGGTTCAATGCCGGGGCCAATCTCCTACTTCAGTTAACCAACCAACGAGAAACGGTTTAACTCGTCGTTAGTTTGTTACGACCTCAGCCAGACCACCGCATAAAATATCCCCGACGAAAACACGCTCGGCGCCTGCACCCGCCTGCACCCCGCCGCCCTCAGGTACCGCCCCGCCGATCCTGACGTTTCCGTGCCCGGCGGGTACAGCTCCACGAACTCGACGTCGCTCGTCCTGAAGTTTCCCAGCGTCGACGGCCCGACGGTATTCTTGCCGTTGAGCAGCACGCAGATGTTGCCGCCGGCGGAGTTGAGGTCTGCGCCCTCCGCGGACCCGGTCTTCGTGCGCTTGATCGCCTGATCGAGCGGGTAGTCGTCGAACGGCGCGAGTTCCTCGCGCGGAACGATGATCGCATGTGCGCCGCGGGTGGTGATCCGCTGCTTGGTTTCCGTCCAGACGAAGGTCGCGGTGTTGCCGACGCCGCTCGCGTTCGCGAGGTCCGCTCCCTTGAGGGTGTAGTCGAGCGGTTCGAGATGGATCACTATGCCACGCCAGTCGCCGAGCGAGAGGCTCGTGGTGGTCGGCGCGAACCCAAGCTTGCGCGCGCGCACCAGCACCGTGCCGTCCTTGACGGAGGTGAAGGTGAACCAGCCGCTCGAGTCGGTCGTCGCGGTGTTGTTCACGCCGTTCAGCATGTCCACCGTGGCGCCGGGAACCGGCTTGTCCTTGTCGTCCACGACCACGCCGGCGAGGATGTTGACCGACGCGACCACCTTTACCGTGTCCAGGTTCCGCGGCAACGCGAGCATCGTGACGGGATCGGGGTCCTTGGTCGGCACGCGCGTCTCGGATGCGGTCGGGAGGTAGCCGAGGAGGCGGAACCGGAGGAGCTGCGGTCCCTTTGGCGCCTTCACGAAGGCGAAGTGCCCGCGGATATCCGTGCGGGTTACGAGCGACGATCCGTCCACGCGAACTTCGACGCCTTCGATCGGCGTTCCCCCGACGCTCTGCACCGTTCCGGTGAGATTCGGGGTGTTCGTGCTGTCCTGCGCGCCGGCGGCTGCGATGGCCAGCATCGAGGCGAGCGCTGCCGCGAAAGTACGGGATGTGGTCATCATGAGAAACTATACCCCCGCAGCAGCAAAATTGCTTCAACCTGACTGATGAAAGTGCTTCATCAGCCCGTCTTGTCGAATTCGCCCCCATCGTGCCAGAATCAAACATGCGAATTTCTCAGACCCTCGTTCTTCTCGCCGCCATCGCCTCCCCGCTGGCGGCCCAGGCTCCCGCCAAGCCCCTGTCGGGCCCTGCCGCGCTCGCCCACGCCAGGGAACTTCTCGCCACCACGCCGCTCATCGACGGCCACAACGACACCCCGTGGGAGATCCGCGAGAACACCGCCGCACCCCACGACGTGGCCGCCTACGATCTGCGAAAACACACGCCGCACCAGACCGACATCGCCCGCATGCGTGCCGGAAAACTCGGCGGGCAGTTCTGGTCGGTGTACGTGCCCGGCGAATATCGCGACTCCGGCTACGCGCGCGTCCAACTCGAGCAGATCGATATCGCGCGCCGCATGATCGCCGCGTACCCCGAGGCGCTCCGGCCGGCGTACACGGCCGCCGACGTCCGGGCGGCGTTCGCGGCGGGCAAGGTGGGATCGCTCATGGGGATGGAAGGCGGCCACGCCATCGAGAACTCGCTCGGGGCGTTGCGCGCGTACTACGCCCTCGGCGTGCGCTACATGACGCTGACGCACAACGTCACGCTGGACTGGGCCGACGCCGCGCTCGACAGCGCGAAGCATGGCGGCCTCACGAACTTCGGCCGTGAAGTCGTCCGCGAGATGAACCGGCTCGGTATGCTCGTCGACCTCTCGCACGTTTCCCCGGGGACGATGAGCAACGCGCTCGACGTCGCCGAGGCGCCCGTGATCTTTTCGCATTCGTCGGCGCGCGCGCTCGTTGACCATCCGCGCAATGTGCCGGATTCGATCCTGCGACGCCTGCCGAAGAACGGCGGCGTCGTGATGGTGAGTTTCGTGCCGGGGTTCGACTCGCCGAAGGTCCGCGCGCACTCGCTGGCGCGCGCGAAGGTGGCCGCAGATGCGAAGGCGGCGGGCCGCGACTCCACAGCAACGGCGCGCGAACTGAAGGCGTGGGACGCCGCCCATCCCGCCCCGAAGGCCACGCTGAAAGACGTCGCGGACATGATCGATCACGTGAGGCGCGTCGCCGGCCCCGATCACGTGGGGATCGGAAGCGATTTTGACGGCGTGGACGACGACCTTCCCGTCGGCCTCGAGGACGAGTCGAAATATCCGATGCTGTTTGCCGAGCTGATCGAGCGCGGCTGGAGTGATGCCGACCTCAGGAAGCTCGCCGGCGAGAACGTGCTGCGCGTGCTCTCGACCGCGGAGCAGGTCGCCAAGCGACTCCAGAAAACCCGGCAGCCGTCGACCAAGACGATTCAGGAGATGGACGGCAAGCCGAAGATGTAAGCATGTCGGGCCGGGGCCGCGAGGGGTGAGACATTGCTCAGTGCGCGGTCGGCCGCGGGCCACTCGTTGCGCTGGGCCAACTCGCCAAAGCGTTTATGGGGCTCGAGAGGCCCGGCAAAGCGAGTCCCTCGCGGCCGGCCGGCGCGCGCTGAAGTTCACGCAACCCCACTATGCGCATCGCCGACGGGTGCACGCTCCTCGCGTACGCGATAACTTTACAGGAGAAGCGAACACCACCTCGGGAGCCGTCATGCGAAACGCTGTCGTTCGTGCCTGCGCTGTCGTCGCGCTCGCACTGCCAGTGGGGCTGAGCGCGCAGTCGCGCGTGTTCATCATGAAACTCGGAAGCGACACGGTCGGATTCGAGCGCGTGGTCAGGACGGGCAACAAGATCGAAGGCACGATCGTCCGCCACATTCCCGCCCCCTCGATGGTGAAGTACTCGCTCGTGCTCGCGAAGGACGGGCATGTCGAGAGCTTCGAGCAGGGGAACTACCGCGCGGACGGCACTCCAACCCCGCCGAACCCGCAGACCGGCGCCGCGTCGGTCGGTCTCAAGATGACGTTCGCGGGCGATACCATGATCCGCGAAGTTCCGGTGAACGGACAGCCGGTCATCCGGCGAACTGTTGTGCCGAAAGGGACGCTCCCGGCGATCGGCGGATCGTGGTACGCATACGAACTGCAGGTCGACGCGGCACGCAAGTCCGGCAAGGCGTACGTCCTGAGCTTCTCGGCGAACGCCAATTCTGCGGTGAGCCCGGACATCCGCGTGTTGACGCGTGACTCCGCCGAGATCGTCAACCAGGGCTTCCGGATCGGCATCAGGACCGACAGGCACGGCATGCTCGTGCACGGCGACGGATCGCTCACGACGCAGAAGCTCGACGTCACGCCCGAAAAGAAGGACGTCGACGTGGTCGCACTCGCCGCCTCGTGGGCCGCCGCGGCCGGCCCGGCCGTGCCGACGAACACGCCCGACAGCGTGATCGCAACGATTGGCAATGCGCACATCCGGATTCTGTACTCGCGCCCCGCCAGGCGCGGTCGCGAGCTCTGGGGCAAACTCGTGCCGTTCGACACCACGTGGCGCCTCGGCGCGGACTACGCGACGCAGCTCAAGACGGACGCTGACGTCGACATCGGCGGCACGAAGGTCAAGGCGGGCACGTACACGCTTTGGCTGCTTCCATCGCAGGGCCAGTCCTTTCTCTTCGTCAACACCAAGGTGCTCGATCCGCGCGACACCACGCGCCGCCTTTGGGGCACCGAGTGGGATCCGGCCGACGACATCGCCAAGATTCCCGTGCAAAAACACATGAACCTCCCGACGGAGGAGGAGCGGTTTCACATGTTCATCGAGAACGGCATGCTCATGATGCACTGGGGCAACAGCGGCTACGGCGTTTCGATCAAGGCGAACTGACCATGACGAATCCGCTCCAGCAACTCCATGCGGCGGGCCAGTCGATCTGGCTCGATTACATCGATCGGACGATGCTCCACAACGGGGAGCTCGCGCGCCGCATCCGTGATGACTCGCTCACGGGTATGACTTCGAATCCGACGATTTTCGAGAAGGCGCTGGCGCAGGGCACCGCGTACGACGCGCAGCTGAAGGACGCCGCGGGCGACCGGACGGCGTGGGAGCTGTTCGAACTCGTCGAGACCGACGATGTCCGCGCCGCGTGCGACATTTTCCGTCCCGTGTACGACGCGGCGAAAGGCCACGATGGCTTTGTGTCCATCGAGGTATCGCCGGCCTCTGCACACGATTCGAAGGCGACGATCGCCGAGGCGCGCCGCCTCTGGAAGACCGTCGCGCGCCCGAACGTGATGATCAAGGTCCCGGGCACGCCGGAAGGTGCGGTCGCCGTCCGGGCGCTTATTGCGGACGGCATCAACGTGAACATCACACTCCTCTTTTCGATCGACGCGCACCGCCGCGTGATAGACGCGTATCTCGCAGGGCTGGAGGACCGCGTGAAGGCGGGCGGTGCGATTGGGGGAATCGCCAGCGTGGCCAGCTTTTTCGTGAGCCGAGTGGACACTGAGGTCGACAAACGCCTCGACGCGCTCCTCAAGGCCGCAAAGGTCGACGCCAACCACGCGGACGGACTGCGCGGCAAGGCCGCGATCGCCAATGCGAAGCTCGCGTACCGCCTCTTTCGCAGTTCCTTCACCGGTCCGCGCTGGCAGGCGCTCGCGGCGAAGGGCGCGCAGCTCCAGCGCCCGCTCTGGGCGAGCACGAGCACGAAGAACCCGGCGTACCGCGACGTGCTGTACGTCGAACAGTTGATCGGGCCGGACACCGTGAACACCATGCCACCGGCGACGCTCGAGGCGTTCCGCGACCACGGGGTCACCGCGAAAACGGTCGACGCCGATCTCGACGCCGCCGAACGCGTGATCTCCGATCTCGCTGCGGCCGGCATTCCGCTCGCCGCTGTCACCGACCAGCTCCTCGCCGACGGCCTCACCAGCTTCCAGAAGTCCTTCGACACGCTGATCGCGGGACTCGAGGCGAAGGCGAAGCTGCTCGGCCGGTCGCTCGCGGCGAGCAGATGACGCGCCGCGGATGATCAAGGCCCGCACGAAAATCGTCTGCACGATCGGGCCTTCGTCGGCGGGCGCCGACGTCCTGCGGACGCTGATCGAGGCCGGACTGGATGTCGCGCGCATCAACTTTTCGCACGGCACGTACGACGAGCACGCGCGCACGATCGCCACGATCCGCGCGCTCGCGAGCGAACTGAATCATCCGGTCGCGATCCTCGGCGACCTGCAGGGGCCGCGCATCCGCATCGGCGAGCTCGCCGTCTCGCGCGACGTCGTCGATGGCGAGGAACTCACCTTTGCCCACGAGCCCCACGCGCTTGCGGGCGACGTGCCCGTGACGTACGACCACCTCGCGCTCGATGTGAAAGTTGGCGGCCGCATCCTGGTGAACGACGGCCTGCTCGAGTTCGAGGTGCTCGCGATCGATGGCGAGCGCGTGAAAGTGCGCACGATCCACGGCGGCCCGATCAAGTCGCACAAGGGAATGAATCTTCCGGGCATCGACGTGTCCGCCCCGTCGCTCACGGAGAAGGACCGGGAAGACATCGCGTTCGCGGTCGAGAAGGACCTCGATTACATCGCCCTGAGCTTCGTCCGCCGGGCCGACGACATTCGTGCGCTGCGGGCGCTGCTGCCGAAGGGGATCCTCGTCGTCGCGAAGATCGAGAAGGACAGCGCGCTGCGCCGGATCGAGGAGATCCTCCAGGCGAGCGACGCAGTGATGGTCGCGCGCGGCGACCTCGGCGTGGAGCTGCCGTTCGAGGAGGTTCCGCTCGCGCAGAAGCGCATCATCGCGCTCGCCAACCGCTACGGCCGGCCCGTGATCACTGCGACGCAGATGCTCGAGTCGATGATCGAGCACGCGCGTCCGACCCGCGCGGAAGCCAACGACGTCGCGAACGCCGTGCTCGACGGCACGGACGCCGTGATGCTCTCGGCGGAAACTGCCGCGGGGCTCTTTCCGCGGCTCGCCGTCGAAGCGATGCACCGCATCGTGCTCGCCGCGGAAACCCTGCGCGTCGCGCGCGGCATCGGGCTCGACCGGCTGGAGCCCGGTACCGCGAGCACCGAGGAGACGATCGCGTCAGCGTCGGTTACGGCCGTGCGGCTGCTCGGCGCGCCGTCTGTGATCGTGTTCACCAAGAGCGGCTTCAGCGCGCGCGTGGTCGCGGCGCGCCGGCCGGCGGTGCCGATCGTCGTGCTCACCGATCAGGCCCGCACGTACCGCCAGCTCGCGCTCGTGTGGGGCGTCGTTCCCTTTCTCGTGCCGCACGCCGATACGTACGAGCAGATGGCGGCGACGGCGCGGCGAGTGCTTCTCCTGGAGGGGCTCGCGAAGCCTGGCGACCGCGTGGTTGTCACGGCGGGAGTGCCGTTCGACGTGCCGGGAACCACCAACAATCTGAAAGTCGAGACGGTGTGAAGCTGACCTTTCTCGGCACCGGAACGAGTTTCGG
>JBIOHR010000139.1:0-9450 GCA_044449085.1 Gemmatimonadales bacterium | reverse complement strand
CCGCCCGCGTCGAGGCGTTCGAGCAGCACGGCGACCTGCCTGAGCTCGGACACCCGGTTGCACGATCCTGCGGGCGGAAGGAGCAGTGCACGCGTCGTCGCGCGGCGTGCGGCGATCGCGTCGCGTTCGCGGCGCGCTTCCGCCTCCTTGTTGCGCGCCGCGGCGAGCGCGACGGCTGCATCGCGCTCGGCGAGTTCGCGCAGGTCGAGCAGCCGCTGCAGGCGGAACTTGAAATGCGGCGAGGTCATGCGGACTTCCTCACGACAGCCGAGTCGAGCCGGGCGACGAGCGAGAGGAGTTCCGTTTCGGTCTGCGCGAACGGTGTGTGTTCCGCCGGCGGCTGCCGGAGGAACCCGAGCACCGGGTCGCGCAGTTGAATGGCGGCGTCGATCGCCGGGTCGGATCCCTTCAGGTATGCGCCGACGAGAATGAGGTCCTCCTTCTCGCGGAACCCAGCCTCGGAGCGCAGCAGCTTGAGCGCGGCGGCCTGCTGGTCGGGGCCCGTGACCGCGTCCTTCACGCGGCTCTTGCTCTCGAGCACGTCGATCGCCGGATAGTGTCCCGCGCCGGCGAGCTTTCGAGTGAGCACGATGTGGCCGTCGAGAATCGAACGGGCCGCGTCTGCGACGGGCTCGTTGAAGTCGTCGCCGTCGACGAGCACTGTGTAGATGCCCGTGATGCCCCCCACGGCGGCGTTCCCTGCGCGCTCCAACAGACGCGGCAGCGACGCGAATACCGACGGCGGGTAGCCTTTCGTCGTTGGCGGTTCTCCGACGGCGAGGCCGATCTCGCGCCACGCCATGGCGACACGCGTCACAGAATCGACCATCAGCATCACCTGCTTGCCCTGATCGCGGAAGTATTCGGCGATCGCGGTTGCCACGAGAGCGCCGCGCGCGCGCACGAGCGCGGCCTGGTCTCCCGTCGCGACGATCACCACCGAACGCGCGAGTCCCTCGGGCCCCAGCGAGTTTTCGATGAAGTCGCGCACCTCGCGCCCGCGCTCGCCGAGCAGCGCGATCACGTTGACGTCGGCCTTGGCCTGGCGCGCGATCATGCCGAGCAGTGTGCTCTTGCCCACGCCAGATCCCGCGAAAATGCCGATCCGCTGTCCGCGGCCAATGGTCAGCAGGCCGTCGATCACGCGCACGCCCGTCTCGAGCGGCTCGTTGATCACCTGGCGGTGCAGGGGGTTCGGCGGTTCGGCCGCGAGCGGCATCCGCTCGGTGAGCTCGAGTCTCGGTCCTCCATCGATCGGCTGGCCGAGCCCGTCGAGCACGCGTCCGAGCAGCGACGGGCCGACCTGCACGCCCATCGAGCGCCCGAGCGGAACGACCATCGAGCCCGGATGGATCCCCTCCAGTTCGCCGAGCGACATGAGCAGCACGCCCTTGTCGTGGAACCCGCACACTTCCGCGAGGACGGAGCGTCCGTCCGACAGCGATGAGATGCTGCAAATTTCACCAAGCCCGACGTCGATGCCCGTGGCTTCGACGACGAGTCCGGTGATGCGCACGACGCGTCCATATGCGACGAGCCTCGGGAGCTCGGCGATGCGGCGCGTGAGCAGCTTAGGCATGGTGATAGGCCACCCGCCGGTACGCGCGCTCGAGCGCGGTGTCCACGCGGCCGTCCACGATGCGCTCGCGACCTTCCACGACGCACCCGCCGCTGGCGATGCGCGGATCGCCGATCCAATGGAGGGCGCTGCCGCGTGTTTCCGCTTCGGCCGCCGGATCGGAGTTCGCTTCGATGACCGAAAGGTCGCTGGGATTCACGCGCACGCGGACGGGCTTGTCGATCCGGAACTCCGCGATCGCGCGCTTTACGAGCCGCGACACGAGCTCCGGGTCCGACGCGATCTCGCGGTCGACGATGTGCCGCGCGACGGCGCACGCCAGCGCGCCGATGTTCTCCTCCAGAGCGCCGTTCCAGCGCTCTTCGCTCGCGCGAATCACGTCGAGCGCGTCGACCACCGACTGCATGGACTTTCGGAGGCGCGCTTGTTCCGTGTGTTCCCCCTCGCGGCGCCCTTCCTCGAAGCCGTGCGAGTAGGCGTCTGCGATCTCCTTGCCGTGCGCCGCCGCTGCCTGCGCCGCGGGATCGGGGACGGGTGTGTCACCCGCCCGGGCGCCGGCGAGGTTGTCGAGTCGCCACGCGCCGCCCTGTGTCCGGGCCGCGCCGCCTCGGATGATGAACGGCCTAGCTGACGAGGTCATTCTCGCTTCCGTTCAGGATGATCTCGCCCGCTTCCTCGAGCGCGCGCGCCTGCGCGACGATCGTCGCCTGCGCCGCTTCCACATCGCGCACGCGCACCGACCCGAGCATTTCGATCTCTTCCTTCAGCGCCGTGACCGCGCGCTGTGACATCTGCCCCATCACGCGCTGGCGCAGTTCGCCGCTTGCACCCTTGAGCGCGAGCGAGAGCGTCTTCGTGTCCACGTCGCGGAGGATGCGCTGTACCGCCTGGTCCTCGACCGCGATGAGATCCTCGAACACGAACATCAGGTTCTTGATCTGCTCCGCGAGCGCCGCATCCTGCCCGGAGATCTTCTCGAGGATCTGCTTCTCGAGCGTGCCGTGCAGGAGGTTGAGCACTTCGGCGACGGCAGCCGGCCCGCCCGCGCGTGACATGCCCTGCTGGAACTCCAGCTCGGTATCGGTGCCCAGCGATTTTTCTATCAGCATCAGCATTTCGGGCGAAACCTTTTCCATCTTCGCCATGCGGAACGCGATGTCGCCGCCGAGCGCCGGGTCGAGTTCCTTCAGCACGGCCGCCGTCTGCGGTGACACGAGATGCGCGAGGATCAGGGCGATCGTCTGCGGATGCTCGTTGCGGAACATGTTCGCGATCTGCTGAGGATCGGCGTTGCGGAGGCGCGAGAGTCCGGCGGTGTCGGCGAGCTGCGTGACGACGCGCTTGAGGATGTTCGACGCCTTTGCGGTGCCGAACGCCTTTTCGAGGATCTCCTTGGCGTAGTCCACGCCGCCGTTCGAGAGCGCTTCGCTCGCGACCGCTGACTCGATCCACTCCACGAGGACGCCTTCGGCGAGCTCGGGCTCCACGCGGTCCATCTTGGCGATCTCGAACGAGATCAGGTCGACTTCGTCGCTCGTGAGGCGCTGTGTGATCTTCGCGGCTTCCTCTGCGCCTACCGCCATGCACAGGATGGCCGCCTTTTGGCGGCCGGTCAGTTTGTCGTCCGAGGACTTGCGTGCCAGCGCTTTCGACGCCATCTCAGCCGTCCTTGATCCAGGACTTCACGAGACGCGCTGCCGAATCGGGATTGTGCGACACCGTCGAGACGACCTTGTCGCGAATCTCCGTATTGGCTTCCGGGAACACGAACTTTGGCGGCGGTGCCGGAATGATGCGTGGCGCCGGCACGACGGCGGTCTGCGTCGCGGGCACCGGAGGTCCGGCGGGGAGCATGTTGCCGCCGCCCATCGCCATCGCGCTCGGAAGCGCGAGGGTCGAGGCACCGCGCGTCTTGAGCGCGCGCATCGTGAACAGCGCAAGGACGAACGCGAGCAGGAGGGCGATGCCGGTGACTGCGGGGCGCTGGTACTCTTCCACCCGCATCGCGAGGCTCACCGGCGGGACGGGCGTGACGGTGGCCTTGGGCGCGCTGGCGAACGGAATGCTGACGACTGAAACTGCGTCGCCGCGTGTGGAATCCACGCCGAGTGCGGTGCGCACGAGCATCTCGATGCGCGACAACTCTTCAGGCGTGCGGGTCTGGAACTTCGGGATGGTATCGGCGGGGCCGGACGCGGGCAGCCGCTTGTCGTTCACGAGCACGGCGACGGTAACCCGTTTGACGTTGCCGATCGCGCCTGAATAGGTCTCGGTGCTCTTGGTGTTGTCGTAGCTGTTGGCGATGTTGCTCGACGCCGCGCCGCCCTGCTGGCCGGGAGTGATCTCGGATTTCTGTTCGGTCGCGAGCGCCTGCTTGTCGGGGTCCACCGCCTGCGTGGTGCGCTCGACTTTGTCGAAGTTGATGCTGGCGGAGACGCGCACGCGCGCGTTGTTCGGGCCGACCATCTGCGAGACGATGTCTTCGGCCTTGTGCTCCATGTATTTCTCGACGTCCTCCTGCACGCGCAGCTCGTGATCGCTGAGGCCCGCGGCGGATCCGCCGTCGTTGGGTTCGGACCACTGGCGGCCGGCGTCGTCGTGAATGCTGACATTCTCCGGAGCGAGCCCGTCGACGCTGGCGGAGACGAGATGTGCGATCCCCTCGACGACGTCCTGGCTCGGCTCGCCGCCCTGCTTGAGTGCGAGCACGACCGATGCGGTCGCGGGACGCTCGTCGGCACGGCGGAACGCGGGCTGATCCGACAGCGCGAGGTGAACTTCGGCGTGGTCGATTCCGCGCATGCCGCCGATCGTGCGCTCCAACTCCCCTTCGAGCGCGCGCCGGTAGTTCACGCGCTGCGTGAAGTCGTTCCATCCCCACGTGGGGCGGTCGAACAGTTCGAGCCCGGGCCGTGCGCCGTTCGGCAGGCCGTCCTTTGCGAGCGCGACGCGCGCCTTGGCGACGTCAGCTTCGGCGACCATGATCGTCGAGCCGCCCTGGTCGAGTTTGTACTTGATGCCGGCCTGGTCGAGCTTGTCGGCGAGGCCGGACGCGCTCTGCAGCGGAACGTTCGTCATCGCGGGCACCCAGGTGGGCGCGGTCGCGATGCGCGAGACGAACATGATGAGGACCGCCGTTCCAAGCCCGACGGCAGCGATCATCACACGCCGGCCTCCGCCGGCGCGATCCAGCATGTCGTTCAGCATGACCTATCAGCCCTGCATCGAGATGAGTGACTTGTACGCGTCGGTGAACTTGTCGCGGACCGCGATGAGCATTTCGAGCGAGAGCGAGGCCTCTTCCGACGACGCCATCACCTGATGGAGTTCGACGTTGTCGCCGCGCATGAACGCGTTCATGGTGCCGAGCGCGTTGTCCTGGTCGCTCGAGACGGCGTTGATGGCTTTCGTGAGCGTGTCACCAAACGACCCGCCGTCGGTCTGCTTGCCGAACACGGGCACTTGCCGCGCGCCTGTGTCGCCGCCGCCGTGCAGCGGAAAACCCTGAGAGAGTCCGGTGGTGGCGCCAATCGGAGCGGTCATCGTTACGCCCTCACGTCGACGCGGCCGCCGCGAACTGCGGGGAGCGCGGACGACGCGCTCCGGTTTGGCATCATGACTTTGGAGTATGTGAGCGGACCGCTGGCGGAGTTGTTCGCGAAGTAGGCGCGCTCCTCGCCGGTGAGGATACTCCAGAGCGCGGGGTCGGTGCCTTCGGGTGCCTGCGGTGTGAGCGCGGACTTCGACGCGGACTTCGCGGCGGACTGCGCCGCCGCGGACGCGCCCTTGCCTGTCGCGGCGGATGGCGCGGTGCCGGTCTGCGACTGGTGGTCGAGCGGGCGGCCGATGGTCTGGTCGATGCGCGTGGCGAGCAGGTCTCGCAACGAGTTGTTGACGCCTGTGACGCTCATGTCGCTTTCCTTAGATGTCGATGGCGGCTTTCAGCATCGACTTCGTCGCCTGAAAGACGGTGGCGTTGGCTTCGTACATGCGGTGGGAATCCATCAGGCCGACCATTTCATCGGTGACGCTGACGTTCGGGTACCGCACGTAGCCGTCGGCGTTGGCGTCGGGATGGCTGGGGTCGTACACGATGGGGCCGTCGGCGGCGTCTTCGGCGACGCCGGTGATGTTGACGCCGCCGCCGGGCGCGGCTTGCATCTCGACCGTGCGGCGGCGATACGGTCCGCCGTCGGCGGTGTGCGTGGTTTCGGAGTTCGCGACGTTCGACGCGATCACATCCATGCGGAAGCGCTGCGCGGAAAGCCCGCTCGCCGAAATGGCAAGCGTGCCGAACATCGGGCGCGCGCCTGGCGCCTGGAGCAACGGAAGGAAGCCGATCGGGTTGGACATCTATTACTTGCTCTGGAGGCTTTCGTGCAGCCCCGCGTAGGTTTTCTGGAGGAGCTTCGCGGTGGTGGCGTAGCGCAGCTGCTCGTTGGCGAGGTTTACCATCTCGCCTTCGACGTCGATCGGGCCGTCGGCGGCGGCCGGTGCGGATCCGTCTCCGGTCGGGAGCGAGAAGCCCTGCGGCTGGAGCGACGCACGCGACACGCGATCCGCGATCGTGCGGCTTCGCGCCGAACTGGCGTCGAGACTTTCCTTCAGCTGGCTGGCGAGTGTGGTGCGGCTGATGAAGTCGATGGGCATGTGAATGGGATTGAGAGCTGCGCGGTCCACTAGAGCAACGACGGTGCCACGCGCTCGGATGGACGTTTTCATTCGGTACTAACCGTTTGATTGCAACGAGTTAGCTGGCCACGCGCACCGGAGGATGCGGTTGCGGCACGCGGGACGGAAATGCGAAACGGGCGGCAGTAATTGCCGCCCGCTGAGTTGGAAGTGGAAGGTTGGGTAGAAAGGGCAACTGCTTTCCACGGATTCCGCGGAATCCGTGGAAAGCAGTTGCAGTTGCCGTGCCCGATTCAGGCTGCGTGTTCCGCCGCGATAACGACCTGACCACGGATTTCACCGGAACCAGCCGCGGATCAAGCAAAACCTTCGGGGGAACTGCATCTCCGACCGAAGGTGCTATTCCCCAAGGTTGCTGGATCCGTGGCTGGTTCCGCGGAATCCGTGGAAAGCCGTTGCAGTTGCCGTGCCCGATTCAGGCTGCGTGTTCCGCCGCGATAACGACCTGACCACGGATTTCACCGGAACAAGCCGCGGATCAAGCAAAACCTTCGGGGGAACTGATCTCCGACCGAAGGGCTATTCCCCAAGGTTGCTGGATCCGTGGCTGGTTCAGCGGAATCCGCGGAAAGGCAGTTGCAGTTGCCGTGTCCGCGGTTTCTGCGGAGTCGTAACGGCGACCTCACGCGGGTACGGCGGCGGCCCTTTCCACGGATCCTGCGAGCCGTTCATCCGCGAGAATCCGCGGTTCAGCATTGGAACCATCTTCGTCACGACCCGTCGCGCGCCTCAGCTCGTCTGCTCTTCCTCGGCACTCTCGGCGGGAGAGTTGAGCTTGTTCCTGAGCGTGCGCACGCTGATGCCGAGGAGTTCGGACGCGCGCGTGCGGTTGCCGCCGGCCATTTCGAGGGCACGCGCGATCAGCGTGCGCTCGACATCGGCGACGTTCAGCGTGGTGAGCGTGACGCCCAGGTCGCCGGCGCTGTTCGATGCATTCGTCGCATTTGCCACGATTGGGGCAGTCGGCGTGCTTGCGCCGGTGGCGTCCGCGATTCCTGCGTCGCGAATCGCGGGGAGGGCTGGCGGCGCCGTGTTACCGAGCAACTGCGTCCCATGCACGGGCGTGAGGCCATAGCGCGCGGAGTCGAACGCGTGCGCCTGCAGGATCGCGTCCTCTGACAGAATGACCGCGCGCTCCACGGCGTGCTGAAGCTCGCGAACGTTGCCGGGCCATGCCTGCGCCTGGAGAAAGCGCAGGGCTTCCGGCGAGACGCCGCGCACTTCTTTCCCCATCTCGTGCGCGCACTTGATCGCAAAGCGCGTAGCCAGGAGCGGGATGTCCTCGACGCGCTCGCGGAGCGGCGGGATGAGGATCGGGATGACGCCGAGCCGGTAGTAGAGGTCGCGGCGGAAGGTGCCGGCGGCGGCCTCCGCGGCGAGATCGCGGTTGGTGGTCGCGATGATTCGCACATCGACCTTGATCGGCGACGTGCCGCCGACCCGTTCGAACTCCTGTTCCTGCAGCACGCGCAGGAGCTTGGCCTGGAGATCGAGGCGCATCTCGCTGACTTCGTCCAGGAGGAGCGTGCCGCCATGCGCCCGCTCGAACGCGCCCTCGACTCGTTTGATGGCGCCGGTGAAAGCGCCGCGTTCGTGGCCGAAGAGCGCGCTCTCGATGAGCCCTTCGGGGAGCGCGGCGCAGTTGAGCTTGACGAATGGTTTGTCGGCGCGGTCGCTCTGGTCGCACACGGCACGCGCGAAGAGCTCTTTGCCCGTGCCGCTCTCGCCCTGCAGCAACACCGTGGCGCGGGTGCGCGCCGCCATCGCGACCGTCTGCAGAATTCTGCGCAGAGCGGTCGACTCGCCGATGATCTGGCGCTCGTTGCGCAGTTCCATCACTTCGCGCCGGAGCGATTCGTTCTCGCGGCGAAGGCGCACGAACTCGAGCGCGTGCTCGACGGCCACCTCGAGCTGCTGCGGTCGCACGGGTTTTGTGATGTAGTCGATCGCGCCGGCCTTGATGCTCGCCACCGCGTGCTCGATGCTGCCGTAACCGGTCAGCATGATGAGCGGCACGTCGTACCCTTCGTCGGCCAGCAGGCTTAGAAACTCGAGACCGGTGACCCCGGGCATCCGATAATCAGAGACAATGAGGTCGACGCCGCCCTTGGCCAGCACTCCCAGCGCTTCCGCGACACTGCGCGCGCCGACGGGTTCGTGCCCCGCGCGCTCGAGCGTATCGTGCAGAATCAGGCCGATGGACGGTTCATCGTCCACGTAGAGTATCAACGCCATTCCGGTGGCTGCGAGAGTGGTCTAAGGATTGCAAGACTAACGTATTAGGGGACCACCCGGCAACTCTTGCCGGGGGTCAGGAACGCGAAATCATGTCACGATTGGTGAGTTTCCGGTGCGTTTGCTCGTTTTGAACTGCCATGAGCCATGGATCTATCAGTTGCGCGTGCTGAACGCGCAGCTGGACCTGGTCGTGAACCTGCCGGGGCGGAAAGTGGCCGGTTGGGACGAGCGGATGCGGCCGGTTCCGCCGAATGCGCGCTTCCTTTCCATTGCAGAGGCGCTCGCGGCGGAGGCGGGGCAGTGGGACGCGGTGATTTGCCACAATATCTCGGATCTGATCGACACGGCGCAGATCGACGCGCCGAAGTTGCTCATCGTGCACGACACACTGGACGGTCGGATGGCGCAGCAGAAGGCGACCTTCGAGAAATCGCAGATGGTCGCGCTGCTCCGGCAGTATCTCGACAATCTCGGCGCGCACGCGGTGGCGGTCACGGCGGCAAAGGGGGAGTCCTGGGGAATCGTCGGTGAGCCTTTGCAGTGTTTTGCCGACCCCGCCGATTATTTCGAGCCGACCTACGAAACGGCCGCAGGGCTGCGCGTTGCGAACGATGCCGTGAGCAAGCGTGTTTTCTTGGCGTGGGATTTTCACGAGGCGGCGTTTCGCGATGTGCCGATCACGCTGGTTGGGCACAATCCGCAGCTGGGAGTTCAGGCGGCGCAGGGATGGGATGACCTCAAGCGGCACTTCGCGTCGCACCGGTTCTTCGTGCACACCGCGGACCCGCGCTATGAAGACGGGTTCAACATGGCGATGGTCGAGGCGATGGCGGCGGGGCTGCCCGTGATTTCTAACGCGCATCCGACATCGCCGATCAAGCACGGGGTGGATGGGTTTGTCGCGGAGAGACCGGGCGAGGCGCGGGATTGCGCGAGAATGT
>JBIOHR010000138.1:0-9583 GCA_044449085.1 Gemmatimonadales bacterium | reverse complement strand
GCCCGCCGCGAGGAGGCGGCGTGTAGCCACCTTGAATCATGACGCCGCCCCAGTCACCGATATCCATATAGATGCCGTTCGCGTCGTTGCTGCGGACCTTCCAGCCGAGGAACGCGGCGTACCACGCGGCTTCCTTCTCCGCATCGGTGACCTTCATGGAGAAATGATCCATGAGGACCGTCTTCCAGCCGGTCGATGCGAATGGCGCCTTCATCGGCACCTTGCCACACGCTGCGGTGGTGTCCTTGTCGCGTCCGGCGCACTGCCCCTGCGCGAGCAGCCGGTTCAGCGGAACCGCGGTCGCCGCCGCGGCAAAGCCGAGTGCGTGGAGCAGTTGACGACGCGAGATCGTTCCTCGGTCGAAGCTGGCGAACAGGGTGGTGATTTCATCTGCCATTGGTCACTTCTCCGGCGGGGGGCACGAGTTGAAGGGCTTGCACTGATACGTTCGGCGGGCGGGTTCCGCTGGCAGATAATGCCGATGGATCGGGCCAGGGGCAAGAAGGGAGTGGGGAGCGTCACTCCCTGCGCGGTGCGGAGGAGGAGTGCGAGGTGCGGAACTCGCCTCGATGCGCAGTGCGGAAAAGGACTCCGGAATCCGGATTATTCCGGGCTCCGCATTCCACCACCGCACTGTGCATCGCGTTGAGTGCCGAACTTCGCATTCCATTTCCGCAATGCGCATCGGGGTGAGCTGTTTACCGATACCTGACCCCCGCTCTCATCACGAACACCACCCTCTTCGTCGCGGCAATATCCCGCGCGGGATCCCCATCAAGTGCAACCAGGTCTGCGTCGTATCCCGCCGCGATCGTGCCGATCTTGTCACCGAGGCCGAGCGCCGCGGCACTCGCCGAGGTCGCCGAAACGATCGCGTCCATCGCCGACTGGCCAGCCTGTACACGGCACAGGAGTTCGTCCGCATTCCGCCCATGTGCGCCGGCAACCGCGTCAGTCCCGAAAACGACCTTGAGCCCGGGCACATGGATCGCGCGCCCAAACATCGCCGTGGCCGTCGGGATCGCCGCCTTGAGCGGCCGAAGCGTGGAGTCGGTGAAGTTATACATCGCCGGATGATCGATGTAGTTCTGAAACACCAGGCAGACCTGCGGGTCGAAGATCGTGCCATGCTCGGCCATCAGCTTGAGCTCGGCGTCGGTGACATACGTGCCATGCTCGATCTGCGTGCACCCGGCGAGCGTCGCCGCGCGCACGCTCTGCGCACTGATCGCGTGCACCACCGTGCGAAGGCCGACGGACTTCGCTTCGCTGCAGATCGCGCTGATTTGCTCGTCGGAGAGCGTCTGCGCGCCGCCGGCGCCGAGCCCCGATGATGCGAACAGCTTGATCAGGTCGGCTCCCTGTTCCTTGAGGTGCCGGACCTGCGCACGAAAAGAGTCGGGCGGCGTGCGAATGTTGGTCAGCTGCGTGATGGACGTGAGGATGCGCGGTCCCGGAATCTCGCCGCGCGCCGTCGCGTCGCGAAGCTCGAGATCCTCCTGCCCGCCGACGCTTTGGATCGTCGTGAAACCGGCCATGAGCGTCGCGTACAGATTGCCGGCGCGGGCGAGCGCGGCCTGCGCGGGCGTGTCGTCGCTGCGCTGCGAGTTCCGCTTGCCCTGCCGGTCTACGTACCAGCCGGGGTGCGTGTGCGTGTCGATCATCCCCGGAATGAGCGTCGCGGAGCCAAGTTCGATCAGTCTCGCGCCCGGCACCTTTACCGCCGAGGTCGCGACGCGCTCGATTCGGCTGCCGCGCACGACAACGTACGCATTGCGCACCGACGCCCCGCGGCCGTCGAGCATCGTGCCGGCGTGGATGACGAGGAGGGAATCCGATTGAGCGGTGAACGCCGGCGCGACCGGGCTGCGGCTGGTCGCGGCAACAACGGTGGCAATGGCGGCACATGCGGCCGCGACGCGAATGGATCGTTTCATGGTGATCGCTCCTCTGCGGTGAATCGCGGCGTCGCCAGTGCGGCGTTAGCGAGCGCCCGCCTTCGAAAGCGCGCCGGTGCCGCCGACGATCGGAATCGCGAACGATGAGTGCGCCAGGTCGATCGTGAGCTCGGTTCCGGCCCGCGGCCAGAGCGTGAACTCCCGGTCGCTCGACATGATCATGACGGCGAGCCGCTTTCCGGCGGGGACGAACTCGTCGTCCGGCTCGAGGTCGAACGTGAGGTCGTAGAACTTTCCCGGCACGAGCGGTTCGCCGACGTACTTCGATTCGTAGTTGCCGCCCTGCGTGAGCGCCTTGTGGTTCTGGATATCGGCCCAGCCGCGGGTGATCACGCCGGTGTGGCTCTGGGAGCCGACGCGCGCTGAATCGTATGGGAGCATCACGAGCCAGACGCTGAGGTTCGCCGCCGGCTTGCTCGATGCAATGCGCAGCGTGACGCGCGGCGTTCCCGAGATGTGCACGGTGTCGGTCAGCGCGGGAGTCGCGTAGAGCAGCCGGTTGGGTGATGCCGCAGCGCTCGCGTTCGCGCTGCCGCTCATCGCGACGTCGTCCACGAGCTTGTCGGCGCCATCGGACGCAGCCGCGAGCGAGAGCGCTGCCACGCCGGTGCCGCCGCTGGTGGGATGAAATACGACCGGAACCGACCCCGGAACCGGGAACGATGCAAACGGGGTCGGCAGCGTGAGCATCACGCGCCCGCCGCGCCCGGCCGGCGTCGTGCCGGCCGCCGCCGTGATCGCCGTCGGAGTCTGCGCCGCCGCATCCTGCACGATCCACACCGGCGGATCCTTCTCGACGCCGTTGTCGACGCCGTAGAGGTAATGGCTGAACCAGCGGTTCACCATCGTCGCCGGCGGATTGCCGCCGTGCCCGCCCTGGTGCAGGTAGATGGAGACCGGTAGCCCGCGCGCCTTCATCTCGTTGTAAATGCGGACACTGTGCTCGGGCACGACGTTGTAGTCATTCAACCCGTGCGCGAGCAGCACCGCGGCCTTGATGTTCTTCACGAACGGCAGGAGGTCGCGCTCGTACCAGAAGTCGTTCATGTCGCCGCTCGCGCGGTCCTGTCCCTTGGGCCCGGCGAAGATGCCGTTCTTCCAGATACGGTCGCAGGTCGCGCGATCGGCAGGGTCGCCGCTTGCGATGAAGTCGTAGAGCACGTCGACGTCTTCGCCGAGATAGCCACCCGGCGAGCGGACCAACCCGTTGGAGCGATAGTAGTGGTAGTACGACGTGTTCGGCGATACGGGAATCACGACCTCGAGCCCCTTCACGCCCGTGGTCGCAGCGGCGAGCGGCAGCGTGCCCTCGTACGACGTGCCGATCATTCCCACCTTGCCGGTGGACCACGACGTGGCATTCACTTCCTCGGTGCCCGTTTCGGTCGTGAAGCCTTTCGCGCGGCCGTTGAGCCAGTCGACGACGAACTTCATCGCGGCGCGCTCCGGGTAATCACCGACAGTCGGGCAGCCCTGCGACATCCCGGTGCCGCTCGCTTCGGAGTGCACGACGGCAAAGCCGCGCGGCACCCACTCGTTCACGAGCGCGTTGGAGATGCGGTGCCGGTTGGGCTCGTACGCGGGCGGGTTCATCGGCGCGCGCGGCGGCGGCGGCGCGCCGAGTTCCTGTCGCACGTCCCAGTTCACGTCGTCGCGCGCGGTGCCGGCGTAGTACGGGCTGGAACCGTAGACGATCGAGACCTTCAGGCCGGATTCCGTCTGGGCCGGGCGCGTGACGTCGACGTGCACGCGGTCCTTCTTGCCGTCGTGATCCGTGTCGAAGTCCGTTTCGACCCAGAGGTCCTGGCGGATCCACTTGGTGGAGTCCTGGAAGGCAGGGACAACCTGCGCGGTGCCGTTGGCGAAAACGGGCGCAGCCTTGTCTGCGGTCTGCGCCGGCGAAACGTGCGGGACAATCGAAAGGGCCGCGGCGAGCGCGACGCATCCGGAACGACGGGCGAAGTCAGGAGTCATGCACTCAAAAATGCGGTGCACGGGCCACGAACCGCAAACGAACCACAAACTCTGCACGACGAGCCAAGAACTGTTCCTACCGGCAGGCCGGGTCGTTCGTCGCGCTCGTCACTGCACGGGGCGGCAGGGGCGCCTTCTCCACGAGGCGCCTGAGTTCGGCGATCGGCATCGGGCTGTCGTCCACCTGCAGGTGAAGCACGACGTCGTTGTGCAGCCACACGCCGCCGCACTTTTTCACGATGATCATCGCGGCCGATTGCATGCCGCGACGGTCGCCGCCCGCGGCCTGGCCTGCCTCGATCCCGGCGAGAAGCCGGAATGCGAGATGGCCCTTGGTACGATTGAAGGCCGCGATCATTGAATCGGGGACGGCCTTGCTCGCGAGCGTGTTCCCCTGTGCGGTCACGTGTACACCCTGCTTGTCACCGAACTCAGCGGGCGCGGTCGGGCCCGTGTAGGCCGCGACGTTTCCCTTCGCATCGACCACCGCGAACTGGCGTCCGGTCTTCGCCCAGCGCGCCGGGTCCGGGTCGGGGTCGTGATCCCACACATATTTCACGACTTCGGCGGCGGTTTTTCCCTGTCGCAGCAGGGCGAGCGCCTGCGGGCCGTAGCTCACATCGACGACGGCTTGCGTGGCGACAACGCCAACGCCCGCTTCGGCCCAGAGCACTCCGTTCCCCACTGAAAACACGCGCGATTGCACCGCGCCACCCCATTCACCCGTGGCTGAATCGTATGCGATGATCGAAAATGTCCCCGTTTCGGGGAGCGGGTCGGCTATCGGGCGGGGCGGAGTCATGCGTGCGCAGCCGGCGGCGAGCATGGAGACGGAGAGGATGGACGCGATTGAGCGTGGCATTTTTCTCGAACGGAGTTTTGGATTGCAGCGCTGCGCTAACGCAGTTCGACTGCGAGGCCCGGATGGATCGCGCGAAAGCTCGCCATCGTTTTCTTCTGCCAGGGAATGCTGTCGCTCGCCACCATTCGAAGGGACGCGGCGTTCGACTTGGCCAACAGCACCAGCGACGCGAGCGCACGGATGCCGGAGCTGTTCATGTACGAAACACCGGTGACGTCGATGGTCGATGCCTCGGCGCGCTCAATCCGCGCGCGCATCGTTGCGAACGCGCTGTCGTACGCGGACGGCGACGCGAGCCGCATCACGCCGCGCATGACCGCGGCGTTGCTCCCATCGGCACACTCCACGGAGTAGGACTCCCGCTCGAACATTGTCATCGCTGTTCAATCTCCCGGCTGCCGATCGTGACTTCGACATCCACCGCCGTCGCGCCGTCGCCGTCCGGGGTTCTCACCCGCGCGCCGATCGTCGCTCCGTAGTCTTTGCGCAACATGATCAATCCGATACCGGCGCTCCCGGTGGCCGGCGGGTGCGACAGTTGCGCGGCAAACAGTGCCTCAGGATCGCCCGACACCAGCCGGGTGATCGTCTCACCGAATGCTGCCGCTTGCGCCGGCGCGACGACGTT
The DNA here is from genome assembly GCA_044449085.1 of Gemmatimonadales bacterium. Lineage (GTDB taxonomy): Bacteria > Gemmatimonadota > Gemmatimonadetes > Gemmatimonadales > Gemmatimonadaceae > Fen-1231. The sequence goes on along the minus strand of JBIOHR010000138.1, from coordinate 4,161 downwards.
TGTCGTGACGATCGTCACGCCGTCTGAGCGCTCGCTGACGACGATTCGCGCCGGAGCGCTCTTGTTGCTGGAGAACTTTGCGGCATTCTCCACGAGCTCGTTGATCACCGTCGACAACACGTTGGCGGCCAATTCACGGTCGCCGTAGTCGTGTGCGAGGAATTGTGCCAGGAAATCGGCCGTCTCGCTGCAGCGCGACCACTCGGTGACGAGATCGAGCGGGACGAACGACAGGGACAGCTCGTTCAGCGCCTGCGCGGCTGGACGGTCCGCCGAACCAGCCGGTTCCTCCACCGCGTGGACTGTTCCGAACACACGAGCGGTACTCATGGGCGAGGGAGCCTCTCGATCTCGTATTCACGGGGGAGGGCGAGGTCGTACCAGCGCTCCGGGATGTCGGCTTTCGGAATGATCAACCGGCTCTCCATTGGATCCGACGGCGATCGGTAGAGCTCATGGACTTTGTAGAACGGGAACTCCTTGATGGTTCTCGTGCGGAGGCCGGCGCGGTGAAAGATATTATCGATGATCGAGATCTTCGCGCAGAATACCATGAGCGCGCGATCGCTCTCGACATCCGTGAAATGCCTGGAGTGACCGGCGCCGGTCAGCCACGGCGCAATCCCGCGGCCGCGCCAATCATGGCGCACGGACATCTTCGTAAACTCGCGCCGGTGCGCGACGTCATACTGATCTCCGACTCCCTCCCGCTCGATCAGCCGGCGCAGGTCCGCATCTTCGACCTGCCCGAACCGTTCGACATACGTGTCGTGCATGTACAGTCCGCACGCGGCCACGAGGTCGCCGTCGTGGAGCGCCATGAGAAACCGGTGCGGCCAGGGTTCGACTTTCGCCTCGAGGTCGTAGTGATCCTCCGAGAACACGACGTCATAGTCCCGGTTGTACACGTCCGCGATGAGCTGGCGGCAGCGGAGGATGTCGCCGCGAGAATCTGCGCGCCGGAGCAGGACCCTCATGCACTCTGCACCGTGTCACGGACCGTTCGCTGGCCGGAGTGCGCGCCGGCGCCGGTGGAGGTTTCCGTCGCGCGCACGATGATGAACGACACGTCGTCATGATACACGCCGCCGGTGAATGCCTCCAAGCGGTCGAGCAACGTGGAACGCATTTCCGAAACGGGCCGTCCGGCATTCTCCGCGATGAACGTGACCAGCGCGCCCTCGCCAAACATTCCGCGGGCGACCTCGCCGCCGCGCGCCGCCTCGGTGATCCCATCGGATCCGATGAACAGGACATCGCCCGGACCGAGCGAGAGCGCCTGCTCGCCGAACGCGTCCTGGCCCAGGTCGCCCATGAACCCAAGACCGAACGGAAAATGCGCCAGCTCGATGGTGTCGATCGTGCGCGTCCGCGCGCGATAGGCGAACATCGTGTCGTGGCTGCCGCTCACCACAAACTCTCCTGGCCCGGTTCGGCGCAGTGCGACGAAGGTCATGTGCCGCTGCTCGTCGAGCCGTGCCAGGTTCGCGGCGAGCACGCGATTGGCGAGATAGTTGAGTTCGCGCGGCCGTACCTCGGGGCGAGTCTCGAGTATGGATGTCACCGTGCTCTGCGCCATCAGCGTCACCAGCCCCGCCCCGAGTCCGTGACCGGTTACATCTCCGAGGAAGAACCACGATCCGTCGGGGGCCGTGTGAACGTCGAAATAGTCTCCGCCTACCACCTCCGCCGCCCGCATGTGCGCGACGATCTCCAACCCCGGAAGCGTGATGTCGCGTGGCAGAAGTTTCGTCTGGATCCGCCGCGCCGCCTCGACCTCGGCGTCGACACGCGCCTGACGCGTCGTGACCGTTTCAAGCACTACTGCGAGCGCCGTGATCGACAGGCCGAAGATGATGAGCGTGGCGATCGTGAAGCCGAGCGTCGCCATCTCCGGCCGGTTGCGCAGGAACGCGAAGTCGATGTTGTGAAGGGAAAACAGGATGCAGCTCACGACGAGCGCGCGCGTGACGACGGACGTGGACGTCCACGAACGAAACACGCGCACTGCTATCACGAGCGATGGCAGGGAAACCGCGATCGCGACCGGAAACGCCACGGCGGAGAAGCCTGCCCCCAACGCGTACAGCGCCGTGCTGAGCACGGTCGCCCCCGCGACGACTGTCGCCAGGGGTCGCCAGCGCAGCGGGATCCCGAGACTGCGCGCAACCAGCGACGCCAGCGCGAGGTTCACCAGAAACACCGACACGAACGCGTAGGTGATCACCAGCGCGTTTTGCGTCAGCGCGCCCTGCAGCACGTACGACAGGAGCGTGGACGCCCACACGAGCAGTAGTGCGCGATGCAGCGGGTCCCGGCTCCCAAGCCACAGCGCCGCCGACAGGCCGGTGTTGATAAGCACCAGGCCCGCGTAGAGAATGAGGAGATTCGTGACCGTGTCCATTCGATCCCTGTTGGTCGTGATACTACCGCAGGAAATCTCCGGGCGCCAATGACATGCGCCACCAACCGGACGACGGCGGGCCGCGGGCCTCCGCGGCTGCCGCGCAGCGCCCGCCCTCACCATGTACATTGGAATCGCCAACGACGTGGAGCTGCGATGACGGTCCACCGCCGGATCGCGTTCGAGAAAAACGGGGAGTCGCGCTCGTGAGCGCGCCAGCGCCCGAACCCCACGCCAGGGATCGGCGAGCGCACGCGCTGCGCCCGCTCAGACTCGACGCGGCGATCGCCCACGCCCGTGGGTGGGTACGGTACGAGGCGGACACTACGGCAACCGTAGAATGCGCCGAGCTCGCGCTCGCGACCGGCAGTCCGTCGATGCGCTTCAGCCCGAACCGCCAGTATCCCGCGGTGCGGGCGACATTCGACGACCTGAACAAGTCGCTCTCGTCGCTGGCCAACTCGCCACGTGCCGAGGGTGGACGGACCCTTCGCCAGCTCTACGACGAAGAGTTGGAGCGCTACGAGGCGCTCGTAACGCAGGCGCAGGCGGACGGCCGGCTCGAGCCCGACTATGGCACCTACGTCGTCGACACCGCGCGCGGCGATCTCTATCTGGTTGCTCCGGAGCGTTGGCACCGGCTCGCACTCGTGACGAGCAACTCCAAACTCCTCACGGACCCCGCGGGGCGGCTGAGCTGGGCCGAGATCCGCGCCAGGCTCGAGAGCGCCGTCGTGGGATTTCTCGGCGTGAGCGTCGGCGGGAATCTTCTCGAGGGATGGCTGCGCGAGGCACGCCCGCGGCGGGTGAAGATCGCAGATCCGGACTGGGTGGAACTCACCAACTTCAACCGGGGGGAACGCATGTCGCTCCGGCACGCCGTCGCGCCGCGGTCGGCGCGGTTCGACCGGTCGAATCCGTACGACGTCCCCCGCATCGCCAAGGCGGAATACATCGCGTATGAGCAACAACTCGTCGATCCGTATCTCGATATCGACGTCTACAACGAAGGCGTCAACCGCGAGAATCTCGGGCGTTTTTTTGCGGGCGGCGATGGCGAACCATCGCTCGATATACTCGTCGAAGAGATGGACAACCTCGACCTCAAAGTCCTTGTTCGACAGGTCGCGCGCGAACATGGGGTCGACGTCGTCATGCTGAGCGACTTCGGACACCAGGCGCATGTGTGGTGGAATCCGTTCAGCGAGCGCGCAGACGCACCACTCGGGTTCGGCGCGGACGACGCGACGCTTCTCGCCGCACTCGAGCAGGCCAAGACGGGCGACCGCGCGAAGGTGTTCGAATTCGTTGGCGCGCTCTGCGGCAAGGATTTTGCTGGAGACCAGTTTGCAGAGTGGATCGCGGGCAACGGCGAACAGCCGACGGGAAGCCTGCCGCAGTCCGGGGCGACGGCTATGGCGTCCGGCGCGATAGGCGGAAAGGAGATCGCGCTGCGCGTGCTCGGTCACCCGGTTCCGCCGACCGGACGCATAGTCTACGACTTCCTCAACCGCACGGCGCGGGCTTAGCGCGTGGCGGCGGACGGAGACAGCCGCGATGTCCCGCGCGACGCCGCGTTCGACGCGTGGCGCATGCCGCTGCATGAACCGGCGGAGTTCGCCGCACTCGGTGGAGATGCGCCGCCGAGTGCGGCACAACTCGAGTATCTCGCGTCGTTGGGGGGGGGCGCCCCCCCCCAGCCCACCACCCGTACGCCCCCGCGTGTGGGGGGCCCCCCCCGGGGCGCGCGTGAAATT
>JBIOHR010000137.1:0-9653 GCA_044449085.1 Gemmatimonadales bacterium | reverse complement strand
GTGTTCCCGCTCGGCGCGTCATAGTACTGGACGATCCGCGCTTTCATCACCGTGAGGTTTGCGGTCGCGCTCACACGCGTCGAAATGCGCCAGCCTCCGTCGAACTCCACGCCGCGGCGGTAGCTCGCGGCCACGTTCTCCGTCAGCGGCGCACCGGTGAGGCTCAGCGCGCCGATCGCCGCGATCTCGTTCCGGAACTCCATCGCGAAATAGTTGGCGTTCAGCGAGAACGCGCCGTGCGTCCAGGTCGCGCCTCCTTCGTAATCGTTCAGCATCTCCGGCTTGACCTGCGTGAGCGGCAGGATCGACGCGGCGTTGCCCGAGTTGAGGTCGTCGGCACCGTCGAACAGGTCGTTGCGCGCGGGCTCGCGGTGGGTGTGCCCGTACGACACGTACACGGTGAGCGGCGCCGCGCGCCCGCCCCCGTGCCAGGTGATGCCGGCCTTCGGATTGAAGAATGCCCAGCTCACCGATTGTCCCGTGATACCCGCGTTTGCGTCAGGCTGATAGCGGAATTGCGCGTCGCGCACCTGAAGGTCCACCGAGAACCGGAACGCCCCGCGGTCGAGTGCGGCCTTCGCGAACGCACTCTGGTCGTCCTTGAAGCCGACGTTCGTGTACTGGCGATCCGTGAGATCCGGCCGAATCGCCATCGCGTGCATGCGGTGATAGTTGCTGGCCGTCGCGCCGAAGTTGAGCGACAGGTCTCCCGCGCGCACCGAAAATGCCGAGAGAAGACCGTACCACACGTGCGCGAGATAGAAGTTGTCCATCTCGGTCGGACTGGCGAGCACGTCGAACGCGCCCGCCGCCGAGTTGCGATACGCGGTCGTCGTCACGGTCGCACCGCCGAGGAAGGCGTGCGTGTACTGCACGCTCGCCATCTCCTGGTGGAACCGGTCGCCCTCGGCGTCGGTGAGAGGGTTCGTGCGGCGGTCCACGGCGAGGTCGGCTTCCGACGCGGCGTCATATGCCTCGCGCGTGCCGGAGACGCCATCGAAGCCGGTGAACTTCACCGCGTCGCGAACACCGAACCATCCGCCGCTGACGAACGCGGACTGCGAGTCGTTCCCCGAGTGCTCGCGGTAGCCATCCGTATGCAGCTTGCTGACGCGCGCATACGCCGCCCAGCCGTTATCGGACATACCGGTGGAGTACTGCGCGCTTCCGTTCATCGTGCCGAACGATCCGCCGGTGAGCTCGACATCGCCGCCCTTTGGCGTGGTCTCGAGCGGCACCGACTGGAAGTTCATGGAGCCGGCGTATGACGTGGTGCCGAACGTGCTCGACCCCACGCCGCGCTGGACCTGGACGCTCTGGATGCTGTTGAGAAAATCCGGGACGTTCGAGAAGTAGAGCACCTGGTCTTCGGGATCGTTGAGCGGGACGCCGTCGAGCGTGATGTTGATGCGCGTCTGGTCGACGCCGCGGAGCCGGAGATAGCTGTAGCCGGAATAGCCGCCAGCGTCGGAGTACGAGGTCATGGACGGCATCGTATTGAGCAGGTTCGGCGCATCCTGGCCGGTGAACGTCCTGGTGATCTGGTCGCGCGTCATGGTCGACTGCGCGGCCGGAGTGACAAGTGTCGCACGCACCGCGTCGACGACGACCGTCTCGAGCGTGTCGCGTCCCCTGCCGGTGGTGTCACGCGCGGCGCCGGTGGTTTGCGCGCGCGAGGTCGCGGCGAGTGCAATGGAGAGGAGTGCTGCGGCGGACGTGCGTCGAACGAACGTGGCAACTGCTGGCATGGCCGGGTCGCTCCGAAGGAAACGGGTGGTGACGATCCGGAGTGCGCTCGTTCGACCGGCGCAAAAAAACGCGCCTCCCGAACAAGCGGGTGGCGCGCAACAAAAAGGGAGCTGCGCGACACGCCGCACTCCCTACGCCGGTTTAAACCGGGTCAGGTTCCAAGAGTGTTTCTCAACCGTTGCCTCAGCTGCGAAGCGCGGGTACCCCTGGCGGCTGTCACCCGATAATTACGCGGAGCCCGCGCGAATTGCCAGTGATCGATGCGGAATGCGCGGTTGGAATGCGAAAAGCGGGACCAGAGTTCCGGTTCTCGCATCCCTGCCCAGGTTCTCGCAACAGCAGGAAGTTCCGCTTCTCGCATTCCAACCCCGAATCGCGCATCTCCTTACGGGTTTCAAGCACAGCTTTCGCCACGTCAGCACAATCGGAGCGCGCCTAGAAGACCTGTAGATCGCGCGGGAGCACAACCTTCCCATCGAACGTCGACCGCACCTCCGCGAGCACCCGCTCCTCCGACGCCCCAAAGAACAGGATGTGCGTGAGAATCAGGAGCTTCGGCCGCGCCGCGGCGGCGATCGTGCCAAGCTGGGTGGCCGACGTGTGTGCCTGCGCGTGGTATTTCTGCCGCCCAGCGGGGATGTTCGCAAAGCCGGAATCCGAGTACACCTCGTGAATGAGCACGTCACATCCATTGCACGCCGCGGCGATCGCCGGACTCGGGCGCGTGTCGCCGCTGACGACGATGCTGCGGTCCGGCGTGTCGATGCGATAGCCGAACGCGTATTTCCAACCGCTGTGCGGGACCGCAAACGCGCGCACCGTCACGAGCGAATCCCTGAACACGACGCCCGCAGCGATTTCGTGTACGTTCGCTTTCCATCCGTTCGCAGAAGGTCCGGCGGAGGTCGAAAGGCGTTCGTGGATGTCCTCGTCCCAGCCGTCGAGAATGTCGTCCACCATGCGCTTCGTGCCCGGCGGTCCGTACACCTCGAGCGGAACCGTCCGCCCTTGGATCCACGGTGTGAACAGGAGATCTGGGAGGCCGAGCGTGTGATCGGAGTGCAGATGGGTGAGGAACACTCGCTGAAGACGCGGCAGCTGCAGGCCCGGCACCCCCGCGCGCTGCGCCGCGACCGCGCGGCGCACGACGCCGGTGCCCGCGTCGAAGAAGTACGGCGTGTTGTCGACCACGATGACGAGCGACGGGCCCTGGCGGTCCGGATCGGGGATCGGCGTGCCGGTACCGAGCATCACGATTTTCGTGCGCGACGACTGCGCGAACAGGAGGACGGGCGCGAAAGTCAGGAGCAGCAGGCGGCGCATGAACATCGTTACAGGCCTCAGGGGTGCGTGAACGGCATGTCGGCTGCAGTATTCTGCACCGGCGCCGCCCGTCCCGCATCCGGAGGGTCCATGTTCCTGGATCGCGAACATTCGATTGCACCACAAGGATACAGCCGCTGGCGCGTGCCTCCGGCCGCACTGGCGATCCATCTCGCGATCGGCCAGGCGTACGCGTTCAGCGTGTTCAACCTCCCCCTCTCGACGCTCGTCGGCATCGGCAAGCCGGCGCCCGACGACTGGAAGCTCTCCACGATCGGCTGGATCTTCAGCACGGCGATCGTCTTCCTCGGACTCTCGGCGTTCGCATTCGGCCGCTGGCTCGAAGAAGCGGGTCCGCGCAAGGCGATGTTCTCCGCCGCGGTCTGCTTTGCCGGTGGATTTTTTGTCGCGGCCGCCGGCGTGCACCTGCACCAAATCTGGATCATCTATCTCGGCTATGGTGTGCTCGGCGGGATCGGCCTCGGGCTTGGGTATATCTCGCCGGTCTCGACGCTGATCAAGTGGTTTCCCGACCGGCCCGGGATGGCCACCGGCCTCGCGATCATGGGCTTCGGCGGCGGCGCGATGATCGGGTCACCGCTCGCGGTCGCCCTGATGGCGCACTTCAAGACCCCGTCGTCGATGGGCGTCGCGCCGACGTTCATGGCGATGGGCACGCTGTACTTCGCGTTCATGATGTTCGGCGTGTTCACGGTGCGCTTGCCGGCGCCGGGGTGGAAACCGGAGGGCTTCGCGCCGGAGCGCGGAGGCGCCGGGTCCCGTGGCGCCGCCGGCGCGCGCCACACGCCGCCGGCACCGGACGTGCACGTGGACGAAGCGCTCAAGACGAAACAATTCTGGCTCCTCTGGGCGGTGCTCTGCCTCAACGTGACGGCGGGAATCGGCGTGCTCGGACAGGCATCGCCAATGATCCAGGAGATGTTTCCGGGCGTGATCGGCGCGGCCGCGGCCGCGGGATTCGTCGGGCTGCTCAGCCTCGCCAACATGATCGGACGTTTCGGATGGAGCACGTGCTCCGACCTGATCGGGCGTCGCGCGACATACATGATTTTCTTCGTGCTGGGCGCCGTGCTCTACGCCCTCATTCCGACGACCGGCCGCCTTGGGAGCGTCACATACTTCGTGGGATTCTACGCGGTGATCCTCTCGATGTACGGTGGTGGCTTCGCGACGATCCCCGCGTACCTGCGCGACCTGTTCGGCGTGATGCACGTTGGCGCGATCCACGGACGGCTGCTCACCGCATGGTCGGTAGCCGGCGTCGCGGGTCCGGTCCTGGTGAACTACATCCGGGAGTACCAGATCGCACACGGCGTGGCCAAGGCGAATGCGTACTCGGTGACGATGTATATCATGGCCGGGCTGCTCATCGTCGGGTTCGTGGCGAACTTTCTCGTGAAACCGGTCGACGCTTCACACCGGTGGAAGGGGGCCTCCAATGGGTGAGAAAGTGAAGGTCGCGCTAGCGTGGTTGGTCGTGCTGATCCCCGCGGTGTGGGGAGTCGGCCAGGTCGTCTCGAAGTCAGCGGCGTTGTTCAAATAAAGCTGAAAGCGGAGCGCTGAAAGCCGGGACTCTCCACCAGTGTTGTTCAGCCTCCAGCGCTCCTCCTCCGCACTCCGCACCGCAGTCGGTCAGGGCCGATCCTTGAACTGCATATAAAGCTCGGTATGCCGCGTATCCAGCGGCACCGGCCTCCCATCAATGAACAGATATTTTGTGTCCGTCCGCGCCTCGAGAATATCCCCCGTGGTCACGACGACGTTCGCCACCTTTCCGACTTCGAGCGAGCCGAACTTGTCGCCGACGCCGAAAATCTGCGCAGGCCACAGTGTCACGGACTTCAGCGCGTCGGTCTTCGACAGGCCGAACGCCGCGGCCATGCCGGCGACGGACGGCAGGTCGCGGACCATCGCGCCGCCGTTCCCCGACGTGATCGCGATCTTCACGCCCGCCGCCACGAGTTTCCCGGGCAGCGAGTAGTTCACGTCAGGCGCGTCGTCCTCGAGGCGCGGCAGCGTGCGCACGCCCGTCACGAGCACCGGCACATCGTGCGCCTTCAGGAACGATGCCACCTTCAGCGCCTCGATCCCGCCGACGATGATCGGCTTCATGTGGAACTCTTCCGCGAAGTTCACCGCCTCGCGGATGTCGCTCGCGCGCTCCGCGTTGAACATCGCGAACATCTTCCCCTGCACCACCGGTACCAGCGACGCGAGCACCACGTCCGACTTCGGCCGCGGGAGCGACTTGTCCTTTGCATACGCTTCAAACGCCTTCGCATACGCCTCGGCGTCGTGCAGCATCGTGCGCAGCGAGTCGAGCTGCCGAGCGCGCAGCCGGCTCGCGTCGGAGTTCGCTGTCGCTCCGCCGGCGCCAAAACCACCGCGCCCGAAGCCGCGCCCGCCGCCGAACTCGCTCGGCAGGTTGAAGGCCATTGCGACCTTCTGCACGACGACCATCTCCGGCGGTGTCGAACCGGCGAGGTTGATCAGTGCGGCCTGCCCCGAGATGATCCCGCCCTTGGGACTCGACACGACGTGCGTCACGCCGACCACGCGCGTCACGCCCACGTGCGCGCTGTGCGGGTTGATGCCGAAGAATGCCTGCACGTTCGGGTTGAAGTCGCCGACTTCCGTCACGTCCACGGTGGACTCGGCGCCCTGTGGAATTTCACTCAGCCCCATCGACGTGCCGCCGTCCATCATTCCCGGGTACACCGAGAGGCCCGTCGCGTCGACGACCTTCGCGCCCGCCGGTACGGAGACATTCGCGCCGAGCGCCTCGATCTTGCCGTCCTTCCCGATCACGAGCGTCCCGCTCGCGATCTCCGGCCCGGTCACCGGAACGATCTTCGCATGCGTGATCGCATACACGCCGTGCGGGCCGGGCGGCGGGTTCGTCGAGCCGAGTTGCGCGTGCGCGACACCGAACGGCAGCGTCGCCGCCGCGAGCGCGAGCGCCGTGAGATTTCCCTTGCGATTCATCACTGGATCCCTCCCTCGGGCAGAATGGCGTTGGCGCGGCGCGATTGCGGCTGGTCCTGTTTCTCGAGCTCCGCGCGCTCCTTGGCCATGTTCTCGCGCATCGCCTTGTCCTTGTCGCGGTCCCAGAACACCTGCCCGTCGATGAACGTCTTGTCCACGCTCGCATAGACCGAGAGCGGGTGCGCATTCCAGATCGCGAGATCGGCGTCCTTGCCGACCTCGAGCGATCCGACCTTGTTCTGGATGCCGAGCTGCGCCGCGCCGTTGTACGTGATCAGCTTCAGCGCTTCGTCTTCCGTGAGGCCGCCGTAGCGCATCATCTTGGCCGCGTCGATGTTCAGGCGGCGGATGCGTTCGTCGGAGTCCGAGTTGACCGTGGTGAGCACGCCGTGGCGCATCAGGATCGCCACGTTGTACGGAATTGCGTCGTACGCCTCGATCTTGTACGACCACTCGTCGGCGAAGGTCGAGAGCCCGGTGCCCGCGGCTGCGATCTCCGACGCGATCTTGTATCCCTCGAGGCCGTGCTGCAGCGTCTGCACCTTGAAGCCGAACTCCTTGGCGACCTCGAGCAGCATCAGCATTTCGTCCGCGCGGTACGAGTGCGCGTGCACCATGCGCTTCCCTTCGAGCACTTCCACCAGCGGCTCGAGCTCGAGGTCACGGCGCGGCGCGACGAGGTTCTTCTCGCCCTTCGCGACGCGCGCGTGATAGTCGTCCCAGTCGGCCTTGTAGTCCTTCGCGCGGGTGAACGCGTCGCGGATCACCTCTTCCTGCCCCATGCGCGTGAACGGATAGCGCTTCGGCGTGAGGTCGCCGCGCCCGCCGCCGGAGTTCTTGCGCGTGACGTTCTCGCCGAGCGCGAACTTGATCCCCGGCTCGGCGCCGGGGAACAGCATCTCGGACGCGTCCTCGCCGTACTTGAGCTTGAGCACGGCGTTCTGCCCGCCGATGGTGTTCGCCGAGCCGTGCAGCAGGTTGATCGTGGTGACGCCGCCCGCGAGCGCGCGGAGGATGTTTTCCGCCGTCGGGTTCAGCACGTCCGTCATGCGCACCATGGACGTCACGGAGAGCGACCCTTCGTTGATCGCGTCGGCCATCATGTGCGAGTGCGGATCGATGATGCCGGGCATCACGTATTTCCCGGTGCCGTCGATGACGGTCGCGCCGGCCGGCGCGGAAAGGTTCTTGCCGATCCGCGCGATCTTGCCGTTCTCGAGCAGGATGTCGGTGTTCTGCATCGTGCCCTTCGTGACCGTCATGATCGTCGCGTTCCTGATAAGCGTCGGCGGCGCGTTCTTCGATGCCGTCGTCGCCTGCTGTGCCTGCGCGGCCACCGCGAGACTCAGCGCGGCCGCAATCGTGGACATGCGCTGCATGGTCACCTCGAGAAATCGAATTGAGCGAGGCATGGGCTATCTCCCGTCCTGCGGGGCGCGGCCGCCGCGTCCGCCGCCCGGCCGCGTGCCGACGAACTTCCCTGGTGTCGTCGGCTCGCCGACCACGTTGATCGTGCCGCTGATGCCGTTCCCCTGCAGCGAGCCGCTGAAAGTGCATTCCTCGCTCAGGTTGCCGACGATGAGCGATGCCGTGAAGCGGAAGTTGCCGTCGGCGCCGATCGTGCCGTTGGTGACTTCGCCGGCGCCGAGCGCGCCCTGATACGTGCCGGTGAGGCGAACGCCGTCCTGCTGCAGCGAAACCGAGATCGGATGGTCGGCCCCGTCGAGCGTCGCGACGACATTCCAGTTGCCCGTCGCGGTCGCCGCCGCCGCGCCGCTCGCCGTCTGCGCGCGCACCGCGACCGGATGCCCGTCGATGAACAGCTGCGAAATCCGCCCGCCGCGATCGAACACGTCGCCGCGGGCGATGGTGAGATTTGCGATCTTGCCGGCCTCGATCGAGCCAAGGCGGTCGCTCGCGCCGAAAATGTCCGCCGCCTGCCACGTCAGCGCCTTCACCGCGTCGTCGGCGCTGAGGCCGCTCTCCACGGTGCGCTGCAGGTTCGTGGTGAAATCAGCCCAGGTCGAGATGTTGCCCGACTCGAACGCGAACTTGACACCCGCCTTCTGCAGCGCGGCAGCGGCCTTCGGCGCATCGACACGCTCGCGGAGCACGCGGAGCGGCTCGGGATCGGCGTCGGCGGCTTGCGGAGCCCTCCGTGGATAGTCCACCGAGAGGAGCACCGGGACGTTTTCCGACTTGAGACGTTCCGCAAGCATCGGCGATTCCTCGCCGCCGGCAATGATGACCTTCAGGTTGAACTCCTTGGCGAGGTCGAGCGCGCGCTCGATTTCGCGCTTGGAATCGGCGCGCATGACGACGGGAACCTGTCCCTTGATCACCGGCTGCAGCGCGTCGAGCGACGGATCGAAGTCCGGCCGCTTCATGCCGCGCGGATTCCTGGCGTAGGCCGCCGCGACGTCGCGATAGTGCTGCGCGTCGAGCAGCGACTGCCGGAGCGCCGCAAAGACGCCGAGCAGCGAATTCGGGAAGCCGCCGTTGCGCAGCGGCGTGAAGCCGATGTTGAGCGAGACAGGCGACTTCACGATGAGGCTGGACGCGTCGCCCGAGCCGAGGTCGATCAACGCCGACTGCCCCATATAGATGCCCGTCGGCGGCGCGGTGAGCGCGGAGGTGAACCCGACACTTTGCGGACCCGTGAACGCGTCGGCGTCGACCTTGAGCAGGTCGACCGCGCTGTTCTCGGGCTGAAGGCCCGGCGGGTTGGTGGACATTACCGCGGGGCGCGGAGCGGCAGCCGCGGCGCCGCCAGCCGCGCCGCGTCCTCCGCGTCCCCCACCGCCACCGGCGGCCGGCTCGTCGAGGCCGAGCGAGGTGTAGCTGTCGATGAAGCCAGGGTAGACAATCAATCCGGCGCCGTCGATGATACGAGCGTCACCCGGCGCGGTGACCGACGCGCCGACTGCAGTGATCAACCCATCGCGAATCACGATCGTTCCCCTCTCGATCGCGGGAGACGAAACGGGCACGATGCGCGCATTTGTGATGGCGTACGTCTGGGGGACACTGCGCTGGGTGGCGGGCTGCGCAGCAAGCGGAGCAGCCGCAATCGCGACAGCGGCTGCGAGCGCGCTGACGACGGCGGCAATGCGGCGGAACGAGTCCTTCATTGAGATTGACCTCCTCGGCGAGGTGGCACGGGTGGTCGGGCGGGGGTTGTCAGTTAACTGACATACCACAGTTATACGGGGGCGAGGATAGAGGCGTTGAGGAAGGACGGAAGGAGGAGGCGCGGTGAGGAGTGAGCCGGGCGCGCGGTCACGAGGAGGCGCGGTGAGGGGTGAGGAGGAGGCGCGGTGACGAGGAGGCGCGGTGAGGGGTGAGGAGGCTACCAAGGATCGAACTTTCGACCGCCGGATTCGCCTGGGCGCTTCAGGAGCCCAATGAGCATTCGGCGAATTCGGGAGAGGCGGGTGAGGCGATCACGGGTTTGCGCGTCGGTGCGGGATGGGGCCAGGGCGCGGTACCACGACATCGCTTCGCGCGCGGATCCGAGCGCGTAGGAGAGGAATTTCGCGCGATCCGCCGCGGTCATTCGACCGGATGCTTCGCCG
>JBIOHR010000136.1:0-9728 GCA_044449085.1 Gemmatimonadales bacterium | reverse complement strand
TCCTGCTCCCCCCTCACCGCGCATCCCCCCAACCGCGCGTCCTGCTCACCCCTCACCGCGCCTCTCCCCTCACCACTCGTCCCATCCACGGGGCCAGTGCCCATCCACGAGCGATGCCATCTATCGTCGTCCCTCGCCAGCGGTAGATTTTCCCGCTGTGCCCGCCGCCGCCGACCAATCTCCCGGAACGGTCGAACCTCCGTTCGACCCGGCTCTGGTCGCCGACCTGCTCCGGCAGCTCGACAAGACAGTCCGCGCGCATCAGCTCTATCCGAGCCACAACACCCAGTACATCAAGACCGTCGAAAATCTTCGCGGCGCATTTCACGCGGTGTGGAAGGAAACGTCCGGTTTTTCGCTGCAGGTGAGCGACACCGACTTCACCTGGTGCGATGTCAAGGTGCTGAGCGAGCCGGAGAAAGTTTCCGACTCGCTCCCGTGGACGCTGTTCAAGGACGGCGTTCGCGAGATCACTCTCACGCGCGGATTCGAAGGCGACGAACTCGAGAAGCTTCTCGGCATCATCCCGCTGGTACGGCGCGCCCAGGATCATGAGGACGACATCCTCACGCTCCTCTGGGAGCAGGAGTTCGTGTTCCTCACCTACCGGTTCATCGACAATGTCGCGGGGCAAGGAGCTCCGCTCGATCCGTCGGCGACGCCGGGACGCTGGCCTGCACAGGCAAGTGTCTCCGACACGAAGAACGCGGTTGCCGATGCGAAGCGGCGCCGACCGCCGGGCGCCGCCGCTGCGAGCGGTGCCGTTGGCGGTTCGGACGCGCCCGGGCGATTCGACCGTGCGCTTGTCGCACCCGCCAGCGCAGCGGCGGCGGAGCCCGCCACGCCGGCGGCCGCGCCCGGCGGCTATCTCGCGCGCGAGATCGAGCGCGAATATGCCTCCGATCTCCGGCACGCGGTCGTCGATGTCCTCCTCGACATTTTCGAACTGAACGACGACCCAGCGGTGCGCGAGGAGGTGGCCGGGCATCTCGACGCGATGATGCTGCACCTCCTGACCGGCCTCGACTTCGGCAATGTCGCCCACCTCCTCCGGGAGAGCGGTGTGGCGCTCGAGCGCACACCGGATGCGGCGCCGGTGATTCGCGCGGGCCTCGAGCGTCTCGGCGAGCGCGTGAGCGATCCCGCCATGCTCGGCCCGCTGCTCACCGCCGTGAATGACAGCGCTGTGCCGCCGCCCCGCGACGAGTTCGCCGATTTCGTGCGGCGCCTTCGTCCGCGGGCGCTCGGCACGCTGTTCGTCTGGAGTGCGGAGGCAAAGCATCCTGAGGTGCGGCGCCTGCTCGCCGACGCGGCCGATGTGATTGCCGAGTCGAACCCCGAGGAGCTGGTCAAGCTCATCTCCGCTTCGGATCCCGTCGTCGCGGCGGAGGCGGTGAAGCGCGCGGCGGCGAGCCGCTCCGAAGCCGCCGTCCCCGCGCTGGCCAAGGTGCTCGGCCTCGACGACGAGCGGCTCCGCACCGCGGCCGTGGAATCACTCGCGGAGATTGCCACGCCGCGCGCGCTCTTCGCGCTGGAGCGCGCCATCGAGGACAAGAACCGCGGCATCCGGATGACCGCGGTGAAAACCCTCACGATGGCCTCGCACAAGGGCGTGCTCTCGCGCGTGACGGAACTCGTGAAGGCGCGCGAGATCCGCGACGCCGACCGCACCGAGCGTCTTGCGCTCTTCGAGCTGTTTGGCACGATCTGCGGCGAAGCGGGCGTTGCCGTGCTCGATCCGATGCTCAACGGCCCGCAGGGATTCTTCAAGCGAAAATCCGATCCCGAAGTCCGCTCGTGTGCGGCCGCCGCGCTCGCACGCATCGGATCGCCCGCGGCGCGCAAGACACTCGAGCGCTGCCGGGACGAGAAGGACCCCGTCGTGCGACGCGCGGTCGTGCGCGCGCTTGGCGAAGGCGCCGCGTGACCGTCCCGCCGCGCGCGACGCGTACGACCGCCGCGGTCCCGCTGGAAAAGGGAACCGAAGCGTACATACGCTCGCTCGGGCGCGCGTTCGTCCTCGCGTTCTGCGGCGCGCTGCGCAACGTGCGCATGTACCCGGCGGAGAATCCGGTCGTGCAGCGCTCGCTGCAGGAGCTCACCGCGCTCAGCACGGAGCTCGTCGGCGACGACGCCGGCCTCGAGCTGCGCATCGCCGGCGAGTTCCTGTTCATCAACCAGACGCGGCTGCGCCTCGATCTCGACAACTACGCCACCATCAATTATCTGATCGCGCAGTTTCGCGCGAGCGGTACGGGCCTGCTGCGCGCCGGCACCGTGCCGACGCCCGCGGAGTGGACCGCGCTCGTCACCGCCCTCAACGCGCCGAAGGGTGACGATCCGATCGCGCGGCACCATCACCTGCATCACCAGCTCGCCGCCGCCGGCGTGACGCTGTTCGAGCTCGAGCCGCCGGTGAAGGCCGAGATGGGCGGAAGCGGCCAGCGTGGCGCCACGAACGATCCCGCAAAGGGCGCGTACGCAAAGTCCGTCGCCGCCGCGTCCGACGTGATGGCCGCCGTCGCAATTGGCCAGAGTCCGAACCTCAAGGTGGTGAAGCGCACCGTGCAGCTGATCGTCGATCGCATCCTCAGCGATGAAGCCTCGATGCTCGGGCTCACCACGGTTCGCGACTACCAGGACCAGACGTTCACGCACGCCGTGAACGTCTGCATCTTCTCGGTCGCGCTCGGCCGGCGGCTCGGCCTCTCACGCGTGCAGCTCTACGACCTCGGCCTCGCCGCGCTCTTTCACGACTGCGGCAAGTCGCGGATGGCCGATGGCATTCTCGACAAGACGGGTCCGCTCACCGACGACGACTGGAAGGCCATCACGGCGCATCCATGGACTGGCGTGCTCACGCTCTTTCACCTGCGCGAGCACAACGAGTATCCGTACCGCGCGATGTTGGTCTCGTACGAGCACCATCTCAAGCGCGATGGCGGCTACCCCAGGCGCCTGCGCCCGCGCCCGGTCGGGTTCTACAGCAAGATCGTCGCGGTGATCGAGGCGTTCGACGCGGCGACCACGCGCCTCGGACATAACCCTTCGCCGGCAACGCCGGCCGGCGTGGTCGCGCACATGCGCGAGCACGCGCACGAGTATCTCGATCCGGTCGTCGTGCTCACCTTCACCGACATGCTGGGCGCCTACCCGGTCGGCACGGTGCTCATGCTCGACACCTTCGAGATTGCGATTGCCCATTCGGTGAACCCGAACCCCGATCTCGTGAAGCGGCCGATCGTGCTCGTCATCAGCGACGCCGAAGGGAATCTTCACCATCCCGGCGTCCTGGCGGATCTCGGCGAACCCGACGACGCGGGCGCGTTCCGGCGTTCGATCCTCGAAACGATCGACCCGGCGCCGTACGGCATCCGGGTCGGCGACTACTTCCTATAGCTGGCGCGGGAGCTGGGGTACTTCCGCATCTCGCATCCTACCCCGTGCATCCCGCATCACCGCGCTACTGGCACTGGACCTGACCTTCCTGCGTTGACCCCGCGGTCAAGTCGATGTGGCATGACATGGTGGTGAGTGGCGAGGTTGCCGTCGCCTGCCATCCCGATGCGGTTGCCCCGCTGATCACGACGGTGACACCGGAGGAGGCGCGATAGTTCGTGCCGAGGTTGGCAGTGCTCGGCGCGTACCAGTTGTTGTTGTCCGCATAGTAGGCGTCCTGCGCCGTGATCAGGTTGCGCAGGTCCGACTTCATTGAAGCGACGTACGCTTTTTCTTTCGTGTTGGCGAACTTCGGAATCGCGATCGCGGCGAGGATGCCGATGATCACGACGACGATCAGCAACTCGATCAGCGTGAATCCGTTCTTGCGGGGCGGCATCGGCGTGGCTCCTGTGCGACGTTGGCAGGGCTTGATGAACGTTCCGGACGGACTGTGGCCGAACGGCATGGTTGAAGTGCAAGTCGCTTGCCCGACTGTGCCAGCGGCTCTTTAGTCACAATGGCCAAAGGAGTTACGCGGTCGGAGGGGCCGCGGCAAGGCGCGTCCCGGGACACGTACCATGCGAGAAAGTCGGCAGAATGCAAGAAAAATGGTCGCTGCGGACGGATCGCCCGATCCAGTCCAGCAGGAGGCTGAACTTGGCCGTAATTTCGGGGAACGATGGGAAATACCGATTCCGGGAGGCACAGTGTTCGGAAAGCTCAGCGAAGGGGCGACGCGCGGCATGAGCGGCACGAGGTCGGCGACCAGCCGGAAGGGGATCCTCGCAGCGGCGGGCGTGGCGATCGTCGGATTGACGCTGGTTCAAGTCGCCGCGTCGCCAGGCGCGCCCGGTTCGCCCAGGCATGCGCTTGGCCCCTCGTCAGTATGGGACAGCGTCTATTCCCTGGCGCAGGCGGGGCGCGGCGAGTCGACCTATCGCGCGACCTGCGCCACCTGCCATGGGGATTCGCTTGCCGGAATCAACGACGCACCGCCGCTCGCCGGATCGGAGTTCCACAAGGACTACGACGGCAACACGCTCGGCTCTCTCTTCAGCAAGATCTCGAACGACATGCCGTCCGACAATCCGGGATCGCTGACGAGCCAGCAGGTCGCGGGAGTCGTGGCGTTCGTGCTCAAGTACAACGGCTATCCCGCCGGCGCCGTGGATCTCCCGGCGATCGCCGACTCGCTCGCAGGAATCAAGTTCTTGCCGAAGCCCTGACGGGCGAGCTTACTTGTTCGCCTCGATCGCCTCGCCGAGCGGTTTCTTCAGCCAGAAAAACATTCCGGCGGCGATAGCCTGAGCGGTGAGGCCGAAGACAACCAGCGCTCCCACGCGGTGATCGTACAGGAGCCCCATGGTGGTGCTCCCGGCGAACCACATGATGCCGTAGACCGCGTTGAACGTGCCGAACGCGTTCCCGCGCTTGTTCATCGACACGAGCTGCGCGATGCCTGAGCGGAGCGAGGCATCTTGCACGCCGAGCCCGAGGGCCCAGCAGCACACACCGACGGTCGCGGCGGCCGCGCCACCGAGGAATCCAAGCGGTACGGAGAGCATCGAGATGAGGATGCCCCACGCAAGCACGACGATTCCGTACTTGTCGAAGAGGCGTCCGAAGATCAAAGCCGCAAGGCCGTTCACGCCCATCGCGAGCGCGTAGAGCAGCGGGATGACCGCCTTGCTCACGAGCGCCGTGTTCTCGAAGTGGTACGAGAGGAGGGGGAAGTCGAGGAACCCGAGGGCGAGCATGCCGGCCGCGGCCACGTAGATCCAGTAGACCTTCGGGAGGTCCTTCGTGTCCTTGGCGGAGGGCGGCGTTCCCTTGTTGTCGGGGTAGACGTAGCGTGCGGCGAGGATCGCGACAAACGCGAGCAAGGCCGGCGCGGCGAGCCGCAGAAAGGCGGGCGCGAAGTTGTGCATGCGCGCCACGGTGATCGCCATGAGCACGGGGCCTGCGACCGCGCCCGTCTGGTCCATTGCCGCGTGAAGGCCGAAACCCCATCCGTGGCCGACTTTTCCGGTCGCGTCGGAGAGCAGCACGTCGCGTGCGGGGCCGCGCAGCGCTTTCCCCGTGCGCTCGGCGATGATCAGGAACGCCGCCGCCTGCCAGGTGCCGACGAACGCGAGCGCCGGCACCACGAGCAGGTTCATGGCGTAGCCGGCGATCGCGATCGACCAATAGGCTCGCGTGCGGTCGGCAAGTTTGCCCGAGAAATAGCGCAAGCTCGCCGCGATCATTTCGCCGAAGCCGGCGATGATTCCGACTTCGGTCGCCGTCGCACCGAGGTCCTTGAGGAAGCCGCCCATGATGCTGTAGGCGCCTTCGTACGTCATGTCCGCGAACAGGCTGACCGCGCCCAGGCAGACGATGAACTTGATTGCCGCCTTGCGTTCGTCGGCGCTCACTCCGGCGATCGTCGCCATATCAACCGAATCCCAGCGTTTCGAGGACGCTCATGATCCCGAGCAAAACGAGCAGTCCCACGCCGCCGTAACGGATGACTTTCGGTGAGAAGGTCTTCTCGATCCAGTGCCGGGCGCCTGCGCCGATCGACGCCGCCAGCGAGCCCTTGGTCACCATCGCGAGCACGGCGCCCAGCCAGACGACGTATGGCGTCGTTCCGGTTGCGCCTGCCGCGGTCATCCATTTCGCGGCCATCGTGGCCGCCGTGATCTGGCCGACGTCGCCCCACTCCGAGAAAAAAATCGCGGCGAACGAAACCAGCGCCGCCTTTCCCGCCGTGTGATCCTCTTTCTTCTTCGTGCGCGGGATCGTCGGCTTGCGCCAAACCGTGTATGCCACGCCCATGAAGCTCACCGCCGTCACGGCAGCCACCACGAGCGGCGGGAGGTGCGAAACCCATTCACCGGCGGCCACCGCCACCGCCATCTTGACCATGAACGCGATCGTCACGCCGACCATGATCGGGAGCGGCCGGTAGCGTGACGACAGAACGCCGGTGGTGTACAGCAGTTTATCGCCGGCGATCTCTGCGAGAAACACCGCGGCGTACGTGGCGATGAATACGGTGATCACGGATTCTTTCCCTTCTCCGGCGTCGCCGGCGCTGATTGAGGCACGGCCGCGCCGTCAGTCCGCGGATCGGAGGCGCCGAAATGGACTCCCGCCCCGTTGCTCTCCACGGCCTGGCCGTACCCGAAGTTTTCGGTGCGCGCGCTCCGCACGGTGATCTCGTGTCCCAGCGTCCTGAGCTCGGCAATCGTGGCCGCGGGCACCTTCGACTCGATCTGCACGTCACATCCGTTGAACGTTCCCTTGGTGAAACGTCCGGCTTCGAGCGCCTGTTGAATGTTCATGCCGAAGTCGGCGATGTTCGACACAAACTGGGCGTGTGCCTGCGACTGGTTCCACCCGCCCATGATGCCGAATCCGATTCGCGTGTCGCCCTTTTCCATGAACGCCGGGATGATCGTGTGCAGCGGCCGTTTGCGTGGCGCGATGGTGTTCGGCTGGTTGCGCTCGAGCGTGAAGAGGCCGCCGCGGTTGTGCAGCACGAAGCCCATATGGGCCGGCACGAGGCCGGAGCCGAACTCCGAGTAGTTGCTCTGGATCAGCGAGACGATGTTGCCGTCCTTGTCCACCGCGGTCATGTAGATCGTCTCGCTCCCCTTGCTTTCCAGGCCCGCGAACTGCGCGGGCTCCACGCGGCATGCGGCCTTGTGTTCGTCGATCAGTTTCGCGCGCGCGTCGGCGTTGGCCGAGCCAAGGATCTGCTCGACCGGAAGTTTCGAGAAACGTGGGTCTCCGATGTACTTGAGCAGGTCGGAGTACGCGAGCTTCTTCGCCTCGATCT
The DNA here is from genome assembly GCA_044449085.1 of Gemmatimonadales bacterium. Taxonomy (GTDB): domain Bacteria; phylum Gemmatimonadota; class Gemmatimonadetes; order Gemmatimonadales; family Gemmatimonadaceae; genus Fen-1231. The sequence goes on along the minus strand of JBIOHR010000136.1, from coordinate 2,464 downwards.
CGACGTGCATCGCCTTGGCGCTGTGGAACCCGTCCGCCTTGATCGGAAAGCGGCTCATGATGTTGAGCATCTCGAGCGCGGCGATTCCCTGGCCGTTGGGCGGGAGCTCGTACACGGTCCAGCCGTTGTACGTCGTGTGCAGCGGCGTCACCCATTCCGGCGTGAAGTCCCTGAGGTCCGCGGCGGTCATGGTGCCGCCCAGCTCCTTCAATGTGGAGAGAATCGCGTCGGCTGTGGGACCGGCGTAGAACCCGTCCTTCCCCTTCTGGGCGATGCGGCGCAGCGAGGCGCCGAGGTCGGGGTTGGTGAACAGCTGCCCGGGTCTCGGTGCTTTGCCGTCGATGAGATAGGTCGCCTTGAACGGTCCGTTTGCCGCCTGATTGGTCTCCGCGATCCGCCAGTTGTCCGAGATGATTTCCGAGACGGGGAAGCCGTTCTCCGAGTAATAGATGGCCGGTGCGAGCAGCTTGTCGAAGCCCATGGTGCCGAACTTCGAACGGAGTGCGTCCCAGCCTGCCACCGCACCCGGTACGATCACCGACCAGACGCCGCGCTGTGGCATGCGCGTGATGTTCTTCGAAGCGAGCAGGTCGACGGTCTCGCCGGTTGCGGCCCACCCGCCGGCGTTGAGCCCGTAGAGCTTCCCGGTCTTCGCTTCGTAGACGATCGCGAAGAGGTCGCCGCCGATGCCGTTCATCATCGGCTCCATGAGACCCAGCGTCGCGTTGGCGGCGATGATCGCGTCCACGGCATTGCCGCCATGTTCGAGCATCTGCACGCCGGCGGCGCTCGCGAGGGGCTGGCTCGTGGCGACGATCCCGAACCTGGTCGCAACGACCGAGCGGCCCGGCACCACGATGGCGGTGTCGCTCGGGTCTATTCGCGGCGCGCGGCGCGCGCGCGTGCTGTCGCCCTGCGCGAAGATCGAACCTGCGGACACCAGGACCGCGAGCGCGGCGACGGGGAGTGATGTGCGTGCGCGAATCATCTGCTGCCTCGGTGAAGCGGAGATTCAGAAAGTAGGCACGGGCCGCGGCGTGGGCAATCGCGTGAAAGTTGCGGCTCCGCGTACGCGGCGCTAGCGTCTCACGTTGAGATGCGATCGAACTATTCGGGGCGATTGAGCCGTGTGGCTGCGGTGGCGATGCTGATCGCGGCCGGCAGCGCGGGGTGCACCGTCGAGCGGGCGCAGGCGCCGGCATCGGCCGGGAGCGCGGCGGTCGCCTTCGACGCGAGCGCATGGAAGCCGCCCGCGGAAGCCGACATTCCCAGGGATTCGATCGGAGCTGCCATACGGCGCGGGCTCGCGCTGATCCGGTTCACGCCGGAGAGCCTGCCGCAGTACGTCAAGTCGAATATGCGCTGCGTGAGCTGCCACGAGAACGATGGGACGAAAGCCACCGCCGCGCCGCTCACCGGATCGCACGCGCGCTTTCCCAAGTACCTCGCCCGCAGCGGGACTGTGATCACTCTCGCCGACCGCGTGAACTTTTGCATGACACGCTCGCTCGCCGGCACGGCGCTCCCGGTCGACAGCCGCGAGATGGACGACATCCTCGCCTACCTCGCGTACATCTCGCGCGATGTGCCCGTCGGCAGGCACCTCACCGCCGTCGATGGACTCCTGCCGATGAAGGACACGCTCGTCGGCGACACACTGCGCGGGCACACGCTCTTCACCGCCACGTGCGCGGTCTGCCACCAGGCCGACGGGTCGGGGCACAGTCCGATCCCGGCCCTGTGGGGCCCTGGATCGTTCACGATCGCCGCATCGATGGCGCGCCAGGAGCGCGCCGCGAGTTTCATCGTGCACAACATGCCGCAGACGGCGCCGGGTTCGCTCACGGCGCAACAAGCGTTCGATCTCGCCGCATACATTGATTCACACCCAAGACCCGACGCTCCGATGAAGGAGAATGACTGGCCCCACGGCGGCGCGCCGCGTGACGTGCCGTATGCAACCAAGGGCCACGCCGCTTTCAAACCTCCGGCGCGGCTCATTCCGCGCGCCTCCAGCCACTGACCCATGCCTGATCTCGATTCTCCACCGGCCGACGATGACGCGCCGCACCGCGACGGCATCTCCCGCCGCGACCTCCTCGCGGGCGCCGCCGGCGCCGTCGGCGGCGCGGTGCTCGCCGGCCTGCCCGCTCTCGCTGGCGCGCAGCAAGGAACAAAGGCGGCGAAAGCCGCGCCCGGCGCGGCCGCTGCACCCAACGCGCTCAACCCGCTTCCGCCGATTCCGGACGATCCCACGAAGGTCCTCGGAACCCCGACCGCGCCCGTTGGGACGCGGTCGCGCTTCGTGGTCGCCGTACGATCCCCCACCGGGCAGGTCACCGGCACCTCGCTCACGCCGCTCCAGGATCTCACCGGCACGATCACTCCCGCTGACCTCCACTTCGAGCGGCACCACGGCGGCATTCCGCAGATCGATCCCGCGCGGCATTCGCTGCTCATTCAC
>JBIOHR010000135.1:0-9783 GCA_044449085.1 Gemmatimonadales bacterium | reverse complement strand
CTAGGATGCCACGGCGAACGCTCCGGGAACATGCCGAACGAACACCCGCCGCTCTTTCAGCAGGATTCCCATGACGTCAAACCGATAGGCCTCGCCGGCGCGGCCGTGGCGATCGATCCACGTCTGCGCAGACTTGGTGAGCTCGCGCTGCTTCCGATGATTCACCGCCTCGACGGGATCGCCGAACTCGTCACCTGAGCGCGCCTTCACTTCTACGAACGCGATGAGGTCGCCGCGCTGCACGATGAGGTCGATGTCGCGCCGCCCTGAGCGGAAGCGACGTGCGACCACGAGCCATCCCGATCGCTCGAGGTAGCGCGCGGCGATCCGCTCGCCGAGTTCACCGAACTGGTTCGTGGCCTGCGTCATGGACGAGAAGGTAGGCATGGCGGCACGGAAGAGCGTCACCAAAAGCACTGCAATGCGAATCGAAAAGCCGCAGTGACGCGGGACGCCGTGGTCAGGCAGTTGGGGAATGTCCGTCGACCATCAGGGCGTGTAGGCAGCGTTCTGACGCGCGCGCATCGCGCGACGGACTTCGTCCTACACGTGCGGTTTTTTTTCACGATTCCCTCTGAAAAAACGATTCTTTTCGCGAACTCGCGCGTGCATCGCGTGTTAAACGGCGCGTACGCATGACCGCCATGCGCAACGAGAATTCTTTTTTTCGCAAGGAGAAAACATGACGCAAGACATCCCGCGCGCGTGGCTGGTGCGCGCCGCCACACTGCTCGCACTCGCCACCGCACTCGGTGCGTGCAGCAAGAGCGACTCGAGCACCGGGCCCACGGCAGGTCTCATGATCACCGAGGACGCCTCCACCAACGCCCAAACGGCGCCGGTCGGAACCGCGGTCGCGAGGCCCGTCGCCGTGCACGTCATGGACAACACAGGCGCCGTGATCCCGGGCGCTGTCGTGACGTGGACTCCGAACAATCACTCGGGCAAGACGGATTCGGCGACGACCAAGACCGACGCGACGGGAACCGCGACCGTGACGTGGACGCTGGACACGCTCGTCCGCACGGACTCGATGATCGCGTCGATCTCCTCGGGTGCGACCGCGGTCATCACGGCGACCGGCACGGCGGGCGCCGCGACTTCAGCCGCCAAGTTCAGCGGCGACGCGCAAACGGTCGCCTCTGGCTCAGCGTCCGCCCCGCTGATCGTGAAGGTGACCGATCGCTACGGCAACGGCGTCGCGGGAATCCATGTCGTGTGGGTCGTGACGGGCGGCGGAACACTGAGCGCCGGCTCGACGACGACCGACGCGACGGGGCAATCGCAGGTCACGCTGACCCTCGGCAACACGCCCGGGCAGTACACGATTCAGGCGACCGCGGCGGCGCTGGCGGCGGTGTCCTTCCACCTTACCGGGAGCTGAACTGCACAACGGCGGGTAGAAGGTCAGTGACCTTCTACCCGCCGTTTGCCGTTACCCTCACGCGGCGGCCGATCTGTCCCCCGCGATCCGCGCCACATCCTCGAGCCCCACGAGCACATCGCGCGGCTTCGACCCGTCCGGTGGCCCCAGGATCCCCGCGAGGTGCAGCTGGTCGATAATCCTCGCGGCGCGACCGTAGCCGACCTTGAGGCGGCGCTGGAGCAGCGAGGTGGACCCGCCCTGGTTCTGCACGCACACTTCTGCGGCCTCGCGGAACAGCTTGTCGCGGTCGCCCTCCTCTTCCTCGTTCCCCTGACCCGCGCCGGCCTCGAGTGCTTCCTGCGCGCGGACCTTCTCGAGGATGTCCTGCTCGTTCGCCGTCTCCTCGATGTGCATGAGCCCCTGCGCCTCCATCGCGGCCTTTCTCGCCTCACGACGGGTCTCGTACCACTTCATCAGCCCCTCGGTGTCCTCGTTGGACAGATAGGCGCCCTGGATGCGCGACGGCTCGCTTTTTCCCGGCGGGATGAACAGCATGTCGCCGTTGCCCAGGAGTGATTCGGCCCCGTTCGAGTCGAGAATCGTGCGGGAGTCGATCTGGGACGCCACGCGGAACGCGATCCGGCTCGGGAAGTTCGCCTTGATGAGCCCCGTGATGACGTTCACGCTCGGCCGCTGCGTGGCGAGAATCAGGTGCACGCCGATCGCCCGGGCCTTCTGCGCCAGCATCGCCAGCGGCGTCTCGACCTCCGCGGCGCACGTCATCATGAGGTCCGCGAGCTCGTCGATCACGACGACGATGTAGGGGAGCACGCCGCTCTTGTACACGCGGTCCTCGAAGCCGACGTTCGGGTCCTTCGGCTTCACGAGCTCGGCGCCGTCGCGAACCTTCTGGTTGAAATCCTGGATGTTGCGCGCGCCGTTTGCCGCCAGCAGCTGATAACGGTCCTGCATCTCGATCACCGCCCATTTGAGCAGCGCGGCGGCGTCGCGGTTGTCGGTGACCACCTTGTGCCGCTGGTGCGGCAGCACGTTGTACACGGACAGTTCGACCATCTTGGGGTCGACCATCAGGAAGCGCAGCGTCTTCGGCGTGTGCCGGTAGATCAGCGACGTGACCAGCGTGTTCACGCACACGGATTTGCCGGAGCCCGTCGCACCCGCGATGAGCAGGTGCGGCATCTTGGCCAGGTCGCCGATGACGACTTTGCCTTCGAGATCGCGGCCGAGCGCTATCGGGAGGGCGCGGGGAGTATTCTGGTAGTCCTTGCTGTCGATCATCTCGCGGAACGCGACGATTTCCGCCGACGGGTTCGGCACCTCCACTCCCACGGCTCCCTTCCCCGGGATCGGCGCGACGATGCGAATCGACGCCGCACGCATCGCGAGCGCGAGGTCGTTCGCGAGGTTCGCGAACTGACGCACCTTCACGCCGGGCGACGGCTCGATTTCGTACTGCGTGACCGTCGGACCCGTGGTGCGCCCGACGAGCTGTCCGTCCACCTTGAACGTGCGGAGCGCGTCCATGAGCTTCTGGCCCATGGCATCGAGATGCGCGCGGCTCTGCTCCACGTTGCGGGCGGGCCCGGGCGAGAGCAGGTCGGCGGGCGGCAGTTCGTCGGCGAGCGCGTCGAGCGGATCGGTGCCCGCGTTGATGGCGGCAGCGACGGCCTCCGCGTGCTCCGCGACCTTCTCGGCCTTGGTGGCCTTCCTCTTTCGCGCCCCGCGCTTCTCCGAAAGCTCTTCGAGCGGAAGCTCCTGCTGTTCGGGCTTCACGTCGCCCGGCGCGACTTCCATGAGCGCGAGGTTGAGCGCGGGCATCTCCCGCGAGTCAGGCTCGAGGTGCTCGGCACGCGTCAGGCCGTCCGGGCCGGTCGCGATCGCGCCAACGACCGCGGGGTCGCCGGCGTGGTCGCCCGCCGGGGCGGCCGTGGCGCGCCGCGCCGACCCGCCTATCAGCATGCGAATCGGGTTCCATGCGAGCGTCCCCGCCATGAGCGCGGAAACGGCCAGCGCGACGACCACCCACGCGCCGCCAAGTCCCAGTGCCTTGACGAGGTAGAACGCGACGAAGCTGCCGATGAGCCCGGCGTACGGATCGACATGCGAGGGATCGAGTGAGGCGCCCTGCGCGAGTGCGGCGGCGAGGGGAACGATCGCGGCGAGCCCCACGGTGAAGAACAGCCAGCGGCGATCCTCGCTCTCCTCGATGCGTCCAAGGAGGCGAAGCGCGTGCACGGCCGGGATAAACGGGACGATGATCGCCGAGAGGGCACCGAGCGCGATGAGCACCGTTGATCGGAGGCACGAGCCGACCGGGCCGAAGATCCCACCGCCGGTCGTGCACGATGCGCCGGCCGCGGCACCGCCGGCGAGGAGTGAACCGGCGATGAACACGGCGGCCAGCATCAGGGCGATTCCCGCGAGCTCGCGCTTGAGGTGCGAACGCTTGGCGGCCGCGGCGACTGCCGCGGCGTCGGGCGCGGTTTGGGGCTCTTCCGGAGCTGTTTTTCCGCGCGGTTTTTTGGACATTTTGATCTCGGCGAGTGGGCGCACTGCTACCGAGAAAATGACTGTTTGCGACGGGCCGAAGTCACTGCGGAGGATGCGAGGTTGGCCGGGCGTATCGCCGCAAGGCGAGTTCAACCGTTTCTTGTTGGTTGGTTAACCGAGGTATGGCAATTCGTCTGAACCAAGAACCTCCGTTAACCAACCAACGAATAACGAATCAACTCGCGTTACGCCTTGGGCTCAGCCATAAGATGCGCCCCGTCCGTCTCCAGGAACTTCGTGTGCACATCCCCCTTCGCGAAGTGCGGGTCCGCCATCACCCGTCCCAGGAACGGAATCGTCGTCGTGATCCCCTGCACCACGAACGTATCCAGCGCGAGACGCATTTTGGCCACTGCCTCCGGCCGGTCGCGCCCCTGACAGATCACCTTCGCGATCATGGAATCATAGAACGGCGGCACCGTGTACCCCGCATAGACGTGCGTATCCACGCGAACTCCGTTCCCTCCCGGCGGATGGAACACGTCGATGCGGCCGGGCGATGGCTGGAAGTTCTTCGCGGGATCCTCGGCGTTCACGCGGCATTCGATCACGTGCCCCCGCAACGCGGGCGTCTCCGTGATGCTCATCTTCTCGCCCGACGCGATGCAGATCTGCTCCTTCACGAGGTCCACGCCCGTGAGCATCTCGGTGACCGGATGCTCCACCTGGATGCGCGTGTTCATCTCCATGAAGTAGTACGAGCCGTCTTCGTCGAGCAGCATCTCCATCGTGCCGGCACCGACGTAGTTGATGGACTTGGCGCCAAGGACGGCGGCGTCGCCCATCTTTTTCCGGAGTGCCGGCGTCATTGCCGGCGACGGCGCTTCTTCGATCAGCTTCTGGTGGCGCCGCTGCACGGAGCAGTCGCGCTCACCGAGGTGAATGCAGTTGCCGTGCGTGTCGCCGAGGATCTGGAACTCGATGTGGCGCGGCCGCTCGAGATACTTCTCGACATAGACCGAGCCGTTGCCGAACGCGGAGAGCGCCTCGCTGCGCGCCATCTGGAAGCTGCGGGTGAACTCGTCGGCGTCGCGCGCGACGCGCATCCCCTTGCCGCCGCCGCCGGCCGCGGCCTTGATGATCACCGGAAAGCCGATCTTCACGGCGAACGCGAGCGCATCCTCGACATCCTCGACGGGCCCCGGCGTGCCCGGGACGACGGGGACGCCGTTGGCGATCATCGTCGCACGCGCGGCGGCCTTGTCGCCCATGGTCCGGATCTGTTCCGGCGTTGGACCGATGAACGTGATCTTGCTCGCCGCGCATATCTCCGCAAACTCGGCGTTTTCCGCGAGGAAGCCGTAGCCGGGATGGATGGCGTCGGCTCCGGTGATCTCGGCGGCCGCGATGATGCGTGGAATCTTCAGGTAGCTCTCGCGCGCGGGCGCCGGCCCGATGCACACGTCGTCGTCGGCGAAGCGGACGTGCAGCGACTCGCGGTCCGCTTCCGAGTAGACGGCCACGGTCTCGATGCCGAGCTCACGGCAGGCGCGGATCACGCGGAGCGCGATCTCTCCACGGTTTGCGATCAGGATCTTCTTGAACATCAGTGCGGTCGATCAGCGGGTGTCACGAACGGATCACTTCGAGACATCCTGCTGGAAGTTGTCCCAGCTCGTGTCACTCGCGCCGGCGACGCCCTGCACCTTCAGGGCGAACTCGCTCGGGCTCGTGGCATAGAAGAGCGCGCTCTCGTACGAGATGACCCCCTTCGAATACCAGTTCATGAGCGACTGGTCGAACGACTGCATGCCGTACTGCACGGTGCCGTCGCGAATGAGCTCGGGAATGTTGAGTGACTTGTCGAGGTCGCGGATCTGGTCGCGCACCGTGGCCGTATTGATGAGCACTTCGCACGCGGGAATCCGCCCCGCGCGGTCGGAGCGCGGCGCCAGGCGGAGCGAGATGATCGCCGTGAGCGCCGAGGCGAGCGTGAAGCGCACGTCGGCCTGCTCGTGGGGCGGATAGAACGACATCACGCGGTTGATGGTTTGCGTCGCGTCCGTCGTGTGCAGCGTGGAGAAAACCAGGTGCCCGGTGTCCGCGGCCTTCAATGCGATTTCGAGCGTTTCGAGGTCGCGGATTTCGCCGATGAGGATGATGTCGGGGTCCTGCCGCAACACGCGCCTCAGCGCCGCGGCAAAGGAGCCCGTGTCGGTGCCGACCTCACGCTGATTGATGTTGCACTGATTGTCGCGATGGAGGAACTCGATCGGGTCCTCGATCGTGATGATGTTCGCGCGCCGGTTCTCGTTGATGAACTGCACCATCGACGCGAGCGCGGTGGACTTCCCCGAGCCGGTGATTCCCGTGACGAGCACGAGCCCGCGCGGCTTGAGGGCGATCTCCTCGAGGACCGGCGGGAGGTTGAGCTCCTTGATGGTCAGCGCCTGGAACGCGATGGCGCGGAACGCGTAGGCAATCGATCCGCGCTGCTGGTACATGTTCACGCGGAAACGTCCGATGCCGGGCACGCCGATCGCGAAGTCGGCCTCCTTTTCCGTCTCGAATTCCCGGCGCTGTTTGGGCGGCAGGATCTGGTCGCCCACCGAGCGGAGGTCCTCCGGCTTGAGCGGGGCGAGCTCGAGCGGCTTGAGCTCGCCGTCGATCCGCATCGTGGGGGGGCGTCCGACCTTGAAATGCAAGTCCGACGCATTTTGCTGGACCATCTGCTGGAGGACGGTCTTGTAGTTGTACGCCGGCGATTGCGGGCCCATCCCCGTCTGCACGGCACCCGCCGCAGGGGTGGCAGCGGTCGCAGGCGTAACGGGAACGGCCGCGGATGGCCTCGGCGGGACCGGTGGGACTGGCGTCGCGTCAGACACTGGGATCAATCCGGAAAAGGACCTGTCCGTACTCCACGGGATGCGCATCGGTCGCGCCGACTTCCTTCACGACGCCGGCGTATTCGGACTCGATCTCGTTCATGATCTTCATCGCCTCGATGATGCAGACGATCTGCCCCTTCTTGACGGTTGACCCGACCGAGACGTAGGGCTTGGCACCGGGCTCGGGCGAACCGTAGTACGTGCCGACCATCGGTGACTTGACTTCGAGCAGCGCGGACTTTGGCGCTTCGGCTGCGTGCGGAGGCGCGGCGACGGGGGCCGGAACCGCCGCGATCCCGCCCGCCGGACTCAGGCGCGGCTCCGCAATCATGGCAGGCATGGCCATCGGCGCGGCGACCTGCATCGTGCCGCGCTGGGACGGCGTCTTGCTGATGCGGATCTTCATGCCCTTGTCGGAGGAGATCTCGATCGAGTCGACGCTCGACTCATCCAGCATCTCAACCAGTTTCTTGACGTATCTGAGATCGATCATCTGAATATTGGGAGCAGTTTGGAGCTATGAGCTTTCAGGTACCCGCGGTGAGCCGATACCCGTGAGCCCGTAGCGTCGAGCAAACGACGACGTGACCGATTCGTGCCCTGCTCATCGGCGATGCGAACCGTCATGTCGCCTTTCGCTCACCGCCATGCGCCCACAGGTATCAGCTCACGGCGGGTCGTACACAGCTCACAGTTCGATTAATTCACGCGGAAAGGTCGTGATGATCTCGCGCCCCTCCGAAGTCAAAACCACATCGTCCTCGATCCGCACGCCGCCCCAGCCAGGCCGGTAAATCCCAGGCTCGATCGTGACCACGCCGCCAACCGGCAGAGGCGAGTCATTGGCCTTGGAAAGCCGCGGCGCCTCGTGCACTTCCAGCCCGATCCCATGCCCCAACGAATGGCCGAACGCCTCACCCCAGCCGCGGCGCTCAATGTAGCCCCGCGCGAGTGAGTCGGCATCCCTTCCCCGCATTCCCGCCCGAACGCCGCCCGAAGCGGTCGCATTAGATTCACGAACTACGTCATGGATCTCACGCTGGTCCTCCGTCGCCTTGCCCACGACGAAGGTCCGCGTGATGTCCGAACAATATCCGCCGGACTCGGCGCCGAAGTCCACGAGCAGGAAATCCCCGGACCCAACGGCCCGTGCCGATGACCGCGCGTGTGGCAGCGCCGCGCGCTCGCCGCTCGCGACGATCGTCTCGAACGGATGCGACCGGCTCCCACAGGAGCGGAGTTCGCCCTCGAGGATTCCGCAAATCGCAAGTTCGGTCATGCCCGCCTTCACCCGCTCGACCGTGCGCTGCAGTGCGTGCTCCGCGATCCGCACCGCCTCGCGGATGTGCGCGAGTTCGGCGTCGTCCTTTCGCTCCCGAAGCGATTCCACGAGGTTCACCGCCGGTCGCCATTGCCAGCGCGAGGCACCCTGCGGAGGCTCGACGAGGCGCTGGAAGTCCGCGTGCGTCACATGCGCCGACTCGAACGCAATGGACTCCACGTCGCGCATCGCGGGAAGTTCGCTCCAGAGGCGCGCCCAGAGCGATGTCGGCTCGATCACGACGCGCGCGACCGCGGCGGCCTCGACGTTCGCCTGAATGGAATAGCGGAAGTCGGTGAGGAGGAGCACGTCGCGCGCGGTCACCACCAGCAGGGCGCTCGACCCGGAGAATCCGCTCAGATAGCGGATGTTCGGAAGCGAACTCACCAGGAGCGCGTCGAGTCCGGCACCCTCCAACGCAGTTCGCAGCGCGGCGAGACGTCGCTCGCGCCCGTCGGTCATCGCGCCGCGGCGCGCAGCGTATGCACGAGGCCGCGCAGTGCCATCTCGTACCCCTGCGCGCCGAACCCGCACACCATGCCGCGGGCACCCGCGGCCAGGAGGGAGTGCCGCCGTTCCGGCTCGCGCGCGAGGATGTTGCTGAGATGCACTTCGGCGTATGGGAGCCGCACGGCGCTGAGCGCGTCGGCAAGCGCAATGCTCGTGTGCGTCCAGCCACCTGCGTTCACGAGCGCGCCGTCCGCCTTTTCGCGCAATTCCGGGGCGACGCCGGGCGCCGCACTGCGTCCGCCGAGCGCGTGGATGGCGTCGATGAGATCGCCCTCGTGGTTGAACTGCGCGAACGCCAGCTGCACGCCGAGGTCGCCGGCCACGTCACGCGTGCGCGCCTCGATCTCCGCGAGCGTCGTCGATCCGTAGATCTCCGGTTCGCGTGTGCCGAGGAGGTTCAGGGTGGGGCCGTTGAGAACCGCGATCCTCACGGTTTCTTCAGGCCAGTCAGCCACGACTGGAACTGCTGAAGCTCCGCCGCGCTCCCGGGCTCGCCTGCGGGCGCCGTGGCCGAGTGCGAGGGCAGCGCGTCGCCTTCATCTCCTGCAGCGGCGAAGAACTGGTCGAAACGCAGCGTCTGGGACTGGCGCGCCACAGCGGCCGAACCGCGGCCGTCCGAATCGCGGAATACGGAGTCGAGCGAAAGTTCCGTTGACGCCGGTGCGGTCGGCTTTCCCTTCACCGATGCGGAGCCCATCTCGACGGCACCGGCGACCTGCGCAAACGCGAGCGCCGCCTGTTCGTCACCCGCCGCGATCGGCTGGCCCGCGAACAGGTCCTCCAGGGCCGCGACCCCACCGGCGACGACGAACTGGGGCGCCGACGCGCGCGGCGCAGGAGTGTGTGACGCCGCGCGTCCGCGCGCGCCGCCTTGCACAGCACGACGGGCAGCGAGACCTGCGAAGTACGAACGAACGGTGTCGACAAGGGCTGAAACCGGACGAACCGCCTCCGCTGCGAACTCCGGTTCCGGTGCGAACTCCGGTTCCGGTGCGAACTCCGCCTCCGTTGCGAACTCGGGCTCAGGTTCAAATGCCGGCTCAGGTTCCGATGCCGCCTCAGCGACGGACTCGCGCCCGGGGAGCAGGTCGTCGATGTCGAGCGGGAGGCTCGTCCGCTCGCCCTGTTCGAGTGTACGCACGCGATCCTTGAGCTTCTCGTCATCGGGCAGCGCTGCCGAGAGTTGG
>JBIOHR010000134.1:0-9811 GCA_044449085.1 Gemmatimonadales bacterium | reverse complement strand
GCCGGACCAGCTGCGCGACGTCATCGAGGGCGAGTTCCCGACGCTGTTCAAGCGCTGGCGTTTCGGCGACGTCGTCCACGAGGACGACGGACTGCACACGGTGGAATACGCCGTCGAACTGGGGAGCACGGTAACCCCCGGGGTCGTGAGCGACACCCTCCGCGGCGTGGCAGCGCATCTTCTCGTTCGGCTCGAGCTGCATTGAACCATCGCGTGCGTCGTGCGGCCGTTGCAATGGTTGCCGCCGCGGTGGCGACCGCCGGCGCAGCGCCGCGCGCGCGGGCACAGCGGCTCTTTCGCACCGACTCGGCGCTCACGGCGACACTGACGACGAACCTCGGCCCCCTGCTCAGCCAGCGCGACAGCCTTGGCCTGGTGAAACATCCGGCGCTGTTCTCGTACACCGATGACGATGGCAAACAGGTCGCGCTGCCGGTCAGGCTCCGCGCGCGCGGTCATTTCCGCCGTCAAGCACGGAACTGTGATTTTCCACCGCTCTGGCTCGAAGCGAAATCGGGTGACGCAAAGAAGACCGTTCTCGCCGGCCTCAACAAGCTCAAGATCACCACGACCTGCCGCCCGAAATCCGCCGACTACGAACAGTACATCCTGCAGGAATACGCCGTGTACCGGGCGTATGCGGCGCTCGCCGACGCGAGCTTCCGCACGCGGCTCCTGCGGATCACGTATCGCGACAGCGCCGGCAAAATCGCACCCATTACGACGTGGGCGTTTTTCATCGAGGATGTGGACGACGTCGCGATCCACCTGCAGCGGAGACAGGTCGCGACGACCGGCGCCCACTTTGACGATCTCGAACCGGGTCCGCTGTCTCTGCTGAGCATGTTCGAGTACTTCATCGGCAACACCGACTGGTCGATCGGCGCGCTGCACAACGTCGCGCTGCTGCAGGACTCGGCCGCGCGCGTGACGCCGGTGGCATTCGATTTCGACTGGACCGGCGCCGTGAACGCGCGCTACGCTTTCCCCGACAAGTCGCTGCCGATCCACAGCGTCACCGACCGGCTGTACCGCGGAAACTGCATGACGCCGGACGACTTCAGGGCCGTGCTCGATCGTTTTCGCTCGAAGCGGAATGCGATCGACGCAATTTTTGCGCAGCTCCCGCAGCTCTCACCCGACCGCGTGAAGCAAATGCGGCACTTCTATGACGATTTCTGGAAGCGCACGGACGATCCGCGCGGCCTGCAGAAAGAGATTGCCACGGATTGTAAGAAGGATGGCAACTAGAGGAGCTTCGACCGGGATGCGGGATGCGGATTTCGACCCGGTGCGGGGTGCGGAGGAGGAATTCGGAGTGGGAACTTCGAACCGGTGCGGGGTGCGGAGGAGGCATTCGCACTGGGAACTTCGACCCGGTGCGGGGTGCGGAGGAGGCATTCGCACTGGGAACTTCGACCCGGAGCGGGGTGCGGAGCAAGAATTCGGATTCGGAAACTGCAGACTCGACGCGGAGAGAAGGAGCGACCAAGCGGGAGTCACGAAACTCGCATGACTCCTCCTTATTCGAGTTCCTCTTCCGCACTCCGCACCGAACCGATCCTCCACCCCGCCTTCCTTTTCCGCACCCCGCACCCCGCACCGGACCGATCCCCACATCCGCATCGCGCGGATGCTTACCCGATTATCGCTGCGAGCATCTCCAGCCCGCGCTCCAGATCGGCGCGCGTCATTACCAGCGGCGGCAGCAGGCGCAGCGTGTGCTCGCCCGCTGAACAGATGAGCAGCCCGGCGTCGAGCGCGCGCGCGACCACATCCTTTGCCGGCTCGGCAATGTCGATGCCCCACATGTAGCCCAGCCCGCGAACGGCGCGCACTTTGGTGGAACCCTCCATCATCTTCTGCAGCGCCGTTCGGATCCACGCGCCGTTACTCTTGACGTGAGCGAGCATCGCCGGGTCACTCAACCGCTCGAACACGTGCAATGCCACGTGTGACAGGAACGGGCCGCCGCCGAACGTCGTGCCGTGATCGCCGGGCTGCATGGTGTCGGCGATCTCCCTTGTCGCGAGGATCGCACCCATCGGCAGCCCGCCTGCCATCGGCTTCGCGACGGTAAGAAGATCCGGCTCGATCCCGGCCTGTTCGTGCGCGAGAAAGGTTCCGGTGCGGCCGTAGCCGCACTGAATCTCGTCGAGGACCAGGGCGATCCCGCGCGAGCGCGTCAGCTCGCGCAGCGCGCGCAGGAAATCGTGATCGAGCACGCGCACGCCGCCTTCGCCCTGCACCGGCTCGGCGATCACCGCCGCGACGGTCTCGGGGTTCAGCGCGGCGTCGAGCTCCTCCATGTCGCGCTCGACAATGGAGATCCCGCCGGCAAGCGGACGGAACGGCGCGCGATACGCGGGCCGGTCCGTCGCCGCGAGCGTACCGAGCAGCCTGCCGTGAAAGGCGCCGCGCAAGGCAATGATCTCGTGCTTCGCCGACCCGCCCATTGTCCGTCCCCAGCGGCGCGCGATCTTGAACGCGCCCTCGTTCGCCTCGGCTCCCGAGTTGCAGAAGAACACACGGTCGGCAAAGGTGCGCTCGACGAGCTTTTCCGCGAGGCGTTCGCCCGGCGCAGTGCGATAGAGATTCGAGACGTGGATGACGCTCCCCTCGATCGCCTCGCGCATCGCGCGTTCGAGTCCTTCGTCGCCGTAGCCGAGCGCGTTCACGGCGATGCCGGCGACGAAGTCGAGGTATGCCTTGCCGTCTGCGTCGAACAGTTCGACGCCCGCGCCGCGGACGATCTCCATGGGCGGGCGGCGATACACGCCGAGCAGCGCGTCGGTGGCCGGAGCGGAGGAAAGTGCAGTCGTCATCGCGGTTCTCATACTGGAGAAGGAGAGAGCACAACGCGGGTCCCGGCGTCGGGATTCCCGATTCCATCGAGTCCGGCGATCCGCACGCGGGCGACGCCCGCGTGCAGCGCCGCTGCGGCAGCCTGAAGTTTCGCCGCCATTCCGCCTGCGGCGATGCCTCTCGCAATCAGCGATTCCGACTGATCGCGGTCAAGAGACGGAATCACCCTGCCGTCGTCGAGCACGCCGGCGACGTCGGCGACGAGCACAAGTTCGTCCGCCGCGAGCGCGCCGGCCAGCGCGGCTGCCGCGTCATCGCCGTTCACATTGAGCCCGCTCCCCGCAGTGCCGGTATCATCGGCGTCGCGCGCCAGCGGTGAGACCACGGGCACGAAACCGCCGGCGATCAACTGCAGCACGATCGACGGATCCACCGTGACGGTCCCGCCTACGCGCCCCATGGTGTCCGGATCAGTCGCGTGCGCGCGAAAGAGCATGCCGTCTTCGCCGCTGATTCCCGCGGCGCGCACGCCGTGCGAGAGCAGCATCGAGACGAGCCGCTTGTTGATCGTGCCGGAGAGCACCATGCGGACGATCTCGAGGTCCGCCTCGCTCGTCACGCGGCGCCCGCCGTGGAACGCCGGCTCGAGGCCGAGACGGCGCTGGAGCGCCGACACTTCGTCACCGCCGCCATGCACGACGCAGAGCGATGCCGCGGAACTTCCCGTCGCGCGCGCAGCCGCGGCGAGCGCGGGCCCGAGGCGCGCGTCACCCTGCGCGCGACCGCCGATCTTCACGACGCGCATCATGCCATCACCGTCGTGTCGCAAGCTGCGCTCACGCGGGGAGCCCGAGCGTTTCATCGAGCCCGAGCATCAGGTTCGCGTTCTGCACCGCCTGCCCCGCCGCGCCTTTCATCAGGTTGTCGATCGCGGAAAACACGAGCAGCGTCGGCGTGCGCACGTGCGCGACCGGAAGTGCGGCGATGCGGACGACGTTCCGGTGTGCGACATGGCGCAGCTCGGGCGGCTGGTCGACGAGTTCTACGAATGGCTCACCGGCATAGCGCGCAACCCACGGATCGAGCGCGTTCGGGAGTTCGCGCACGAGGGGCACGGTGATCGTCGCGAGGATGCCGCGCGCCACGGGCAGGAGATGCGGCGTGAAGAGGAGGTCGGCGTCGGCGCCGAGCTCGCCGAGCATGGCGCGCATCTCGTTCAGGTGGCGATGCGTGTTGCCCGCACCGTACGCGCGGAAACTTTCGGTGACTTCGCCGAACAGGAGGTCGGTGCGCGCGCTGAAACCCGCGCCGGTCACGCCGCTCGCGGCGCTGGCGCCGATGGTGGCGCCGGGCGCGACGAGTCCCTGCTCGAACAGCGGGAGCAGCGCGAGCAGGATCGCCGTGGGATAGCAGCCCGGGTTCGCGACGAGATCCGCGCAGCGAATGGATTCACGGCGCGCTTCAGTGAGACCGTAGGGCACCGCGCCCGCGTCGTTCCCGATGCGCAGGTCCGCGGAGAGATCGACGGCCTTTGCCCCCGCAGCGCGTGCGCGGTCCACCCACACTTTCGATGCGCCGTGCGGCATCGCGCTGAACACGAGTGCCGCGCGCTCGAGCGGCGCATCATCGGTCGCGACGAAGGTGACGCGCCCGCCCCCCGGGAGTTCGGCGCTCTTGCCGCGCTGCTCGTTGGCCGTTGCGAACGCGAGCGAAAGCCGCGGGTGGCGCTCGATGAGCGCGCAGATCTCGCGCCCCGCATATCCACTCGCCCCAAGGACGCCGATCGGGATTCTATGCATTATCTAATGCATAAGGTTGCAGCGCAATTCTGTCAACCCGTCTTACCTTCGCTCTTTGGCGGCGCTATGCTGTTCAGGACCCCGGAGAGGCGCGATGAGCCAGAAGCAGGAACGCCAGCAGGTGATCCAGGAACTCGTCGCGACGCGGTCTGTCGGCAGCCAGGAAGAACTGCGGCAACTGCTCGTCGAGCGCGGGTGGGAGGTCACGCAGTCGACGTTGTCGCGCGACATGCACGACCTTCGCGTGGCGCGCGTCCCGACCCCGGGCGGGATCCGGTATACCACGGAAAACAGCTCTGCGACGGTGGAAAACCGCGCGACGCTCGCTTCGCTGATGCCGCAGCTGTTTCAGCGGCTCGACGGCGTGCGGGAAATGATCGTCGTGAAGACGGTCGTCGCGGGCGCGCAGCCGATCTCGGAGGCCATCGACACGGAGGGAAGCCCCGACGTCCTCGGCACGATCGCCGGCGAAAATACCATCCTGATCATCTGCCGTTCCGACGCGGCCCGCGAACGCGTTGCCAAGCGACTCTTGACCCTCGCCCGCAGGTAGGCAGGCGGATTCCACTTGCCTGTGCATAATTATGTGACTAGAATGCACGTGCTCTGATTGAATATTCATTAGCTATCATCGAATCACGGGAGTTTTCGTATGCGCACCATCGCCCTCGCCTACTCGGGCGGCCTCGACACCTCGATCATCGTGCCCTGGCTGCGGGAGCACTACGACGCCCGCGTCATCTGCGTCGCGGCGGACATCGGACAGGGCGAAGATGAGCTCAAGGGCGTGCGCGAAAAGGCGATCGCCTCCGGCGCCGAAGAGTGCTACGTCGAGGACCTGCGCCTCGAGTACGTGCGCGACTTCATCTGGCCCACGCTCCGCGCCGGTGCGATCTACAACCGCAAGTACCTGCTCGGGACGTCGATGGCGCGGCCGCTTATAGCGAAGAAACAGGTTGAAGTCGCGCGAAAGGTCGGCGCCGACGCGCTGTCACACGGCTGCACGGGCAAGGGAAACGACCAAGTGCGCTTCGAGCTCACGTACATGTCGTTCGCGCCGGATCTTCCGGTCATCGCGCCCTGGCGGATGTGGGACATCAAGAGCCGGGAGGATGCGCTGGCGTACGCGGCCGCGCACCACGTGCCCGTGTCCGCGACGACCACCAAGATCTATTCGCGCGACCGCAACATCTGGCACATCTCGCACGAGGGCGGCGTACTGGAGGATCCGAACAGCGTGCCGCCGAAGGATCTCTTCATGCTCACGACCGATCCGGCAGACGCGCCGGCGACGCCGGAAGACGTCATGATCGGCTTCGAACATGGCACGCCCGTCAGCGTGAACGGCGAGCAGCTCGACCCCGTTGCGCTGCTCACGAAACTCAACCAGATCGGCGGCAGGCACGGCATCGGCCGCGCGGACATCGTCGAAGACCGGCTCGTCGGCATGAAGTCGCGCGGCGTGTACGAAACGCCGGGCGGCACCCTGCTCTACACCGCGCACAGCGAACTCGAGATGCTCGTGCTCGACCGCCGCACGCTCGCCGCGAAGGATCTCATCGCACCCCGCTACGCCGATCTCGTGTATGAAGGGCGCTGGTGGACCACCGAGCGCGAGGCGTACGACGCGTTCGTGAACGTCACGCAGGGACGCGTCACCGGCACGATCACGCTCCGCCTCTGCCGCGGCACCGTCGCGATCGCCGGCCGTGCGAGCAAGGAAGCGCTGTATGACGAACGCTTCGTGACGTTCGGCGAGGACGACGTCTACGAGCAGAGCGACGCCGCCGGATTCATCCGGCTGTTTGGCCTCGCGCAGCGCGTGCGCGCGCTCAAGGATCTCGAGGCCGCCGGCGACTCGAAGGCCGCGCTCGCGCGCGCCGTCGCAGGAGCCAAGCCGGACGAGATCGTCGCGGGCGTCTGACCTCGACGCACTCACAACCCATGGCCAAGAAGCCCGCCGCGTCGCATAAGCTCTGGGGCGGCCGATTTTCGAGCGGCCCCCACCCTGCCCTCGACGCGGTCAACCGCTCGATTGGCGTCGACTTTCGTCTCTGGCCGCACGACGTGCGTCTTTCCAAGGCGTGGGCGGCCGCACTCGCCCACGCGCGCGTGTTGACGGCGCGTGAGGCGTCGCAGATCGCCAAGGGACTCGACGCCGTCACCGCGCGCATCGCCGACGGCGCGAAGCCCACCGCGACCGACGAGGACGTTCATACGATGATCGACCGGCTGTTGCACGAGGAGGCCGGCACTGTCGCGTCACGTCTGCACACCGGCCGCAGCCGCAACGACCAGGTCGCCACGGCCACGCGACTCTGGACGATGGAGGCATGCGGCGCGCTCGACGTGCTCATCGTGGCGCTGCAGCGCGCGATGATCGCGCAGGCCGCGCGCCTCCAGCGCGCCGTCATGCCGGCATACACGCACATGCAGCGCGCGCAGCCCGTGAGCGGCGCGCACTGGATGCTCTCACACTTCTGGCCGCTGCAGCGCGACCGCGAACGCCTCGCCGCCGCGCGCCGCCGTGCCGCTTCACTTCCGCTCGGCTCCGGCGCAATTGCGGGCTCAGCGTTCCCCGTAGCCCGCGCGCGCCTCGCGAAGTCGCTCGGCTTTTCTGCGATATCCGAAAACAGCATCGATGCCGTTGGCGACCGTGATTTCATTGCCGAGGCGCTGTTCGCATTGTCGCTCATCGGCACGCACCTCTCGCGGCTGGCCGAAGACCTGATCCTGTTCGGCTCGAGTGAGTTCGGCTTCGTGCGCTACGGCGACGCGTTTTCCACCGGTTCGTCGATGATGCCGCAAAAGCGAAACCCCGATGCGCTCGAGCTCGCACGCGGCTCCAGCGCGCGGATGCTCGGCGATCTCGTTGCGCTGATGGCGACCATCAAGGGTCTTCCCAGCGGCTACAACAAAGACCTGCAGGAAGACAAGCGCACGCTGTTCGACGCCATAGACGGCATGACGCTGCTTCTGCCCGCGGTCGCCGGGTCGCTCGAGGCGCTCACATTCGATGCGGATCGCATGAAAGCGGCGGTCACCAGCACGATGATGGCGACCGACCTCGCTGACTATCTCGTTCGGAAGCGGGTGACCTTTCGCGAAGCCCATGGTGCCGTGGGACAGCTGGTGCGGGAGGCCGAGGAGAAAGAGTGTGAACTCAGCGGGCTCCCGTTCGCGTCGTTCCGGTCTGCCCATCCGAGCTTTGAGCGGGATGTGTTGTCAGAGCTTTTGCCGGTAACTTCACTTGGCAACCGTGAGATAGACGGTGGGACTGGGCCAATCGCCGTCCGACGTCAGCTCGCAGCCGCGAAAAAAGCGATCCGTTCATTGCGGATAAACAGTTGGTTATGATGTATGTGCAATAGCATCAAATCATTGCGCTTATAGTTCATTGAATATAATATCCTCTTTATTGAGGATATTATGAAAACACTGTCAACCGTTTCCGCAGCCATTGCGCTCGGCGTAGATCGGAAGGTGCTCGACAATGCGCTCGCCAGGGAAGCGCGTTCACTCTTTTTGACCGGCAGGCGAGGCCGCAGCAGGCAGATTCCAGTCGCTGCACTCGAACAAATCGCTGTCGCGTTTGTCCTCAACCGGGACCTCGGCGTGAGCGTCGCGAAAGGAATTGAGCTCGCCCAACTCATCCTCGCATCGCCGTCAGCGCCGGTCGCCATCGGTTCGCTCGGCGCGCTCACCTTTGACGTATCGCGCCTCCGCCGCACCCTGGAGCTTGCCATCGACGAGGCGCTTGAGAGCGTAGCCGAGCCGGCTCGAGGCCGGCCAAGATGAGCCGCCCGAGAATCGAGCTGCTTATGGCGCTGTTTGCACTCGCGTTCTGTTCGACCCGTGTCCGTGCACAGGCCGACTCGTGCGCCGCTGATAGCGGCCGGTCGTTTGCGCCGCACCGAGGCGAAAATCAGGACAGCCTGCACCGGGTGATCGTTGCCCTTGACCGGCGTATCGCGACGGCCAGCCCTTCGCGGCTGCCTGCGTTGCTGCTCGCCCGTGGTCGCGCCCGAAACCTGTATTCCCCGCCAGCCAGACGCCCACGTGGAGGGCCAGACCCGGTTCCTCCGCCCGCCTATGTGTACAACGAGTTTGGAGACGACTTCCAATACACTGGGCAGGATTTCCAGGACCTGATTCGGCGTTTTCCCAACAGCCCTCTGGCAGAGGCCGCCGCCTATGAGCTGACGTTCATTGAGCCGCGCGGCGAGTGCGAGGGTGACCTCGATTGCGTGGTCAACTGGGGCTGGCGAAGAGTTTCGACGTTCCTGCGAGGATATCCGAGATCGCCACTTGCTGATTCGGCAGTGGATCGGGCCATCGCAGCGTTCCATGTGATTCGCCCGGAATTCGACCTGCGATCGCCCCACCGCTTGTCGGGTTCCGACGATTTTGACTGGACTCCACGCGCCATCCCACCGCTGATCGAATCGCTGGACTCTGTCGGAGCGAGGCAGATGGGATCGCGCAAAGCACGACTGCTCATTCGCGCCGGAGCGCTGTGGACCCAGATAGCGATGATCGATCGCGCGCGATCGGACTATTCGGCCGCGCTTTCGGGCGCCGACGTTGCGCAGCGCGCGTGCATTCAGGCGCGGCTCCATGCGCTGGCTGCGCACCTTCACTAATGCCAAGCGGGGCGCCCCTTTCGAAGCGCCCCGCTCTGTGTCCTGGTTCAGCGAGCTAAATCAGCCGCCCACCTTGGTCACGTTCTCCGCGGCCGGACCCTTCTGGCCCTGCACGATGTCGAACTCGACCATGTCACCCTCGGCGAGCGAC
Organism: Gemmatimonadales bacterium; assembly: GCA_044449085.1. Lineage (GTDB taxonomy): Bacteria > Gemmatimonadota > Gemmatimonadetes > Gemmatimonadales > Gemmatimonadaceae > Fen-1231. Next base: position 413 of record JBIOHR010000134.1, on the reverse strand, counting down.
TTGAAGCCGCTGCCCTGGATGGCACTGTAGTGCACGAAGCAGTCCTTCTGCCCGTTGTCGGGCGTGATGAAGCCGAACCCCTTCGCATCGTTGAACCACTTCACCTTCCCGGTCGTGCGCATTCCGTACTCCTTTGTGGTGATTGATGCAGGGAGCGGAATCGCGCCGACCCTGACAATCCGTTCTGCTCGGGTCGGATGAGGTCCCCCGCGCTGGACCGTTCTGGACAGGCGCGGCAGGCGACCGAGCCCAATCCCAGAACGCGTCGAAAGTACAAACGCCTGGGAAAAAGGGCAATAGTGGCGGCTTGGGGAGCATGGGGAGCGAGGCGCTGAGATAACGCTTTGATGCGGGATGCGGGGTTGGGATGCGAGAAGCGAGAGGGATTTGGCATCCCCCCCGCTTCTCGCATC
>JBIOHR010000133.1:0-9818 GCA_044449085.1 Gemmatimonadales bacterium | reverse complement strand
CGCTGGCGTGCGCCGCGGCCACCCTGCCGGCCCAAAGCGTGGAACCCGGAGTGGCGCCCGCCGTGGTGCGCTGCCCACCGCCCTGCGGGCCCGACCGCATCTGTCCGATGATCGCGTGCGCGCGTCCGATGGTGGCGCAGGTCGTGCGCACCTCGAGCCGCATCCGCGCAGATCTCGACGGCCGCGTGGTGCGCTATGAGGTGACCGAGACGTACACGAACCGTGGCACGCGCGTCGGCGAGGCCGACTACCTGCTCCCGCTGCCCAAGGGGGCGGCGTTCGAGGACCTCGCGCTCTCGATCAACGGCGAGATGGTGACGGGAGAGACGATGAACGCCGATCGCGCCCGCGGCGTGTACGAGGAAATCGTCCGCAAGCTGCGCGATCCGGCGCTCGTCGAGTGGATGGGACACGGCCTCCTGCGCGCCCGCATCTTCCCGATCCAGCCCGGTGAGGAAAAGCGCGTCGTCGTGCGGTTCAGCGCGATCGCAGAACGCGAGGGCGATGCGCTCCGGCTCGACTGGCTCGGCGATCGCCGCGCCGGCGACGCGGGGGACAACAGCAGCTTCACCCTCAGCTATCCCGACGACGGATCGCTCGGCGAGGCGTACTCGCCGACGCATTCGCTGCGCACCGACCGTGAGGGGCACCGGCGCATCGTCCACGTGGACGACGTCCGCAGCGCGCTTACGGTGCTGGTGCCGGTGCGGTCGCGCGCCACGGCGGCGATGTCGCTGCTGGCCAACGCGCCGAACGGTGAAGATGGCTTCGCCCTGATCACGCTCTCGCCGCCGGCGCGTCCGGTGCGCGCAACGCCGCGCGACATCGTGCTCGTGATCGACGTGTCGGGCTCCATGTCCGGACGGAAGATCGAGCAGGCGCGCGCGGCGGGACACCAGTTGCTGCAGACGCTGACGCCGTCAGACCGCTTCAGGCTCATCGATTTCTCGAGCGACGTGCGGACCTTCCGCGACGGGTGGTCCAACGCAACGCCCGGCAATGTCCATGACGCCATGGCTTATCTCGACGCGCTCCGCGCAAACGGCGGGACGAACATCCAGGGCGCGCTCGATGAGGCGTTCGCCTCGGACACGCCGGAGGGGCGGCTGCCGCTCGTGCTCTTCCTCACGGACGGCGCGCCGACCGTCGGCGAGACGCGCCCGGATGCGATCGTCCAGCACGCGGACGATTTGCGCCGCCAGCGCCGGCTCTTCACCTTCGGCATCGGCGCGGACGTCAACGCATCGCTCCTCGAGCAGCTCGCGCTGCAGGGGCGCGGCACGGCGACATTCGTGCGGCCGGAGGAATCGGTCGAGCGCGCGGTGGGCGTGGTGGCCGAACGCCTCACGCGGCCGGTCGCGACGGACGTGCACATTCACGCGGATGGGGTACGACTTCATGGACTCGAGCCGGAGGGCGCGCTGGATGTGTTCGCCGGACAGGATCTCGTCGTGCTCGCGCGCTACACCGGAGCTCGCGAGGATGCCACGCTCGTGATCGAGGGCACGAGCAGCGACGGACCGGTGCGCTGGACAGGCCGCGTCTCCTTCCCGGCGCATGCCACGGGCAACGCGTTCGTTCCGCGCCTTTGGGCGGCGCAGCGCGTCGGTTACCTGAGCGCGGAGCGCCGTCGCAACGGCGGCAACCCTGAACTCGACGCCGAACTCCGCGACCTCGGCGAGCGCTACGGCATTCCGACGGAGCTCACGTCATACCTGGTGACGGAGCAGGGCGCCCTCTCCTCGACCGGAGGCCGGCCCGCGCCGGCCATCGGAATACGCAGGGAGTCGATGCCGATGCAGCCTGCGACCAGCGGCGCGAATGCGCCGGCGATGCAGTTCGAAGCGGCGAAGGTCGCGTCCGAGCAGCGCGCGGCGACGTCGCTCGGCGACCTCGACAAGGATGCGTTGCGTGACAAGAAGGACATGGTCCGCCTTGCGGGAAACCGGACGTTCACGCTGCAGGACAGTGTGTGGGCCGAGGCACGTCCGCTCGACGGGATCACGGTCGTGAAGGTCAAGCCGTTCTCCCCGGCCTACTTTGCGCTGGTGCAGAACCTTCCGGAGCTCGCACCGCTCTTCGCGGTGGGCGAGCGGGTGCGGGTGATCGGGCGGCACACGGCGGTGGAGGTCTCGCCGGACGGACTCTCGCAGCTCGACGCGGCGGCGCTCGCCGCCGTCGTGAAGAACTGGTAATCAAGAACCCCCGTGCACGACACCGAACGTCTCTTCCGTGAGTATCACGCGATGCTGGTGCGCTATCTCACGCGCCGGCTCGGCGACCGCGACTGGGCGGAGGAGGTCGCGCAGGGGACGTTCGTGCGTGCGCTGCGCCAGGAGTCGATCGTGAACGAGCGCTCGTGGATCTTCGCCGTGGCAAACAACCTCGTGCGCGACGATGCGCGCCGCGCGTCACGCCAGCGGCGGCAGCTCGAGCTGATGGCGGCGGAAGTGCGGGAGGACGAGCAGCTACAGCCGGAGGAAACGCAGGAACTCACGCCTGAAATGGCGCAGCAATCGGCGGACGCGCGCCGCGCACTGGAGACACTCGCGGAGCGCGACCGCCAGGCGCTGCTGATGAAGGAGGAAGGATTGGATTACGGCGAGATCGCCGAGGTGCTCGGCATCGAGAAGAGTTCGGTGGGGACGACGCTGTCGCGCGCGCGGCGGCGGCTCGCGGAGACATACGAGGCGCTGCAGGACGAACGGCGCCGGAGGGGGCAGCATGTCGCATCCTGACGAAGGACTGATTCACGCGTGGCTCGACGGCGAGCTCGACGCCGCCGAAACGGCTCGTGTGGAGGCACTGGTGGCATCCGACGCGGAGTGGGCGGCGGCGGCGGCGGAGGCGCGGGGGCTGATCGCGGCGAGCGCGCGAATTGTTGGCGCGCTCGATCGCGTGCCCGCAAACGTGATTCCAAAAGCGCCGCCGGCGCCGGCGGCATCGCGCCGGTGGGTCTGGCGCGCGGCCGCGGCGCTCGCATTGATGGCCGGATCGGCGGTCGTACTGGAGCGTGAATCGCCGGTGCTGCCGGCGCCGAAACTCGAAGTCGCAGCATCCGGCACCACGCCGCAGCCTGCGGACTCGACTGCCGGCGCGGCTGGCGCGCCGGGCGCTAGGCAACTGCCGCGGGAACAGATGCCGCAGCCGCCCGCGGTGGCGCGGGACGCAAAGGTCGCCGCGGGAAAAAAGAATGCCGGGAGCACGCGTGAACTGGCGGACGCGAAGCCCGCGGAACCCGCTCTCGACAAGGACGCGGTGGCGCCCCAGGCCCAATTGCAGGGAAGGGCATCGGGCGGTGTGACCGGGGCGGACGCAAATGGCGCGCGTGCCGAGCGCCGTGCGGTGAACGCACCTATGGCCGCGACGGTGCAGGCCGCGGCACCACTCCCTCCGCAGCCCGCATCGCCGACCGCTGCCGCCGCACCCACCGCGCAGAACTTCGCGCCGGAGCGGCTCACCCGGTTGCAGCCGTCCTGTTTTTCGCAGCGCGAGCCGGCCGATTCCGCGGCGCGGATCATCCGGCTCAGCGCCGCGGCGCTCGATGACAGCATTCGGCTCGAAACACTCGTATTGCGCGGCGATACGCTCGCCGCGGTGCACGGGCGCTTTACAGCGGTTCGCGTTCGGTGCCCGCAGCCGTGAGCGTGCCGGCGCCCGACGGTGGAGCGACGGATTCTGTCGCGTGCGATTTCGCGCGGAGTGCGCGGAGCACGGTGCTTCCCGCGGCAAGCGCACCGAGCATCACGTAGAGATAGAAGGAGTAGAATCTCCACCACACGAGTGCGCCGCCGAGCACGGACGGCGTCATCACGCCGCTGAACGCGAACTTGAATCCGAACTCCACCGCGCCGCCGCCGCCCGGCGCGGGCGCCACCGCGCCGCCATAGAGAAATACGAGCGGCCAGAGCACGAGCTTCGCGAGCGGCAGCGACGGATCCATCGCGAGCGCGACGATCGGCAGCACCGCGAGGCGCAGCGACACGTGCAGCATCGAGGCGAAGAACGCCCCCGCCATCGGCAGCAGGCGCGCGTGCTTCAGCGCCGTGATCCCCGAGCGCAATGACCGCAGCGCACGCTGCACGACGCGCCAGCGCGCGGGGCCCAGTCCGATGGATCGCGCCCACGGCGGCGGCGGACCGTGCGCGTTCCGGTGCGCAAGGAAGTACCCGAACGCGCCGAGCGATACGACGATCGCCGCGTAACCGCCGATCATCGCCGTCATCAGCGAGACCACCGTGCCCGAGCCGTGAAATGCGCCCGCGAGGATCGCGCACAGCAGGCAGAGCGAGGTCATCTCGAGAAAGAGCTCGGTGAAGAGGATCAGGATCGATCCGGCCGCCGGGACACCCGCCTCCGCGAGCACGAGAAACCGCGCGGGCTCCGCGCCCGACCGCGACGGCGTGATGGAGGCGCCGAAGTCGCCGCCGAGGCAGACGCGCAGCGAAGTGGAAAACGTGAGCGGGATTCTCAGCGCGGCGCCGCTCCAGTGGATCTTCACCGTACGCGTCAGGATCTCGGCCAGCACCGCCGCCAGCGCGAGCGCGTGCGCGGCGAGCGGAATGGTCGGCGGCGCGCCCGACTTGGCCCATCCGGACCAGAGGATATACGCGGAAATCCCCAGCGTTGCCGCAAACGATGCCGCCACGAGAAGCCACCGCCATACGCCGCTCTTGAGCATCCCCAAATGTACGGCCGCACCGCGCGCACAACGACCGCACGGGCCCTACTTGCGCGCGGTGGCCCATGGCGCCATCGTCGCTCCTTTCCGCACGGACGCCCGCGCGGTGGAGGGTCGAACAATCTCCGTCATCCAGGTGCGCGACGCGGTCGCCGCCGATCACGCCGCGGTGCTGGCGCTCAACAACAGCGCCACGCCGCACGTCAACGCGCTTTCCGCGGCCGAGTTCGGCTGGATCGTGTCGCACGCGGCATACTTCCGCGTTGCGGAAAATGAGGCCGGCCTCGCGGCGTTCGTGATCGCGCTGAGCCCCGGCCTCGAATATTGGAGCCTGAACTACCGCTGGTTCTCCGAGCGGGGCGCAGACTTCCTGTACCTCGACCGGATTGTCGTGCACGAGCGCGCGCGCGGCACGGGCGTCGGGCGCGCGATGTACGATGACCTCGACCGGTTCGCGAGCGGCAAGTGGCCGCGCGTCACGCTCGAAGTGAACCTGCGGCCGCCGAATCCGGGATCACTCGCGTTTCACGAGCGGCTCGGGTTCGCGCGCGTCGGCGTGCGCGAGGAAGACGGCGGTGCGAAGGCAGTCGCGCTGATGGAGCGCCCAATTTCGCCCGCACGGAGTTAGACGATCCCCCGATTCCGAATTCCTCTTCCGCACTCCGCAACGGCGTGTGCTAGATCGTCCCCGGCGTCCCCCGGTCGACCGCCATTCCCATCGCGTGGTAGCCCTTGTCCACATAGAGCGTGGTCCCGGTGATCCCGCTCGCGAGGGGCGACGACAGGAACGCCGCCGCCGTGCCCACCTCCGTGGCGCTCAGCGCCTCGGCGATCGGCGTGTTCGCTGTGCAGTACGCGACCATCGCGTCGATGATCCCGATCGCGCTCGCGGCGCGCGACGCGAACGGCCCCGCGCTGATCGTGTTCACCCGCAGTCCGTATCGGCGCCCCGCCTCGTAGGCGAGCGTGCGCGTATCGCTCTCGAGCGCGGCCTTGGCCGACGACATGCCGCCGCCGTAACCCGGAATCACCCGCTCGCCCGCCATGTACGAGAGCGAGAGGAAGGATCCGTTCGGGCGCATCAGCGGCGCGAGCCGCGACACCATGCTCACGAGCGAATACGCGCTCGTGCCGACCGCGGCGAGATATCCGGCGCGGCTTGTGTCCATCAAAGCTTTTTTTACTTCGGGGCCGTTGGCGAGCGAGTGCACCACGATGTCCAACGAGGGAGTCCCGAAATCCGCAGTGATGCGCTGCATCAACCCGTCGATCGAAAAATCGCCGAGCTCCTTGTAGCGCTTGTTCGTGCGGATCTCCTCAGGTGCATCCGCGAGCGTGTCGAACGCCGCGTCGAGCGGGTAGATGCGCTCGAAGCTCAGCAGCGAGCCGTCGGGCATCTTGCGCGATTCATCCATCTTCCCGCGCTCGAGCAGGTTGTTGAAGATGTTCAGCGCGGGCGGCCAGGTGCCCACGCAAATCGAGGCGCCGGCTTCGGCGAGGGACTTGGCAATCGCAAAACCGAAACCGCCGTCGTCGGCAACGCCCGCGACGAGCGCGCGGCGGCCGGTGAGATCGATGTTCAGCATACCGTGATATGTCCGCGTGCCGCGGGCGAAGCAAGGCCCAGAATGCGCCCGCCCTTCCCCCCGTCACGCACATGCGGCAATGTGCGTGCATGAGCGGACGTCCATCCCGCACGAAGCCTCCGGTCGAAACGGCGCCGCCTCCCGTGACCCCGCCCGCGCTCCCGCCGGGCGGCGGCCCATCGTTCTCGCGCGCCCTCTGGCGGATGACCGCCGCCGACGTGTCCGAAGGGAACACCGTCACGCTCTTCTCCGACGGCGCCGCGACCTTCGACGCGATGATCGGCATGATCGATGGCGCCGCGACATCCGTCGCGCTCGAGTGCTACATCCTGAAATCGGATACCGTCGGCATGCGGTTCGCCGACGCCGTCACGCGCGCCGCAAAGCGCGGCGTGGATGTGCGCATGCTCGCCGACTGGTTCGGCATGCGCGGCATCAAGTCGTCGTACCTCCGCGCGCTCCGCGCGCAGGGGGTGCACGTCCGCGTGTTCAATCCGCCGGGGCTCAGGCCATGGTTCGGTGCGTTCCCGCGCGACCACCGCAAGCTGCTCGTCGTGGATTCCTCGGACGGACTGACCGGGGGCATCGGCATCGGCGACGAATGGCAGGGCGGCCTCCTCCGGCGCCGTCGCCTGGCGTGGCGCGACACCTGCGTGAAGATTGCCGGGCCCGCCGCGGCGGATCTCGCGCGCACCTTCGACCACATGTGGCGGCGCGCGGGCGGCGAGCGGCCGCCGCGCGCCGAGCGGAAACTCATCCGCGCCTCGCGCGGAGCGGGTCTCGATCCGGCCGCCGCGGCGCCATCCGTCGTCGGCATCGTCGAGGGCGAACCGTGGCGCCTCCGCGTCGGCCGCGCGCTCCATCTGCAGGCGGCCGCCGCGCAGCGGTCGATCTGGATGGCGAGCGCGTATTTCGTTCCGTCGTTCGCGGAGATCGAGGCGCTCAACGGTGCCGCCCGCGACGGCGTGGACGTGCGGCTGCTGGTCCCGTCGAAATACGACCACCCATGGATGCACCAGATCACGCGCGGATTCTACAAGCGCATGCTGCGCAACGGCGTCCGCATCTGGGAGTGGCGCGGCGAGATGATGCACGCGAAAACCACGGTCGTCGACGGCCGCTGGACCCGCGTCGGCTCGACCGACTTCAACCCGCTCGGCATCGCCATCAACTTCGAGCTCGATGCCATCGTCGAGGATCCGCGCGTCGGAGCGGCCGCCGAGGCGATGTTCGAGAACGATCTCAGCCGGTCGCGGGAGATCCGGCTTCGCGGGCGCACTGCGCGAGCACCGCACCCCCGATGAACATCGCTTCCTCCGCCGGATAGAATCGCGGGGTGTGCGCCGCGCGATGCTCGCCGCCCGGCTCGCGCGCCCCGATGCGCAGAAAGCAGCCGGGGATCTTCTCGAGGTAGAACGCGAAATCCTCGCCGCCCATGTTGGTCGTGCCGAGCGGAACGAGCCCGCGCGGGGTGAGCACGCGTCGTACGGCCCGCGCCGCCCACTCCGCGCCCTCGCGCGGGTTCACGATCGGCGGCGTCCCCTCGGTAACCCGGATCCCCGCCGTGAGGCGGTGCGTGATCGCCACCGCGCGCGTGATGCGCGAAACTTCACCGACGAGCAGCGCCCGCGATTCCACCGTCGTCGCGCGGATCGTGCCGGAGAGTTCCACGCTCTCGGGAATCACGTTCGGTGCACGCCCCGCGTGAATCGTGCCGACGGTCACGACGCCGGGATGTGCCGGGTCGAGCCGCCTGGAGACGATCGTCTGCAGCGCCATGATCAGCTCGGCGGCGCCGACGACCGGGTCGCGTGACTCCTGCGGCCGCGCGCCATGCGCGCCTTCGCCGTTCAGCGAGATGTGAAAGGTGTCCGTCGACGCGGCGAGCGGCCCTTCCTGCGCGACAGCCTGGCCGAGCTCGAACCGCCGGTCGACGTGCGCGCCGAATATCGCGTGTACGCCGTCGAGCGCACCGCTCGCGAGGACTTCGCGGGCGCCCTCTCCGACCTCCTCCGCCGGCTGCAGCACGATGAGCACATCCCCTTCGGCCGGCTCGCGCGCAAGCAGCAGCGCCGCGCCCACGGCCCACGCGGCGTGCACATCGTGGCCGCACGCGTGCATGACACCGCCGGTCTCCGAGGCGTACTCGAGTCCCGTCGCCTCGCTGATGGGAAGCGCGTCGATGTCGCCGCGCAGCGCGACCACGGGCGCCTTCGGGTCCCGCCCGGGGACGCGCGCGACGAGCCCCGTCCGCGCCACGCGGCGAACGTCGGTGATCCCCGCATCGCGCAGCGTGCGCTCGAGCGTGTCCTGCGTGCGCGTCTCCTGCCACGAGAGCTCGGGGTGGCGGTGCAGGTCGCGCCGCAGCGCGGTGAGCAGGTCCATCTCAGTGTCGTTGAATCCGAGGAAACTGTTCACGGCCGGAGCTCCTCCGTGCGCACGGTGAGCGCCGCGACGCGCGCTGCGTCGACCTCCACGCCGATCCCCGGACGGTCGAGCGGCACCCGCACCATGCCGCGGTCCATCGTCCACTCGGGCGAGACAATGTCACGGGCCCAGTACCGTGCGCTCGGGCTCACGTCGCCCGGCAGCGTGAAGTTCGGCAGCGAGGCAATGGCCACGTTGTACGCGCGGCCGACGCCGCTCTCGAGCATGCCGCCGCACCACACGGGCACGCCGCGCTCCTGGCAGAAATCGTGGATCGCGATCGACGGCGTGAAGCCGCCGACCCGGCCGGCCTTGATGTTCACGATGCGCCCGCTGCCGAGCGCGACCATGTCCTGCGCCTGGTCGAGTCCGGTGATCGATTCGTCGAGGCAGATCGGTGTCTTCAGCCGCTTCTGCAGCGTCGCATGGCGCAGGATGTCGTCGTGTGCCAGCGGCTGCTCGATCATCATCAGGCCGAAGGCGTCGAGCGCGACGAGCCGGTCCATATCGTCGAGCGAGTAGGCGTTGTTGGCATCGGCCATGAGGTGCGCGGCGGGCCCGAGCGCGCCGCGCACGGCGGCGATCCACTCCACGTCGCGCCCCGGCCCGATCTTGATCTTTACCTTGCGGTATCCGGCGTCGAGCGCCGCGCGCGCCTTCGCGATAAGCGCGTCGGGGTTCGCCTGGATGCCGAGCGAAATGCCGGTCGCTATCTCCGTCCGCGTGCCGCCGATGAACCGCGCCAGCGGCTCGCCGAGCATCGTCGCGGCGAGCGCCCACATCCCCATCTCGACGGCGGCTTTCGCCATGTTGTGGCCGCGAAAGTCGGCATCGAGCGCCTCGTGCACGTTGCCGGGATGATCGAAGGTCTTGCCGAGCACACGCGGCGCGACCCACTGCGCGATGACGATCCATGCGGTGTCGATCGTCTCGCTCGAATAGTTCGGTGTCTCGCCCGCGACACACTCGCTCCACACCGTGGCGCCCGACGCGTCGTGCAGTTCGAGCAGGAGGATTCGCCGCTCGCGCACCTCGCCGGACGAAATGCGGAACGGCTCCTTGAGTTCGAGCCGTATCTCGCGGAGGACGATCCGGTCCACGCGCATGTCGGTCATGCCGGGCGG
>JBIOHR010000132.1:0-9880 GCA_044449085.1 Gemmatimonadales bacterium | reverse complement strand
GAGAATCTTGTAGATGCGCTTGCTCACGTGCGCGAGGAACGCCTTCTGTTCCGTCGTGAGCTCCGCCGCACGGATGTCGATGCCGTGGCGCGCCTGATATTCGATGTCGTGCTTCACCTTCGCCGTGGCGATCAGCGGCGCATTCTCGGCGAGTTTTTCCGCGACGAGCTCCCAGGCGGGAAACGCAACGAGCCGCTCATTGCCCATCACGCTGACGTACAGCTCCCGCCCTTCGATGAACTGCTCGGCGATCGCGTCCGTGCCGACGCGCTCGTGGATGAAGCGCACGCGCTCGGCGAGTTTCTCGTCTGAGTCGACGAACGACGCCTGCGCGATGCCGACCGACGCATGTTCGATCAGCGATTTCACGATGAGCGGAAACGCCAGGCGCGGCGGCCGCTTCACCTTGCGGCCCATCGGGAACACGGCGAACTCGGGAACGCGGATGCGGTGGTAGAGCAGGAGCTTCTTGGAGAGCGCCTTGCCGCGCGAGATGATCATGCCGCGCGGATTGCACCCGGTGTAGGGCACCTTCAGCAGCTCGAGGAGGCTCACCACGTTCTGGTCGAACAGCACCTCGCCGTGGAATTCCTCGAGCAGGTTGAACACCGTGTGCGGCTTCCATTCCTCGACGGCGTCGCGAATCGGGAGCAGCTCGTACTGCACGCCGAGCACGCGCACTTCGTGGCCGATGGCCCTGAGGTGGCTGACGACGTCGTACTCCGTCTTCCAGACGTTGATCTCCTCCTCGGTATGTCCCTCGAGCGAGTCGGGCGGCACGAGCTGCGGGTGCATCAGCGCGAGGATCCGGAGGCGCTTCATACGGCGATCCAGTCGCGGCGCCCGTGCTGCGCGATGAACTCCATGGTGCGCGCGGTGAGGAGCACCATGAAATCGGTGAGCAGCTGCCGCTCGTGGCCGCCGACGTGCAGCTTGAGCTCGCGACAGCGGCCGATCATGTCGCCGAGCACGGCGTCGAGGGTGAACTGGTACTCGCCCGTCCACTTCGAGACCACGCGACGGATGTCCGTGCGGTGGCGCCGCAGAAAACTCGCCGCGGATTCGCGCGCGCGGTTGCTCCTGGAGAGTGAGAAAAGGCGGAGCAGGTCTTCATCGTAGCTGTCGGGGTATTCGACCGAATACAATGCACGACGGTAGGTGTAGTGCTCGAACAGCGTGCGCGAAAGGGTGCGCAGTGGATCCAGACGGCGCCGGTCGCGCACGACGGGTGCTTTCCCGGCCAGTTCACGCATCAGGCGGTCGACGTACTGCAGTTTTTTCAGCGCGGGCCAGCCGGCGTAGCGGCGGCGCCAGTCGGAGCGCGGCCTGAGCCACACGGCGAACGTCTCCGCGAAGTCTTCGTCGGGATGGCTCTGCGCGTACCAGCGGCGCAGGTGCTGCACGTATTTCTTGCTCGCGGGGTTCGGCCGGTACGACTCGGGATACTTGGTGGAGGACTTGCCGAACAGCTTCTGCCACTCGCGCCGGCGGTTCAGCTGGTAGCCGTGCTGCACCGCGTGCCCGCACTCGTGCCGCATGATCTGCATGCACTCGGCGTGCGTGCCGCCCTCCACCTCGAGCAGCTGGCGCCGTTCGAGGCGCATGAGGTGCGGGTGCGCGAGATAGAACGGCACCGCAAAGCCCGGCACGTTGCCCGGCGAGAACCACTCGTCGGAGAGCCAGATGTGCGGGCGCAGGCGGATCGCCTTCTGCGCGAGCTCCGCGTAGAGGTCCGTCACACAGTCCTCGAGCCACGTGCCCTCGATGGTCACGCCGAGATCGCGCAGTCTGAGCTGCAGCAGTCGCTCGTCTGACCAACTGGACCAGGGAAGGCGGCGAAATCGCGTGGGCGGCATCCTGATGGAATGCGGCGGAGGCCAAAAGGGAAAAGGAGCATGGTGCGCGCGCCGCGCGGTGGCAAGGGGAACGCCCGGCGGCTACGATTCGGGGTGCCGGAGACCGCTGCAGACCCATATTCGTCACTGCGCCTCCCGAATTTCCGGCTATATATCGTCGGCCTGTTCGCGTACACGATCGCGATTCAGATCCAGGGAACGGTGGTGGGGTGGCAGATCTACGAACTCACCCACGACAAGCTCGCCCTGGGTCTCATCGGCCTGGCCGAGGCGTTTCCGTTCATCGGCGCGGCGCTTTATGCGGGCCACATCGCGGATCGCCACGACCGCCGACGGGTCGTGCTTGGGGCGCTGGTGCTGCTGCTCGCCTGCTCGGTGGGGCTCCTCGTGCTGCCGATCCTGCTGCCGACCGCCCCGCGAACCGTGGTGCGCTCGATCTACGGGCTCGTCGCGCTGAGCGGGCTTGCGCGGAGTTTCCTGGGACCGGCACGGCAGGCGCTCGCCGCCGAGATCGTGCCGCGCCCGCTGTACGGCAACGCCATCACCTGGCGGAGCGGCTCGTGGCAGCTGGCGTCGGTGATCGGGCCGGCGGTTGGCGGGCTGCTGTACGCGGTCGGCGGGACGACGCTCACCTACGCGATCGTCGCGGTCCTGACGGTGTTCGGCACCGGCGCGATCTTCCTGATCGCGCACCGGTCGCTGATCAAGCGCGAACACACCGAGGCCGTGGCGAAGAGCCTTGCGACCGGCGTGCGCTTCGTGTTCAACGAGCCCGTGATTCTCGGCGCGATCACGCTGGACCTTTTCTCCGTGCTGTTCGGCGGCGCGACCGCGCTGCTGCCGGTATTTGCCGACGAGATCCTCCACGTGGGCGCATCGGGCCTCGGCCTTCTGCGGGCCGCGCCGGCGATCGGCGCGGTCGTCATGAGCGCCGCGATCGCATGGATGCCGCCGTTCCAGCGGACGGGACGCACGCTGTTCATCGCGGTGGCGACGTTCGGCGTGTGCATCATCGCGTTCGGGTTCTCGACGAGCATGGTCCTCTCCGTCTGCGTGCTCGTGGTGAGCGGCGGAGCGGACATGGTGAGCGTGTTCATCCGCACGTCGCTCATCCAGCACCGCACCCCGACGCACATGCTGGGGCGCGTGTCGAGCGTCAACTCGATTTTCGTCGGCTCATCGAACGAGATTGGCGAGTTTGAGTCGGGCGTGACGGCCAAGCTGTTCGGGACGGTGCCGAGCGTGGTGCTCGGGGGTATGGCGACGCTGATCGTGGTGGGGGTGACGGCGTGGAAGCTGCCGGCGCTCAGGAAGCTTGGCGTAATGGAGACAACTGCGAACAGCTGATGGGTCGACCTCTAAGCCCGGGCTATCAGCGTCTTCACACTCTCTGCCAGGTGTTCCGCCGTGATCCCGAATTCCGCATAGAGCTTCTGGTACGGCGCCGACGCGCCAAAGTGGTCGATCCCGACCACCACGCCATCGGGGCCCACCCAGCGATACCACGACATCGGGTGAGCGGCCTCGATCGCGGCGCGGCGGAGCCCCTTCGGCAGCACGCTCTCGCGGTATTCCGCGGACTGCTGCGCGAACAGTTCCTGACAGGGCATGCTCACGACGCGGACGCCCACGCGCTCTTCCGCGAGCAGCTCGCGCGCCTTGAGGGCGATCTCGACTTCGGAGCCAGACGCCATGATGACCGCGCGCGGCGGGCCGCTCGCCGGGTCGATCAGCACGTAGCCACCGCGCGCAACCCCGCTCGCCGGCGCGCACTTGGTGCGGTCGATGAGCGAGAGCTTCTGGCGGGTGAACACGAGCGCCGTTGGGCCCGTGCGCTGCTTGATCGCGACCTTCCACGCTTCGGCGGCCTCGTTGGCGTCGGCGGGCCGGACGACGAGCAGGTTCGGAATGCAGCGCAGCGCGGTGAGCTGCTCGACCGGCTGGTGGGTGGGGCCGTCTTCGCCGAGGCCGATCGAGTCGTGCGTGAAGACATAGATCGCCTGCCGCTTCATCAGCGCGGCAAGACGGATCGCCGGGCGCATGTAGTCGGAGAACACGAGGAAGGTGCCGCCGTACGGAATCACGCCGCCGTGCAGCGACATCCCGTTCATGATGGCGCCCATCGCGTGCTCGCGGATTCCGAAGTGGACGTTGCGCCCGCCAGGCGTTGCCGCGGACGCGAACGGCGCGCCCTTCACGGTCGTGAGCGTCGATCCCGCGAGGTCGCCCGACCCGCCGACGAGCTCCGGGATTTTCGGCGCGATGGCGTTGACGACCGCGCCCGACGCCGCGCGGCTGGCGATGTTGCCGTTGGTCGCGTCGAAAGTCGGGATCGGCGCTTCCCACCCCGCCGGGAGATCGCCGTGCAGGCGGCGCCCGAGTTCCTTGGCGTCGTCGGGAAAAGCCTGCGCGTACGCGATAAGCTGGCGGCGCCAGGCCTCTTGGGCATTCGCGCCAGTTTCGCGCACTTCGCGCCAGTGTGCCAGCGCCGCGTCCGGGACGAAGAATGATTCCTGGCTGGGCCAGCCCAGTTCCTTCTTGGTGAGCAGGATCTCGTCCTTGCCGAGCGCCTCGCCGTGCGCCTTGGACGTGTCGACTTTGTGCGGGCTGCCGTAGCCGATGTGCGTGCGCGTCACGATGAGCGACGGCCGGTCCGTTTCGCCCTTCGCGAGGTCGATCGCGCGATCAATCGCGTTGAGGTCGTTCACGTCGGCGATGTGTTGCACGTGCCAGCCGTAGGCTTCGAAACGTTCGGCGGCATCGTCGCTGCACGAAATGTCGGTGCCGCCGTCGATCGTGATGTGGTTGTTGTCGAAGAACCCGATCAGCTTGCCGAGCTTCTGCTGACCGGCAAACGAGGCCGCCTCGTGGGAGATCCCCTCCATGAGGTCGCCGTCGCTGGCGATGAACCAGGTGTGGTGATCGACGATCGCGTTGCCGTCGCGGTTGAACGTGGCGGCGAGGTGCCGCTCGGCGAACGCCATGCCGACCGCGTTGGCGAGCCCCTGGCCCAGCGGGCCGGTCGTGGTCTCGATGCCGGCGGTGTGGCCGACCTCCGGATGTCCCGGGGTCTTGCTCCCCCATTGCCGGAACTGCTTGATGTCGTCGAGCGAGAGGTCGTAACCGCACAGGAAGAGCGTCGAGTAGAGCAGCATCGACGCGTGTCCGCAGGAGAGCACGAACCGGTCGCGGTTCGGCCAGTGCGGGTCGGCCGGGTTATGCCGGATATGACGGTGGTAGAGCGCGTAGGCGAGCGGCGCGAGCGCCATCGGCGTGCCCGGGTGGCCTGAATCCGCCTGCTGGACCGCATCCATCGAAAGGGTGCGGACGGTATTGATGGCAAGGAGTTGCAGCGCGGCGGCGGCGGTCTCGGACAAGTCGGTCTTCCTCTGGAACAATGGTGCGGCACGTGATGCAGCGCACAGAAAGCTAGCCCAGTGCGCCGCCTACAACCATATTGCCGATATGAGCCGCCTCACGACGGTTGGGGAGTCCTCTGCGGCACTGTCCAAGGAACTTTCCGACTTCCTGATCGAGCTTTCGATCGGCTTGCACAAGAACGCGATTTATCCGCCGGGCCACCCGCTGCTCGAGGGTGCGACGGCCGGGATCGCGCGGCGCGTCGACGCGTTGCTGCAGGACCGCGCCACGCTCTCGCTCGGCGTTGCGCGGCAGCAACTGATCATCGAGGGCGTCGCGACGGACGAGAACAACCCGGTGCTGCGCGACCTTGCGCAGCGTCTGCACCGGCACCACCTCGGCGCGGTGAAGTTCACCCAGGGCGTGAGCGCGGAGGAGATCGCGGACGCGCTTGCGACCGTCGCCGTGGACGCCGGCCGGCGCGCGAAGCCCCTCGGCCTCGAGGGCCCTGAGGTTCTTCAGCAGTGGGCGCACGTCCGGCTCTTTCCGCTCACGTTCGAGCAGCTGCAGCTGCTCGACGACGAGCCGGAGGACGCGGAAGCAGACACGGAGAAGGCGGAAATGCGCGGCGGCGGGAGCCGTGCCGCCCAGCTTTGGATCGGCCTCGCACGCGCCGCCCTCGCGGCGGAATCGACCGACGAGAATCTCGATTCCTCGGAGTCCACTGATCCCGTGGTCGTCGCGAAGGCGATCGAGGAGCACAAGAAAGACGCCGCGTACGACCAGGTCGTAGTCGGCTACCTCCTCCAGATCGCCGAGGAACTGAAGACCAAGGGCGGCAAGGAAGCCGCCGCGCTGCAGAAGCGCATTTCGCGGCTGGTGGCGACGCTCCAGCCGCAGACGCTCGCGCGCCTGCTGGACATGGGCGGCGATTCGCGGCAGCGGAAGAAATTCGTGATCGACGCTGCGCAGGGGATGGCGGTGGACGCGGTCGTCGAGCTGGTTCAGGCCGCGGCGAATACGTCGGGGCAGAACATCTCGCACTCGCTCGTGCGCATGTTGTCCAAGCTCGCGGTGCACGCCGACGAGGGGAGTGCCATGACGCGGACGAACGCGGACGGCGCCCTCCGCGACCAGGTGCAGCAGCTCATCACCGGCTGGCAGCTCGACGACCCGAATCCCGACGGCTACCGGCTGGCCCTGGAGAAAATGTCACGCGCTGCGCCGGTGTTCCAGCAGAACGACGACGCACTGCCGTGCGAACCGGAACGCCTGCTCCAGATGGGGCTGGAGATCCAGATTCTCGGGGAGCCGGTGTGGCGGTCGGTGGACGCGCTCGCGTCGCGCGGAGACCTCGCGCCGCTGCTGGACATGCTCGACGCGGCGCCGGAGGGATGGATGCGCGAAACGCTGTGGCGGCACGTCGCCACCGCGGACCGCCTGCACCAGCAGCTGGCCCGAGAGCCGGTGAACGTGGCGGTCGTGCAGCGCCTCGTCGCGCGCATGGGCCTCGGTGCGGCCGAACCGCTGCTCGACGCGCTCGAGTTGTCGGACGACCGCATGGCGCCTGCGTACGTCGACATGCTCGTGGCGCTCGGCGAAGATGTCGGGCCTCTCGTCGTGTCGCGGATCGTCGGTGCGCGCTGGGGGGTGCAGCGGCTGCTCCTGGTGATCCTCGGGAAGCTGCCGAACCTTCCGCAGGGGTTTGCGCCGCGCGAGTTCCTGCATCACCCGGATGCCTCGGTGCGCCGTGAAGCGCTGCGCATGCTCATGAAGGTCCCAGCGATGCGTGAGCTCGCGATCGCGTCGGCGCTCGCCGACGCGGACGAGCGCATCGTGCGCTTCGCGCTGGGTGCCGCGATGCTGAACTGCCCGCCGGCGGCCGCGAAGATCCTCATGGCGCGCGCGCGTGACCCGCTGCTGCCGCCCGACCTCCGCGCGCTCGGCATCCGCGCGCTCTCGTCGAACCGGTCACCCGAGACCATCATGTTCCTCGTTCGCCGGACACTGGGCAAGAAAAAATTCCTGCGTACGCGTTCGCTGGCTCCGAAGTCGCCGGAGATGCTCGCGTCGCTCGCGGGCATCGTCACCCATTGGCGCGACGACCCCAACGCGAAGGCCGTCATCGCGATCGCGGTGAAGAGCAGTGATCCGGAGATATCGGATATCATGTCGAGGCGCGTGGGCACGCCGTGAAAAACCAGTGAGCGACGCGTGAGCGCCGACGCCGCGAAGTTTCTGAACGGGTTCGCCCAGGCGATCTCGACGATGGGCCTGTACGCCGAAGGGCACCCGGCGCGGGACCGCGTGATTGACGCGTCGTACGGCCTGCTCCGCCGCCTCCAGGAGAAAGACCCGACGCCGCAGTTTTCGTTTCTCGGTCTCGACGTGATCTACGGACAGGTCGCGCTGCGCGAGCTGAAAGAATGGGACTGGGGGCAGCGCCTCGCCGAGGCCGGCGTCCAGCGCCTCGAGTTCGCGGCCGACACCGGGCGCGACGAATACGAATCGTTCCTGGCGGAGGTGCTCGCCCGCCTCGTGCCGCAGGCGATTGATTCCTCCACCCGAAGTCCGGAACGCCGCTCCACCATCAAGTTCGGCGCGATCGGCGTGAAGGGATCCGAGGGCGTCATGCGTCCGGAGGGAGAGATGCTCCCGACCGCGACGATCCAGTATTCGCTCGGCGAGGAGGCCGACACGATCCGCTGGCTCCACGACGAAGTGCAGATCAACGGCGAGCTGCCGCTGATCGAGGCCGAGAGCGTCGTGCGGTCGCTCTCCGTGGCGATGCACGGCGATCGCGACATCGTCATTCCGCTGCTGCAGCTCAAGGAGTTCGACCAGTACACGACCACGCACTCGCTGAACGTGAGCGTGCTCGCGATGGCGCTGGCGGAGTTCATCGGCCTCGGCCCAAAGGACGTGCGCGGGTTTGGCGTGGCCGGACTCCTTCACGACCTCGGGAAAGTGCGCATCCCGCTGGAAGTGCTCACCAAGCCCGGCAAGCTCACCGACGAAGAGTGGAAGATCATGCGCAGCCATCCGGTCGACGGCGCGCGGATCATCTACGAGAGCGACCGCCAGCTCGACCTCGCGTCGGCGGTCGCGTACGAGCACCACATCATGATCAACGGCGGCGGCTATCCCGCGCGCCACTTCAAGCGCGATTGCCACAAGGCGAGCCGCCTCGTGCACATCTGCGACGTGTACGACGCGCTGCGCACGCGGCGTCCGTACCGGGAGGCGTGGGATTCCGAGCGCGTGCTTGCCAACATCCAGTCGGGTGCCGGCCCGGATTTCGACGCCGAGCTCGCGACCGCGTTCATCCAGATGATGCGCCAGTGGGAGCGCCGCGTGGCGGTGGTGGACGACAAGGAGCCGCTCCCGCACATGACGCCCGGCGGCGCGCAGCCGGCGAACCTCCCGGAGGTCGTACTCCTGCCGCCGGAAGATCCCACACCAGCCGCCGCGCCCGGCGCGGTCGCATCATGAGCCCCCGGCGCAGGTCCACTCCGGGCGGCACGCGCGCGGCGCCCGTTGGCTACGCGTCGCTCGACGACACCGAGAGCCTGCGCGCGCTCGTGCGCAACCTGCGCGAAGGCATCTATATCACGAACGATCGCGGCGAGATTCTCGACGCCAATCCCGCATTTCTCGAAATGCTCGGCGTCTCGCAGCTCGCAGACCTCGTGTCGTACGGCCTGAGCGACATGATCGTCGACCCCGCGCGGCGCATGCAGGAGCTGGAGATTCTGGACCGCGACGGCGCGGTGCGCGAGTTCGAGCTCCAGATCCTCCGCCCCGACGGCGCGATCCGCACGGTGCTCGACACGACCTACACCTGCCGCGATCCGGACACGGGCGACGCGTTCTACCACGGGATCCTGGTGGACATATCGTCGCGCAAGGAGCAGGAAGAACTGCTGCGGGAGCAGAGCGTGCGCGACCCGCTGACCGGGTGCTACAACCGGCGGTATCTCGCGGACGTCGACCGCCGCCTCGCGGGGCCCGACGCAACGTGGGCCTGCATCTTCATCGACATCGACCACTTCAAGCAGTACAACGACCAGCACGGGCATCAGATGGGCGACCACACGCTCATCCGCATGAGCCGTTTCCTCATGCGTCAGGTCCGCGCCGAGGAGGCCGTCGTGCGCATCGGCGGTGACGAGTTTCTGATCGTGCTGGAGGGCGCGACGGAGGCCCACACCGACATGGTCGCGCGCCGCCTGCAGAAGGCCGCGCTGCGGACCGCACCGGTTCCGTTTTCCCTCGGTTGGGCGACGCGAAAGCCCGGAGAAACGTTCCAGCAGACGATGCACCGCGCCGACCAAAACCTGATGGCGGTGCGGGTGATCGAGCGCACGGGCAAGCGGGGCCCCGCCGAGGAGCCGTAGCCGCTCCCCAAGGGGCATCCGCGGGGCCTGTGCAAGTTTTTTGGCCATCGGCGTCTCCCTGGCAACACTGCCACGGAGAGGTTCCCATGTTTCGCCGATTCCTGCACTTCATGTTCGCGTCTGCCACGCTGGCGTGCGCCGCGGCCACCCTGCCGGCCCAAAGCGTGGAACCCGGAGTGGCGCCCGCCGTGGTGCGCTGCCCACCGCCCTGCGGGCCCGACCGCATCTGTCCGATGATCGCGTGCGCGCGTCCGATGGTGGCGCAGG
>JBIOHR010000131.1:0-9961 GCA_044449085.1 Gemmatimonadales bacterium | reverse complement strand
CCCAGCCGCTCCATTCGCTCGACGGCATTCTTGATCGTGAAATCCCGTGGATCGAGCGATTCATTCACCTCGCTCCACAGCAGCGGCATCGAAACCGTCGCGCCCGCCAGCGGACGCACGCTGAATGGCGCGACAATCGTTTGCCCGTGACGATTCTGTAGATAGTCGAGATACACCTTCACGCCGCGCTTCATGACCTGCCGCGTGATGGTCACGGTGTCGCCGAGTGTGCGCAGGACGAGCCGCGCGATCAGCTCGCCGAACGAGCGCGACTGCGCGTACGTGCACTGACCCGCGAGCGGAAGCAGGATGTGCAGGCCGGTCTTGCCGGTCGTTTTCACATGTGACTGCCAGCCGATCGCGTCGCAGAGCTCGTGCACCGCGATGGCTGTCTTGATGACATCGGAGAACGGTGCGTCCTTGGGATCGAGGTCGATCACGCACCAATCGGGCTGCTCGAGCGATCCCACGCGGCTCGCCCAGATGTGCATCGGGATCGATCCCATGTTCGCCACATAAAGCAGCGTTTCGACATCGTCGCAGACGAAGTAGCGGATCTCCCGCTGCGTGTCCTCGCTCCAGATCGGGATCGTGCGCACCCACGACGGCACGAACTCCGGCGCGTCCTTCTGATAGAACGACTTGCCGTCGATGCCGTCCGGGAATCGCGTGAGCACCAGCGGTCGGCCGTTGAGATACGGCAGCATCCACTTCGACACGGACTGGTAGTACTCCACCATGTCGCCCTTCGTGTAGCCGTCGGCCGGCCAGTACACTTTCTTGAGATTCGAGAACGCAACGGTCTTCTCGACCGGTGCGACGGGCAGCGGAGCCGGCGGTTCGTTGGTGTGCGCGCCCACCCTGCCAACGGTTGTACCGTTGGACGTACGATCGGACGTAACGACCTCTCCGGTGGCCGAAGAGAGACCCCACCCCTGGCGCTCGCAGTCGCGCGGCTCCTTGTCGCTGCGCATCCTCAAGAACGTCGGATGCCGCAAAAAACCGTCCGGCGTCCACTCAGCGAACCGCACTTCGCACACATACCGCGGCTCCACCCACGTCGTCGTCTTCGTCTCGGGGATCGCATCGCTCGGCTGCGGCTCGGCCCCCGGTGCAGTCGCCGGCCCCATGCACGGCGCGTCCGCGCGCACGATGGGAGCGAGCAACCCCATAATTTCGCCGAGCAGTTTATCGTCGAATCCCGTGCCCGCGCGGCCCGCGGAGGTGAGCGTGCCGCCGACCATGTCCGCGAGCTGCAGCGCGCCGAAGTGCGCGCGGCTCCCCTTGCCCTCCGTGAATCCGACGATCACGAAGTCACCGGTGCGCTCGGTCTTGATTTTGAGCCACGCGTCCGTGCGGCCGCCGGTGTACTTCGAGTCGGCCCGCTTCGCGATGATGCCCTCGAGTCCCATCGCGCTGACCGACGCGAGCATCGCCTCGCCTTCGCGCTCGATGTGGTCGAGCACACGCACCGCACCGAGTTTCGGAAAGTTCGCAAGCAGCAGCTTCTTGCGCTCCAGGAGCGGCAACGGTCGCAGATCGAAATCTTCGAACGCGAGAAAGTCAAACACAAAAAACGCCGCCGGCAGCTCGACCGCCGCCCGTTTGATATCGAGCGGATTCGACAGCCGGCCCCTCTGCTGGAGGAGCGCAAAACTCGGCTTGCCCGCCGCGTCCATCACGACGACTTCGCCGTCGATGATGCAGTCGGTGAACGGCAGCGCCTTCACCGCGCGCGCGACTTCCGGAAACACGGCGGTGTAATCGTTGCCGTTGCGCGTGAGCAACAGCACCTGGCTGCCCGTCTTGCTCGCGATGAGCCGGTAGCCGTCGAGCTTCAGCTCGAACAGCCACCCGTCGCGCGTGAACGCCTTCTCGGCGGGCTCGGCGAGCATCGCGGCCACCGATTTCGGGTCAACGCGCTGGCGAACCGCGGCCGTAGCCTCGAGTGCGGAGCGCAGCGTGCCCGCCGGAGTGCGCCCCTCCTTCACTTGCTCGACCGTCAGTCCCGACAGCACCGACTCTTCGGGAAAGTCCGTCCCCGGCGAGCGCATCCACGCGTCGCGCTCTTTGATCAGCAGCCAGTCGCGCTCGCTCTTCTTGATTTTCACGAGCGTCCACTTGCCGTGGAGCTTGTACCCGCGGAACTCAAACAGGAGCTTTCCCTTCACGAGCCCCTCGCGCCAGTCTTCGAGCGCGATCCACTCGCCGCGGTCCCACACGATAACACCGCCGGCGCCGTAGTTCCCCTCGGGGATGACCCCTTCGAAATCACCGTATTCCAGCGGGTGGTCCTCGACTTTCACCGCGAGCCGCTTGTCGTTCTGGTCGTACGAGGGGCCCTTCGGCACCGCCCACGAGCGTAGGACGCCGTCCATTTCGAGACGGAGGTCGAAGTGCAGCTGCCGGGCGGCGTGCTTGTGGACGATGAACAGCCGTCCCGGGACCGCCGACACGCTCCCCACCGGCTCCGGCGACGTATCCGAAGACCGCTTGGCGCGGTAGGCGCTCAGATGGTCGGGCGGTTGTGCGTTTTGGTCGTCAGGCGTCATTTTTCAGGAGCAGTCATCCCCGGTCCTTCGGTCCCTCGGTCCACGGTCTCCATATGCCTGCGCGCTCGATTGCCAACGCGACCATCTCGTTCGGACTCGTTTCGGTACCCGTGAACCTCTATTCGTCCGCGGAGTCGGCCGTCGCGATTTCGTTCAACATGCTGCACAAGGCCTGCAAATCCCGGCTCAAGCAGCAGTACATCTGCACGAAGGACGGCGAAGTTGTCTCGCGTGACGATACCGTCAAAGGCTACGAGTTCTCCAAGGGGCAATATGTCGTGCTTTCCAAGGAAGAGCTCAAGGCCCTCGACGAAAAGGCTTCAGGCGCGATCGACATCCTCGAGTTCGTTCCGCTCGCGAAGGTCGACCGCATCTACCTCGAAAAAGTCTACTACCTCGCGCCCGACAAGGGAGGCGACCGCGCCTACCGCCTGCTCGCCGCCGCCTTGGAGGACACGCAGCTCGCCGCGGTGGGGCAGTACGCCGCCCGCGGCCAGCAGTACATCGTCCTCCTCCGGCCCGTGAAGGGCGTGCTCGTGATGGAGCAGCTGCACTATGCCGATGAAATCCGGCCGATATCCGAAGTGCCGGTGCAGGCCGGCGAAGTGAAGCCGATCGAACTGGAAATGGCCAAGCAGCTCATCGACCAGACGTCGGCCGAAGAATTCCATCCGGAGAAGTACAAGGACACCGTGCGCGAACGCGTGCTCGAGACCATCCAGAAGAAGATTGACGGCCAGGACATCACGGCCGAAGCGCCGGCCGACGCGGGCGGCAAGATCATCGACATCATGGAAGCCCTGAAGGCGAGCCTCGCAAAGGCGTCATGAAGATTCACGCGGGGACGAGCGGGTTTGCGTTCAAGGAGTGGAAGGGCTCGTTCTATCCCGCGAAAATGAAAAACGACGACATGCTCGGCTTCTATGCCGGCAAGTTTTCGACCGTCGAGATCAACAACACGTTCTACCGGCTGCCCAAGGAGACGGTGCTGACCGACTGGGCAGCGCAGGTGCCGGAAGGCTTCACGTTCGCGATCAAGGCGAGCCAGAAGATCACACACTTCACACGGCTGAAGCCGGAGAGCGCGGACGCGGTCACGTATCTGTTGAAGGTCACCAAAACGCTCGGCCCGAAACTCGGGCCGATCCTGTTTCAGCTGCCGCCGAATCTCAAGAAAGACTTCGACCGCCTCGCCGCATTCGTCGCGACGCTGCCCGCCGATGCGAAGTATACGATCGAGTTCCGACACGAGAGCTGGTTCACGGACGACGTGTACAAGCTGCTGCGGTCGCGCGACATCCCGATGTGTATCATCGAGCAGGAGGAGTTCGCATCGCCGGTGGTTGCGACGGCGTCATGGGGATATGTGCGGCTGCATCGGTTCGACTACGATGCGAAGCGGCTCGCCGAGTGGGCGGGGAAGATCAAAGCGATGCCGTGGGCGGAGGCGTATGTGTATTTCAAGCATGATGAGGGCGAGGGGTCGGGCCCGCCGGCGGTTGGAGCATTCATGGGGGCGCTGTAGTCACTCAACACCGAACACTGGACCCTCAGTACTCAACACTGTTGTGAGCTAACCACTACCAAACCAGTGGTGGGTGGTGAGGGTCCAGTGTTCGGTGATGAGTGACTACCACTACGCGATTCCCGTCGTCCGCCGCCAGTATTCGAAGATCAGCACCATGCTGAGCGTGTCCAGCTCGCAATACTGAAGCAGGAGCTTCCGCCACTTCGCCTTCGCCTCGGGGTCGTTCTTCTCGGCGCCGTACATCATCGCTTCATACGCGCGCATCGCGCCTGTCCCTTCGCGGACGTCCTGCCGTACTCCGTCGATTTCGAGTGGCGGCAACGCGTGATACGGATCGACTGAGGAGGGAACGTCGCGGCCCGTCCAGGCCTTGAGCTGATCCCGCATCGCCGCATCGGATTTCCAGAGCGCATCGAGCACGACCTTAATCGACGTCCGGCCGCCCATGCCGGGATGGTAGTACTGGTCCACAGCGCACTTGTGCAGATCGAAAATGCGCGATCTTGTCAGGGCGTCGACCCACGCCACGAGCGACTCGTCGCGCGGCACGAACTGCGGATGCTCACGCGCGATCTCGTTCAGCTGGCTCCGCTCGAACGGCGACCACGCGAGCACCGTGTCGGTCTCGCCGATCACCTCGCGCAGTGACCGCGCAAACGTCATGTTCGGCCATTCGTCGGCGGCGTTGAGCCACTCAGTGTGACGCGGCAGGGCGCCGGGCGAATCCACCGTATGCACGCTCCACTGGAACGCGACTTGCCCATACGGCCGCATGTTCGCGTGGTACGGAATGGCGAGCCGCGATGCCTCGAAGTCGATGAAGTGCATCGGGTAGGTCAGGCCGGCAAGCGAAGTCTTGAGCGTGTCGTCGATCCACTCCACGCCCGATCTCGCATGCGTGATCTGGCGGATCTGCCGCTCGGCCTGCGTCCCGACGGTGCCGTCCTTCTTCCTGAGCCGGTCCATCGGGATGTCGAACAGCGACGCCTTTCCCTCGCGCGTGAGTGCCTCGATGATCGGCACTCCGTTGGCGTCCTGCACCTTGCCGATGGACTGGAGTTCCAGGATGTGTGGCGTCACGGTTGCCATCGTGCCCCAGCACTGCGCGAAGCCGTTTCGATCGACAGACGCGTCGACGCGGAACTCGCACTCCGAGCACTTGGTGCCGAGCGTCGTGACGTAGCTGTCGAACGGCTTGTCGAGCAACGTTTCAAAGCGCGCTGCTTCTGTTTCCACGTCCACACGCAGCGACGCGACGTCGTCGGCCGCGTCCACGACTGTCAGGACATCGAGCTTAGCGATGTCACCGGGGTCTCCGGCGAAACGCGCGGCGTAGGAGTGCTCGGTGCCGTCGGCGCGCGCCTGACGGACGATTTCGAAGAACCTTGGCGCGCCGTCGAGCGTCGTCCGTTTTGTTTTGTCGATCAGCACGATGTACGGCTGCACGCGCAGGGCGGGGAACAGACGCTCGAACACGAGCACCTGGAACGTCAGATCTTCGAACTTCGGCAGCCAAGTAGTCAGGTGTGCATGCGGTTTCCGTTTCGCGCGGAACTCCCCCCTTCCGCCCTTCGCGATGTCCTCGGCGTGCGCTGCGGCGTCGAACGATTTCGCCTTGACTTCGATGAGGCTTACCTCGTTGCTGCGCTTCTCGATGATGTCGACCCGCGCGAGACGCTTGCCCGACAGCAGCGTGCCCTGGAAGATCGTGACCGTCTCGCGCTCGAGGAGTTCGCGCGTCTTCGCAAAATCGGCGACATGGTCCCAGGTCGGGTCGAGCAGCACGCCGTCGAGGCGCTGCGCCCGAGCGAGCGCGTCCACCATGAAGCCGCCCTCGGCGAGGAGCCGGAGATATGGACTGCTGTCGCCGTTGTCGCGAAAACCATTCTCGCGAAAGTACAGCTTGGTGTCGCAGGTCCGCGCGAGGTTGTAGTCGGACTTCGAGAGCGTGTGCATGAAGAAAACTTACAGCTTCGCGGCCCACTCGCGCGCCGTGCGGCCGATCTGCGCCATCACCTCGGTGTCCGTGCGACCCGACGACTTGAGCACGTGGAACATGTGATCGGCGCCGACGATCCACTCCATTGCCCACGGCACCTTCACCTTCGTTAGCGCGCGCTCCATCAAGTCGCGCGTGCACAGCGCGTCGCGGGTACCGTTGAAGCAGAGCACGGGGATGCGAATCGCGCTGAGGTGCGCGTCACGGAGTTTTTCAGGCTGGCCCGCAGGATGCAGCGGATAGGCGAGCAGAAGCAGGCCGTTGGCGGCGATGCCGCCGGTTTCGCTGGAATCGCCACCCTCCGCCGCAAGCATCGATGCCGCGCGGCCCCCCATCGAGCGGCCGCCGACTATCAGTCGCGCGGGTTTGAGCTCACCGCATGCTTGCGCGATCACGGCGCGTGTCGTCGCGATGAGCCGCGCCATTGGATCCGGCCGGCCCGACTTTTTCTCCTTGTATAGAAAGTTGAACCGCACTACGCCCAGCCCGTTGGCGCGCAGCGCGTTCGCCGTTGCGGTCATGCCGCGGTCGAGCATGTGGCCGCCGGCGCCGTGCGCGCACACGAACAGTGCCACGTCGTTGCCAGACGTGGCGGGCTCGTAGATCGCGCTCGTCTGCTCATCGCCGACATCAATCTTCCATTCAGCTGTCATTCGTCACTCTCCGGGGACTCCGGCACGAGGCCCATTTCGTCGAGAAACCGATGCCCTCCGGCAGGCTTGTCTCCGCGCTTTGCGCAGTACGTGAGCACGAGGCGGTCGATCGTGCGCGTCATGCCTACATACAGCAGGCGGCGTCCTTCTTCCACCTCGTGGGTCATGGGCCCCTTGGTCGGCGAACCGCCGGGCAGCTGCGAGTCTTCGCATCCTATCACATACACGCGGGAGAACTCGAGGCCTTTGGTTGCGTGCAGCGTGAGCAAGTTCACGCGCTCGTGCGCCGGCTCCTCGCCGTCCCACTTCGAGAGCGTGACGCGCTGGAGAAACTGGGTGAGCTGTTCCTCGAAGGGCTTGTCGTCGAGGCCGGCGATCAGCCGGCGCAGCCGGCGCATCGCGGCCGGGTAGCGCTCGTCGGCGGTGCGGTCTCTCTGGATCTTGCTCATCCGCTCGGCGCCGCCCATGAGACTGATCACCTCGTCGGTCGTGGGGACCGAAGGATGGATTGCGCGCGCCTCTTCATAGTTGTCCAGCGCACTGCCATAGCGGCCGAGGACGAACACCGGAGTCAATTTGTCCAGGAAGAGCCGCGCTTCATCCGAGAGCTTTTCCTTCTCAGACAGCGCAAGTGCGAGCCCCAGGTGGCCGAGGAGATCGATGAGCGCCGTCTTGCGCGAGCGCGCGAGCTTCATGCGGCCGAGCTCGAGCATGACGAGCGCGAGCGCGCGGGTGTCGTCCAGCGCGCGGTGCGAATTGCCCGGGTCGATGCCGAAGTGGCGCGCGAGGTCGCCGAGCTTGCGGCTGGTGGGGACGAGATCGCGCGCCAGCGGGAGCGAGTCGAAAGTGATCGCGCCGAACTTCTCGCCGGTCTCGTGCACCATGCGGCTGAGGATCGGAAAGTCGAACTGGTATCCGTTGTGGGCGACGAGCACGTCGGCACCTGCGAATTCCCGGAAGCGCGGCCAGATCGCGGCGAACGCCGGTGCGCCGGCGAGATCTGCTTCGGTGATGCCGGTGACTGCCGCTGCTCCAGCGTCCATCGGGACATCCGGCTTCACGAGCGAACTGAACGTCTCGGCGACCTTGCCGTCGCGGACGCGGACGGCGGCGATTTCCGTGATCTCGGACTTGCCCGTGTCGCGGCCCGTAGTCTCGAGATCGATAGCCGTGAAGTTCGTGAACGCCACGGCCGACGATTCCATCTCGAGCAGCTGCGCGGCCTTGAACACACCGAGCGCGAGCCCGGTGGACGGCACGTCGGCGGGCGACAGAGTCTCGGCCGGCGGCTCGGGCGCATCGCCCGCGGTGCCGCACACCGCGCGCACGCGGATCGCGTCGAGCATGGCCTTGACCGCGATCCCGGCGCCGTTCAGCTCCGGCACGAGTACGTACTGCCGTTTGGCGCGCGCCGAACGCAATCGCCCGGCGAGCGCGACGACCTCCGGATTTCCAAGCGGATCCGTGATGTCGTCATGATGTTCGTCGAGTATCGAGCGCAGCCGTCCCACGCGGCGCGAGAGCAGCTCCTGCACGAGCGCCATGAGATTCGACTGCTGCATACCGACGGCCTCGAGGTTCCGGCAATCGGCGAGCGCGCGGCGGATCTGGCGCCCGTTGTCATCGGCCGATGGCAGTTGCGCCGCCATGTGGCTGAGCTGGGTCCAAAGCGGGATCTCCTGCTCGTCGGCCTTGGCGCGGGCTTCGTCGAACAGCGCGTGCGGCAGGACCACCTTGAAGAACGCTTCGCGATGCAGGTCATCGCCCGGCGTATGGATCGCGCGCGCGGCGGCGACCACGTAGCCGATCACGGGATCGTCGGCGAGCGAACGGCCCTGTGCGCGACGGCACGGGATGCCGGCGTCGATGCAGGCCGTTTCGAGGAGGTCGCCGATCTCATGCTTGCGGTAGAGGAGGGCGACATCGCCCCACTGGTGGCCGTACGTCTCGCGATCGCGGCGGATGTCGCCGACGAGCCAGTCCGCCTCGGCCTCGTCCGTCTCGAACCAGGCCACGTTGACAGGATGCGTGGGTTTTCGGCGCGCGTGCAGTGCGTCGCGGTCGCCGAAGATCGGCTGGTTGACGTCGACGAGCCTGCGGGCGAGCGCGAATACATCGGACGGACAGCGGTGGTTCTCGCCGAGCCGGATCTTCGTTGCGGCGGTGATCCCGAAGTCGTTGACGAAATCCTTGAAGACCGCGGGGTCGGCGCCGGCCCACGAGTAAATGGACTGGTCGTCGTCGCCGACGGCGAATACGTGACGATGCGTGCGCGCGAGTGCTTTCACGACCCGGTACTGCACGGGATTGAGATCCTGGAACTCGTCGACCAGCACGACGTCCCAGCGCGCGCGAATCTCATCGCCCGCGGGGCCCTCGACGAGATCCGCGGCCTTGATGACGAGCGTGTCGAAATCCACGAGGTTGCGCGCCGCGAGGAACTCTTCGTAGCGCCCGAAGAGCGCCGCATCGTTGCGCATCAGCTCGTCGCCGCGAAATCGGTGGGCAGAGAAGCGCGTGAGCGTCGAGCGATGCCATTTGCGGGCGCCCTCGATGCGGCGGAGCGCGGCGAGCTGGTACTCTTCGTCCGCGATGCCGAAGCCGGATTCGAGGCCGGCTTGGACCGCGAACCCACGGAGCAGGTCCGCGCAAAACGCGTGGATGGTGCCGCGCGTGATTTTTCCGGCGGCCTTGCCGAGGCGGCGCTCGAGGCGTTCCGCGATTTCGCCGGCGGCCTTGTTGGTGAACGTGAACGCGCAGATTCGCGCAGGGTCGAACCCGCGGTGCTCGATGAGGAACCGGATGCGTTCCGTGAGGCAGAACGTCTTGCCCGCACCGGGGCCGGCGAGGACGAGAAGCGAACGCGGCTCGGACTCGATCGCGAGCTTCTGCGACGGGGACGGATGCATTGTGGAAAGCTACGGGGTTTGCAGGCAGGGGCGGAACGCCGGGTGATGCTCACTTTCGCGCACTATTCGCGGCTTACGCCAGAACGTACGTCCAGGCGTATGCCACCCTGATCGCGTACAACTGGACGTACGCTTTCGCGTAACGACCACAATTCTTCTCTTTAGGCCCCTCAGGCGGCGCGCGTCGTTGACACCCCTTAGGGGTTGAGTCCCAGTCGCGTGCCCTACGGTCATGGTGCCCGAGATAACGCCAACCAAGAGGCGGTGAGAATGGTTCGCAACCGTTTGCCGGCGAAGCTCCTTCGCCGCGCCCGTCTGAT
>JBIOHR010000130.1:0-9963 GCA_044449085.1 Gemmatimonadales bacterium | reverse complement strand
GACGTTTCCGCCGGCGTCCTTCGCCACGGCGGCGAACTGCTGCGTGCCGGCGACCGCAAGCGTCGACGGCGTCGGCGATACCACGATCGTCGCGATGGCGCCGGGCGTGACGGTGATCGTCGCGCTGCCGGTGACCGTGCCCGACGTCGCGACGACGGTGTTCGTAAACACGCCGGCGGCCGTCCCGGCGGTGAACATGCCGTTCGTGCTGATCGTGCCGCCGAGCGCGGCGACCGACCAGGTCGGCGTAATGGTGACGACATTGCCGTCAGCGTCCTTACCGACCGCGACCATCTGCAGCGTCGTGGATGTGGCCATCGTGCCGTTCGGCGTGACGACGATCGTTGACACCGTGCCGGGGCTCGTCGTTCCCGACGCGCCGTGCACGTCGCAGGCGGTGATTGCCGCACTGGCGATGATCGCGGCGCCGAGCATGCGTACGCCTGGCGCCGTGGGCGACAGCGTCCGGCGAATTCGGTTCAGCATGGAAGTGATCATGATGCGCTCCGTGGTGCTGTTGCGAAGAGAGGATGTGGCGGCACCGATCCGAGTGGACCGAACGCCGGGCACCCGAGGCTCTTCTGCACGCGGGGCACATCAGGGAGAGTAGGTGTGCCGGGCCGCACCACCCATCGCTCAAACGCATGAAAGAGTGACTACTTCGCCACTAGTTCTTCCGTGCAGGTTTCGTCTCGGCGCGCTCGGCGCGCGAGGCTGCTGCTCCGGAGCCGGGTGGCTCAACGGACGGCGGCGCCGAGTGGCTCCGCCGTTACGCGATGCTACGCGTTGTCCTGGCGATGCGAATACGCCGCGATCTGCAGGCGCGAGTGCAGCGCGAGCTTCTCCATCACGTTGCGCACGTGGCTCTTCACAGTGTGCGACGCGATGTTCAGACGCTTGGCGATCTCCTTGTTGCTGAGTCCCTCACCGATCAGCTCGATCACCTCGCGTTCGCGCCGCGTCATGCGCACGTCGTCCAGCGTGCGCGCGTCGTCCGGCCCGTCCGCCGCCTTCGCGATCTGCGAGAAGAGCGACTCGGCCATCTGCGGCGGCAGCACCTTCTTGCCGCCGGCCACCGCCCGGATCGTCGCGACGAACTCGTCGAAACTCGCGTCCTTGAGGACGAAGCCGGCCACACCCGCGTTGACGAACTCGCGAATCTCCTCGTGCACCGGGAAGAGGTCCATCACGATGATCTTGGCGTCCGGATGCTCTTTCGTGAGCACGGTTGCCACGCGAAGGCTATCGTCATCGCGCAGTCCGACGTCGAGCAGGAGCACGTGGGGCTTCGCCGCGGCGAGAAAACTGAAGTCGGCGTCGGCGGAGGACACTGCGCGCATGTCGGCGAGGGCATCCAGCATCGAGGCGAGCGCTTCGCGAAGTACGCGATTGTCGTCGATGATGACGACCGTGATGGTTTTGGCTGCGGCCATGTGATCTTCGCTGGGGGGTCGGGCGGGATACGGCAACTCCACTTTAGGGAACATAGCATCCCCTCGGCGCCCGCGTACTAGCACGATTGTGCCATTGTGCGCGGCTCCCGCAAGGCACTAGTGTGCGCTCGTAGCCGATCGTCAGGTGCAGCGACCGGTTGTAACGGGATTGCATCCGACTGGGGAGTGCACAGTGGGACTCGAGGAAAACCATTCAATGACAGCATTCGCCCAGGGCGAGCACGACGTCCCGGTGGCCGAGCAGCTGTTGCTGGACATCATCGATACGATTCGCGAACCGCTGCTCGTGCTCGATCCGGAGTTCCGGATCACGCAGGCGAACCGCGCGTTCTTCCGTATCTTCCGCGTTGAGCGCGACGATACGATCGGTGAGGTACTGTTCAACCTCGGCGACGGCCAGTGGGACATCGCGCCGCTGCGCGAGCTGCTGCGCGACAAGCTCGCCGTGGAACCGCGACTCGACGACTTCGAAGTCGACCATGCGTTCCCGGGAATCGGTCGCAAGATCATGCTCCTGAATGCTCGGCTCGTGGCGCACGGGCCGAACACACCGCGTATTATCCTGCTGGCAATCGAGGACATAACCAACCGCCGCTTTACGGAACTGAGGCTGGAAGAGCAGCGCACGGAGTTGCAGCGCTCGAATGCCGCGCTCGACGAGTTTGCGTCCGTCGCGTCGCACGACCTGCAGGAGCCGCTGCGGAAGATCCTGACGTTCGGCGAACGCCTGAGCGTTTCCGGCGGGACCGCGATCCAGGGTGACGCGCGAAAGCACCTCGACCGCATGCTCGATGCGGCCGGCCGGATGCGGAAGCTCGTGAACGACCTGCTTCTATACTCGCAGGTGTCGACGCGGACGCAGCAGTTCGTGCCGACGGACCTGGCGCGGATCGCCCGGGAGGTGATCGCCGATCTCGAGACGGCCATCGCGGACGAGGGCGGGCGCATCGAGGTCGGCGAGCTGCCAGTGATCGATGCGGATCCGCTCCAGATGCGCCAGCTGCTCCAGAACCTGCTCGGCAACGCGATCAAGTATCGCAGGAAGGCTGAGGCACCCGTCGTCCGGCTGAACAGCGCGCGGGTGAGCGGCCGGCACTGGAATATCACGGTGGAGGACAACGGCATCGGGTTCAACGACCGGTATGCCGAGAAGATTTTCAAGATGTTCGAGCGGCTGCACGGCAAGACGGAATACGAAGGTTCGGGAATCGGGCTGGCGATCTGCCGGAAGATCGCCGAGCGCCACGGTGGTACGATCGCCGCGGCAGGCGGCGTTGGAAAAGGCGCGACGTTCACAGTCACTCTGCCTGTCACACAAGCTACCCCAGGACAGTTCCC
Source organism: Gemmatimonadales bacterium (assembly GCA_044449085.1). GTDB lineage: Bacteria > Gemmatimonadota > Gemmatimonadetes > Gemmatimonadales > Gemmatimonadaceae > Fen-1231. The sequence goes on along the minus strand of JBIOHR010000130.1, from coordinate 7,171 downwards.
ATGACGCAGGATAGAAACAAGATTCCGATCACCATCCTCGTGTGCGACGATGATGAAGACGATCGAATGCTGACGCAGCAGGCGCTCGAAGATGCGCATATCTCGAACACGATCCGGTTCGTGGAGGACGGCGAGCAGCTGCTCGACTATCTCTACCAGCGTGGTGCGTTCGGAGGAGAAGCCGGGCTCGCGCCGCGGCCGGGACTGATCCTGCTCGACCTCAACATGCCAAAGCTCGACGGGCGAGAGGCGCTGAAGACGATCAAGGAAGACCTGTCGCTTCGGGATATTCCGGTGGTCGTGCTGTCCACGTCGCGGCTGGATGAAGATGTCGCGAAGAGCTACAAGCTCGGCGTGAACTCGTTCATCACGAAGCCGGTGACGTTCTCGGGGTTGGTGGAGGCGATGAACGTGCTCGGCCGGTACTGGCTCGAAATCGTCGAACTGCCGCCGCGGTAGAGGCGAGTGGGGAGATTCGGCCCGCAGCGAATCGAAAATCCTTACTCGCCTATGTACTCGACATGCACGTACGTCCCGAGACGCACGTTGTACGCGAGGTAGTACCCGACATCATCCGGATCGTCATAGAGCACGATGTGCTATGCACGGTTCACTCCGAAGTGTCGATGGTTGCAACAGCTCGACGCCGGGCGAGGAGTTTCCCCGTCCGGCGCGCGCTGCGTGAACGCACTTACTGGAGGAAACGAATCAGTCCGATGATTCCGACGGTGCCGCCACCGATCATGATGATCGTGCCCGGACGGCCGCCGACCACGGCGCCGACGATGAGAATGGCCCCACCAACGATCATCATCGCTTCGCTGTGGCGCATGTGCTCGTGCTCAGGTTCCGCGGGGATCGTCGCGGGCAACGCCACTGCGTGCACACCGACACGGGCATTCGCGTCAGTCGGAGCAAACGCCATCGGCTGGGCGGGCGTGGAACTCGCTGCGGCCTGTTCGGCGGGCGCGGCGACCGCGGTGGGCTGATCACTGGGTGATGCGGTTGAAATGGCGTTCTGCGCGTTGAGCTGCGCTGACGCGGCGAGCATGACGGCGAACGCGGTTGCGACCTTACGGGCAAGCGACATGTGAACTCTCCTGTGGGCGGGACGTGACAATCACTTCCATGTAGGCAAGCTGTCCGTCCGCGCCGCGGGCAACCATCACACAAAGGGACGAAATGCCGAGCGACGGAGCAGTAGTTCGTTTGTGTGATGGTGCGGCATCCGCTGGCCCGGTATTCATCGTCCGGGGATTCGAGCAGGCAAAACCTTCGCGCGACGACGCGACCACGGTGGAGCAAACAGAATGAAAATGTCAGCAAGCGCCCGGATCGTTTCAGTACTCTGCTTCGTTTCCACGATGGGCGGATGCATGCTTTCCGGTGGCCGTGGCGGACCGCTCGTCTCGGTGATGTTCATCACGCGCGATCCGCCGGTCGAACGCGTCGAAGTCGTGAGCGAGCGGCCGAACGAGGAGTCGGTGTGGATCGGGGGGCACTGGGCGGGGCACGGCAACAGCTACGCCTGGACGCCGGGACGCTGGCAGCGTCCGGAGTCAGGGAAGAAAGAATGGGAAAACGGAAAGTGGGAGCATGAGCAGCGCGGCTGGTATTACACCGAAGGGCACTGGCGATAGCCGCGCATTGCGCCGGCTCCTACTTAATGAAGGAGCCGGCGCCGCCCCCGCGCCGCGTCAAAAGTACCGTCTCCGGATCGTCCAGGGATTCCCAACACATCCGGGCGTTGCGTCGAATACATATGTGCAGGGCTCCGGGCCACGGTGCCGCGAGTACACGCGGCGCCGCGGCCCATCCGCACGTTCACGCACCGCACACGAGGGAGAACCCCATGTCCCGCTTCCGCCTCACCGCGCTGTCCGGGCTGCTCCTGCCGCTCGCGGCAGCGGCCACGCTGTCCGCGCAGGGCACGCCGCACTATCACGTCGTCAAGCGCGTCGTGATCGGCAAAGTCTCGGCTGACTACATCGTCGTCGATCCCGTCGGCCGCCGTCTCTACGGTCTGGGTGACAAAGTCTTCGACGTCGACAAGGACGAAGTCATCGGCAGCATCGCCGGCGGTGGTGGCGGCTATGTGATCGCGCCTGACCAGAACCGCGGCATCGTGCGCGACGGCGTGACCTTCGACCTCAAGACGATGGCCGTCACCGGCAAGCTCCCCGACGTGAAGGCCGACGGCATCCTCTATGATCCCGCCACGCACCGCGGCTTCATGTGGGCCGACGCCGACACCTGGGTGTTCGACATGACCACCGGCAAGCAGATCACCAAGACGACCTCGATGGGCGAAGGGCTCGAGTCGGGCGCCGCCGATGGGAAGGGCAAGCTCTTCATGAACGTCGAGGAGAAGGGCTTCATCCAGCGCGCGGATGCGAAGGCGCTCAAAGTCGACACGGTCTTTCACATCGATGGCTGCAAGCCGCCCGCCCAGGGACTGGCGATGGATCGCGCCACGCGCCGCCTGTTCATGGCGTGCGACAACGGGATGATGATCGTCAACGCGGACAACGGAAAAGTCGTCGCGAAGTTCGCGACCTCCGGACGCGCGGACCAGAACGCGTTCGACTCCGGGCTCAAGGTTGCCTTCAACCCGAATCGCACCGACAGCACCATGACGGTCGTGCACGAGGACTCGCCGGATAAGTTCTCCTTGCTCGAAACCGTGCATACCGGCGGCCCGTCGCGTACCTGCGCCGTGGATGAGAAGACGCACAAGGTGTACGCGTTCTACTATGAAGGCACCACGCGCGAAACTCGCACGCTGGTCGTCGCCGTGCTCGCGCCGTAAGACCGCGAACGTCGGCCTAACCGCCGTCCTCAGCCGCAGTCCTACACGCTGATGTCCGTCCCGTGGCATTCGTGCCACGGGACGTGTCGCATACGCGTTACGCGATCGAGTCTGCCTCGTCACGGCGACGATACCTCGCAACCGCTTCTTCAGGAGGAATCATCCTGACAGGAGTGGGAATCGATGAAGCGCTGCACTCGGAGAATTGCTGCCGTCACGATCGGCGCCGTCGCACTCGGCGTGGCGGCACTCGGACCCTCGCCGCTTACGGCGCAGGGAATGGTGACGATCACGGGTCACATTGCAGACAGTGCCGGCGCACCCCTGCCGGCGGCCATGGTGCATCTCGTCGGCACGCAACTCGGCGCCGCCGGTGCGGGCAACGGCGAGTACCGCATTGCAAACGTGCCGCCGGGCACGTACAGGATTCTTGCTGTCGCGCGAGGCTACGCCGCCGACACGGAGTCGGTGAATGTCACCTCCGGTACGACGGTCGAACAGAACTTCCATCTCCGCGTGAACGTCACGCAGCTCGCGCAGATCGTGGTCAGCGCGTCGCCGCGGCTCGCCGAGACCAAGGGATCGGCGCTCGATTCGATGCGCGTCGCCCGCAACATCAAGTACGTGGAATCCGGCGACGACATCCGCTCGCTGCCGAGTCTCAACGCCGCCGAAGCAGCCGAACGGATCCCGGGCGTTTCGACTGAGCGCGACGAAGGCGAAGGGAAGTTCGTGCAGATCCGCGGTACCGAGCCCTAGCTCTCAAGCGTGACGATCGACGGAACGCCGGTCCCGGGCACGCTCAACGGCGATCGCTCCGTAAAGCTCGATGATGTCCCGAGCGACGTGCTCGGCGCGATCGAAGTGAGCAAGACACTGAGCGCCGATCAGGACGCGGCGGGAATCGGCGGGACCGTCAACCTCGTTACGAAGATTCCGGAGTCCGCTCCGCGCGGCTACATCTCCGCGCTCTTCGGCGCGACGAGTATTGACCAGGGCACAGCGGGACAGGGCTCGTTCACCTACGGCGGTCGCGTGGGCGACGACAAAAAGCTCGGCTTCCTGCTCGGCGCGTCGTTCGATCGCAACAACCGGCCGATCGAAGACCTCGAGCCTTTCTGGGGCCCGACCGCGAGCGGAAACGCTTTCTATCCGAACGACTTCAACCAGCGCTATTACCTCTACAGTCGCCAGCGGTACGGCGCGAACGCCGATCTCGACTACCGAATCGACAGGGAGACGCAGGTTTACGTTCGCGGCCTGTACAGCCGGTTTTACGATCACGGCCTCCGCTACGTATGGGACGTCGCCTCGAATGCCGACTCTGCCGGCGCTGGAAAGATCGGGACCCAGGCGTCGAGCAGTCGTCAGGTGGAGGAGCGCACCCCGCTCGAGAATACGTACGGCTTCAACGCCGGAGTTGCCAAGAAGGACTTCGGTCCGTTCCAGCTCGACGCGTCGGCGTCCGCGAGCGGGTCTTCCTCTGCCGAGCACAACTACCGGGACTCGAACTTCGGCTACACGGGGCCGGACTTCGCCTACGGCTACGGCAATTCGAGCAATGTTTCTCCGCAATACTCGATCGCCGGTTCGGGAGCCATGGCAAGTCTCATGGACCCGTCGACCTATGCGCTGTCGGGTTACAACGTCGGCACGAATTCGACGACGGCGACGCAGGTGGGTGGCCGCGTAAACCTCCTTCTGCCCTATCAACTGGGCTCGATGCCGGCGTCCGTAAAGTTCGGGGCCGTCGTGAACGATCTCGTCAAGCAATACAACCAGCAGGATGAATCGTTCAGCGTGACGGGGGCGAACGCACCAACCCTCGCGTCACTCGCCGGCGGGTCGACCAACGTGCACTACTATTCGATGCAGGTTCCAGGCGGCATCAACCTGGGACCCATGCCGTCCAATGCAGCTGCTCAAGTGTACGAGAACGCCAATCCCGGCATGTTCAGCCTGCAGCCGGGCAACGCGGTGGGTGATGCGCTCTCCAACTACTATGGCCACGAGCGCGTCGCCGCTGCCTACATCATGCATGACGTCGACTCGGGTCCGTGGCACCTCAACGCGGGACTTCGCCTTGAGTCCACGTATCAGCAGTATCGCGGAAACGCCGACACGCTCAGCGCTGATTTCAATTCACCGACGAGCGTTGCCGGCGTGCAGCAGGTGACGGGCGGGCACACGTACAACGATCTGTTTCCAAGCGTCCAACTCCGTTACGCGATCAATGACGGCACAAACGTGCGTGTGGCGGTCACGCGCGGGATCGCGCGCCCCGACTACTCGGCGCTCGCACCGACGACGCTTGGCACGCCGAACTCGCAGGTTCCCGGCGGCGCCGCATTCAATCAGTCGGTGACGGTCGGCAATCCAAATCTGCAGGCCGAGTATGCGTGGAACTACGACATCCTGTTCGAGCACTACATGCCGGACGACGGGCTGATTTCATTCGGCGCGTTCTACAAGGACCTGCACAACGTCATTTACAACCAGCGCTTCCAGAATTACTCGGGGCCGATTCTTGCGTACCAGGGAGCGGGGTACACGGTTCCGCTCAACGGCCCCGGCGGGCATCTCATCGGGTGGGAGGCGGATTTCGAACAGCGCTTCGCCGGCCTTCCGGGATTGTTCAGCGGCCTCGGCGTTGCCGCCAACTGGACGCACGTGAATTCGTACGCGGTCATTCCAAACGGCACATTCGATTCCACGGCGACAGGATTTGTGCCTTCCTCCTTGCCGCCGCGCCGCGCACCGCTGTTCAGGACTTCACCGGACATCGGGAACTTGTCCGGCACCTATAGCTATGGGCGCGTCTACGCGCGTCTCGCCTGGGTGTATCAGGGGGCGAACATCGCATCGTATGGCGACGGCAGCAGCGATCCCACGAGCGGCGACACGTACTTCTACGCGCATTCGCAAATCGACGCATCACTGTACATCACGGTGATGGAGGGCACGCAGCTTCAGCTCCAGGCGCTCAACCTCAACAACGCGGTGTTCGGATTCTTCAACGGCACGCCGGATCATCAGTACGACATCCAGCGCGAGTACTACGGACGGACGTTCTATCTGGGCGTGAGGAAGTCATTCTGATGCGGACGTCCGCCGTGCTGCGCCGCGGCCTGAGGGCCGTGGCGCGCGTCGTGGTTCCGCTGGCGCTGGCCACCGCGTCAGCGGCGCATCAGGCCGGGGGCCAGGCAGGCGGTCTGGCCAATGGCCTCGCAGGCAGTGTCGCAGGCAGTGTCGCCGGCGGCCCGGTTTCGCTCGTGGTCGTCATCACGGTCGACCAGATGCGCGGCGACTATATAGCACGCTACGCCGCGCAATACACCGGCGGGTTCGCGCGCATTGCGTCGCACGCGGCGCTCTTTCCTCACGGCGTGCAGGACCACGCCAACACGGAGACTGCGCCGGGGCACTCGACGATACTCTCCGGGCGGGAGCCCACGCACACGGGCATCGTGAGCAACGATCGCGGCGTGCCGGATCCGCTCGCGCCGCTCGTCGACTACGCGGGGCCGGGCGCATCGCCTGCGCGCTTCATTGGCACGACGCTCGTCGACTGGCTGCATGCCGCCGACACCAACTCGCGCGTCCTCTCCGTTTCACGCAAGGACCGCGGCGCGATCCTTCCTGTGGGCCGCGCGAAGGGATCGGTGTACTGGTGGGCGGATGGCGCATTTACGACGAGCCGGTACTACGCCGATACGCTCCCCGCCTGGGTCAAGCAGTTCAACCAGCGCAAGAGCGCGGAGGCCCTCGCGGGGACGACGTGGGATCTGCTCCTGCCGCCATCGGCCTACGCCGAGCCGGATTCGATGCCCTTCGAGGACGCCGGGGCCGATGTCGCCTTTCCGCATCCGTTGCCGAAATCAGCGGACGCGATGCGCGCCGGCCTTACGCGATATCCGTGGATGGACTCCGTGACGATCGCGTTCGCCCTCGACGGCGCGCGCTCGCTCGACCTCGGCCGCCGTGGCGCGACGGACGTTCTCGCCGTCTCGCTTTCGACGACGGACGCGGTTGGTCACGCGTTTGGCCCCGATTCACGCGAGATTCACGACCAACTGCTCCGCCTCGACCGGTGGCTCGGCGGATTCCTCGACTCGCTCTCGCGCCTCGTGCCCGCAGAGCGCACCGTGTTCGTGCTGACCGGGGACCACGGCGTTGTCTCGTACCCTGAGTACACCGCGATGGTAAAGCACGAGCCGGCGGGGCGCGTGTCGCTCGACGGATTGACGCGCGAGACGGCCGTTGCGTTCCGCGATCGGTTCGAGATGGATTTCGGCTTCGATTTCAACGGCAACGGACTGATGATCGCCGACACGGCGGCAATGGGCGCGCGCGGCCTTTCGG
>JBIOHR010000129.1:0-9971 GCA_044449085.1 Gemmatimonadales bacterium | reverse complement strand
CCCCACGTTTGCGCACGCGATGAGCAGGAGCAGCGACACCGCCGCGAGCAGGATCAGCAGCGGCCGCTTGGTGTCGCCAATGAGAAATTCGTGCAGCGGCGTGAGTCCGGCGCCCATGTGCGTGTTCGTCGCCGGATACTCTGACTGCAGCCGGCGAACCGCGGTCTGCAACTCGGCGTTCGCCTGTTCCGCGGTGACGCCCGTGCGAAGCCGCGCGAACCCGCGGATGAAGTGCGCGCGCCTGAACCACTCCTGCGCACGGTTCTCTTTCGGGAATGCGGTCGGACGCCAGATGTCCGCATCGAGCCCTGGGAACGCAAAGCGCGCCGGCAGCACGCCGACCACTTCGGCTCGGCGCCCGTTGAGCTCGATCGTCGTGCCGACGATCTCGCGCCGGCTCCCGAATGCGCCGGCCCACAGCCGGTGACTGAGGATCACGACGTTGGTACCGTTGGCCCAGGTCTCGTCCTCGCGGAACGACCGGCCCACCTCGGGCGCGACGCCAAGCACGGTGAAGAATCCGCCCGTGACCTGTGCCGACGGCACGAGCCTGGGGTCGCCCGCATTGGTGAGCGTGGCCGTCCCCGCGAAGTCGTAGTACGCCGCCGTGCCGTCGAACGCGTGCACTTGGTCGGCCCAGTCGAAATAGTTCGACGGCGCGACCTGCGCCTTGTTCCAGCCCCGGTCCGGATTCTCCTCCCAGAGCTCGACGAGGCGGCCGGGCGCCGCGAATGGCAGCGGCCGCAGGATCACGGCGTCGACGGCGGAGAAGATCGCGGTGTTCGCACCGATGCCGAGCGCCAGCGTGACGATCGCCGTTCCGAACATCGCCGGCGAGCGAACCATTGCGCGGACCGCGAATCGTGTGTCCGCTACAAGATCTTCGATCCATCGCGTGCCGCGCCCGTCACGATGGGCTTCCTTCACGGCTTCGACGCCGCCGAACACGCGCAACGCATCGCGCTTCGCGTCACCCGGCGACATGCCGGCCTTTACGTTCTTTTCCGTCTCCAGTTCGATGTGCAGCCGGATTTCATCGTCCAGGTCGCGCTCGGCCGCCCTTCTCCCGAACAGCGCACGCAAGCGCAGGGCGATCCCCTTGAGGGCCGGCACGATCACGCCCCGCCGAGAATCACGTCAACGACCGACACGTAGCGCCGCCAGCTCGCGGTCTCGGTTCCGAGCGCGCGGCGCCCCTGCGCCGTGAGGCGGTAGTACTTCGCGCGCCGGTTGTTTTCCGTCGTCCGCCAGTCGCTGTCGATCCACCCTTTCAGCTCCAGCCGCTGAAGCGCCGGGTAGAGCGAGCCCTGGTTCACCTCGAGGACGCCCGACGACACCTGCTGGATGCGCTGGCTGATTCCCCAGCCGTGCATCGCCTCGAGCGCGAGCGTCTTGAGCACCAGCAACTCGAGCGTTCCGCGGATCACATCGGACGGTACGGGCGGCGTAGCCGGCATCGCAGGAACTCCCGCAGCGGTGCGCTGCTTCTGTTGGATTTCGACAGAAGATGTGCCGACTCCTGTCGAAAAGCAACAGAAGCCTACCGTTGGACGCTCATTCCGACCGAAGCGTTGCCATGGGGTCCACCCGCGCGGCCCGCAGCGCGGGCACGAGGCACGCACCGAGCGCGACGACGCCGAGCACGACGGTTACGCCCGCGTACGTCGCCGGGTCGAGCGGCGAAATGCCGTATAACAGGCTCGTCATGAGGCGGCTCAGGCCGACTGCCGCCACCACTCCGATGAGCGCGCCGAGCGCGGTCATGCCGAGGCCCTGACGAACGATCATGCGCAGGATGTCCGCGCGCGAAGCGCCAAGCGCCGCGCGCACGCCGATCTCGCGCACACGTTCGGTGACCGTGCCGGCCAGGACTCCATAGATTCCCGCCGCGGCAAGCGCGAGCGCCACGAACGCGAACGCCTCGAACAGGATCAGGGCAAACCGGCGCTGCGCCTCGGACTGCGCGACCAGCGCGTTCGCGGTCGCCACGCGCACGATCGGCTGGTCCTTGTCCGCGGCCCACACCGCGCGCTGGATCGCGGCAACGAGTGCCGCCGGGTCACCCTTTGTGCGCACGACGAGCGACATCGCCGCGTCCGCAAAGCTCCACTGTGATTCAGGGATGTACACGCCGTCGATTTTCGTGGACGAGAGCGACAACTGCTTCACGTCGCCCACGATGCCGACAATTTCGAGCCACGGACCCTTCACCGGATCGGCCAGGCTGATGCGCTGGCCAAGCGCGTCCTCGCCGGGCCAGTACTTCTTCGCGAAGCTCTCGTTCACCAGCGCCACGCCCGGCTGCCCCGCCTTGTCGGCGGCGGTGAACGCGCGTCCCCGCACCACCGGGATGCGCATCGTCTCGACGTACCCGGGACTCACGCCATAGCGGAACGGCCCGGGGTCGTCGGCCGGGTTCGCGGCGGGATGCTCCTGGATGTGGGTGCCCTGCCCGTCGTAGTCGCCGCTCATCGGGAGCTGGTTGGTGAGCGCCGCAGCTTCGACACCGGGAACGCTCCGCACGTTCTCGAGCGCGCGGTCGTAGAACGCGCGCACGAGCGTGTCGTTGTTCAGGTGCGTGCCGCCGGCCTGGATCTGCATCGTGAGCAGTCCGGTGGGATCGAATCCGGGCTTCACGGCGAACACTCTCGCCGTACTGCGCAGCAGCAGCCCCGACCCCACGAGGAGGATGATCGCGAGCGCGACCTCGGAAATCACGAGCGACGCCCGCGTGACCCGCGACGAGCCAGCCGTGCGCCGCGTCCCCTGCTTGACGCCGAGGTGCAGGTTTGCCCGCGTGGCGTGCAGGGCCGGGACGAGCCCGAATACGATTCCGGTGATGGTCACGAGCAGCAGCGCAAACACGAGCACCGCGCCGTTGACGTGGATGGACGCGAGCCGCGGAAGTCCCGCGGGGCTGAGAGCGACGAGCGCCCTGACGCCGGCGACCGCGACGACGACGCCCGCTGCGCCGCCGATCGCGGCGAGCACGAGGCTCTCCGTGAGCAGCTGACGCACCACGCGTCCGCGTTCGGCGCCGAGCGCCGCACGAATGGAGAGCTCCCCCTGGCGCTGCGTCGCGCGTGCGAGGAGCAGGTTGGTCACGTTCGCGCACGCGATCAGCAGCACGAACAGCACCGCGCCGAGCAATGCGAAGAGCACGGGCCTGACGTCCTTTGTCAGATCGAATTGCAGCGCCGGCATCGTGAGCCCTATCGATGAGTACTTGTCCGGGTAGTCGTGACGGATCCTCTCGAAGATTGCGTCCATTTCGTGCGCGGCCGCGTCGGCGCTCACCCCCGGCTTCAACCGGCCCGCGACGCGCAGATGCCGGCAGTCGCGGCAGGCCCACGGGAGTGAGAGATCGTAACGAAGCGGCGTCCACAGCTGAGCGTTCGGTGCGAGCACATTCTCGAATGTCGCCGGCATCACGCCGATGACGATGAACGGCAGCGCGTCGAGCGTGACGGTCTTCCCGACGATCGCCGTGTCACCGCCGAACCGCCCACGCCAGAGCGCGTTCCCGAGGACGACCACGCGCGGCGTGTTTCGCACGTCATCCTCGCCCCTGAACGTGCGCCCGAGCGCGGCGTGGATGCCGAGCACGTCGAAGTAGGTCGGCGAGACGTGCTGGCTTTCGAGCAGCTGCGGCTGGTCACCACCGGTGAGCGTCACCGAACCCTGGCCCATTGCCGCCATGGACTCGAACGATTTGCCGTCGCGCGCGAGGTCGACGAACGTGGCATAGCCGAGATACGACGTCGCGCCGGCCTGCTTCTCCCGCTCGTAGATCATGTGCACGCGATCCGCGTTCGGATACGGCAGCGGCTGGATGACGATCGGATAGACGGCGCTGAAGATCGCCGTTGTGGCGCCCACGCCGAGCGCGAGCGTGAGGAGCGCCAGCGCGGTGAAGCCGGGCCTGCGGCCGAGCATGCGAAAGGCGAAGCGCAGGTCGTTCAGCGTGTTGAGCATGGGACCGTCTCCGTGCGGGTGTGGTGCGGTGCGTCGGTCGAATGCGGCTCCGCCGAGGAACAGGGGCGCGCGCAACGTTTGCGTCCAATACCAGCGCCGCGCGGCGGCCACTCCGCGCGCCGGCACGATTTCCGTGCGAAACGATTCCTCGAGGTCGCCGAGAAAAGCATCGCGCTCGGACGCGGGCAGGATCCGCGAGAGAATCCCGACGGCGATCGCCGGCGGGGCCGGATGAGGCTGCTTCATGGGGTCTCCCACGACGCGTCGATTCCGCGAGTCATGGTGCGGATCGCGCGAAGGCTGCGCTGCAGCGCGCGCCGGCCGGCGGCGGAGATCAGGTAATGCTTCTTGCGCCGTCCGCCGCGCTCGGGAGTCGGGTCACCGATGCGCGACGCCACGAACCCCTTCTCCTCGAGGCGGGTGAGCGTGGTATATACCGAACCGAACGAAAGGTCGCGGCGGGCCCGCTGCGCGATCTCGCGGCGGACGGTGACGCCGTAGGCGTCATCGCCGAGTCGGGCGATGGCGAGGAGGACGAGCTGTTCGAGTTCGCCGAGGTTGGCCGAGGGCATGGAAACCATATCTTCGTGATTGTCGAAGATATGGACAGGCGGCGCGCCAAAAAGGTTGCGCCGGTCTGTTCCAGGCGCCGGCGGGTAACCTCTCCCTGCCTGGCGCCCTGCATGCCGCCCTGCCTGCGGCTCAGCCTGCCCGCAGAGCCTCCGTGGGCTCGACGCGCGAGGCGCGCCGCGCGGGAATCCAGCTCGCGACGCCCGCGGCCACGGCCAACAGCACCACGATCGAGACGTACGTCACCGGGTCATCGGGCGTCACGTCGAACAGCAGCGACCGAAGAACCCGTGTCAGGCCAAACGCCGCGCCGACGCCGAGCGTCGTCCCTATCGCCGCGAGCCATAGTCCTTCCCTGATCACCAGCCGCTGGACCTGCGTCCGCCCCGCACCGAGCGCCATCCGAATTCCGATTTCGCGCGTCCGTTGCACGACCATGTAACTCATCACGCCGTAGATTCCGATCACCGCGAGCGCGAGCGCGGTCGCGGCGAACAGCGCGAGCAGCACCGCGCTGAAGCGCGCCTGGGCCGTCGCCACCGCCGCGCGGGATGCCATCGTCTTGATGTCGAACACCGGAACACCGGGCACCAGCGCGCTCACCGTCCGGCGTGCCGCCGCCGCGAGCGCGAGCGGATCGCGTGAGGTCCGCACGAACATCATCATGCGCGCGCGCGGCGACTGTGCGTACGACATGTACACATCCGGCAGCGGCATCGAATCGATCGTGTGGTAGAGCACATCACCCACCACGCCAACGACCGTCGTGCCGTCGTCGAACCCACCCTGCCATACGCCGGCCGGCTTGCCAATCGGGTCCACACCGGGCCAGAACTTTCTGGCCGCTGTCTCGCTCACGACGATCACCTTCGGTCCGCCCAGCCGGTCCGCGTCGGTGAGCAGGCGCCCTCGGAGCAGCGGCACCCGCAACGTCCCGAACCAGCCGGGGGTCACGACGTGCACGCCAATCTCCGGTGCCTCATGCTGTGGAACAGGCGGGCGGTCGGGAAACGTGATGATCGTGATCGCGCCGCCACCCGCGAGCGGCGGACTGTCGGCGAGCGCAACGTTCGCCACCCCGGGAAGCGCACTGAGACCGGCCGTGAGGCGCTCGTAGAACCCCGGAAGTGAATCGCGGGCGATCAGCCCGCCGGGCATCGTGAGGCGCAGGGTGAGCAGTCCGCTGGAATCGAAGCCGGGATTCACCTGTAAGAGCTTCGCGAGGCTCCGAAGCATGAGACCCGATGCGCTCAGCAGCACGATCGCGAGCGCAACTTCGGTCACGACCAGCGTCCCCCGGCTCGTGAACCAGCGCCGACCGCCTTGCGTGCGACCGGACGCACCGGCCTTCATGTCGTGCGCGACTGAGGGGCGCGTCGCCTGCAACGCGGGAATCAGGCCGAAGACGATCCCCACGGCGACGGATACCGCGAGCGTGAACAGGAGGGCCACGACGTCGAGGTGAATCGACGAGAACCCGGCGACGCCGAGCCCGGACAGATTCTGCACGCGCAGTGTTTCGGCCGGATTCGCCGCGGCGAGCGCTCGCGTCGCGACCTGCGCGACCGCAACGCTGGCCGCTCCGCCGACCACCGACAGCAGGAGACTCTCCGTCAGAAGCAGGCGCACGAGCCGCGCACGGCCGGCGCCGAGCGCGAGGCGGACAGCGATCTCCTGGCGCCTCGCCGCCGCGCGCCCGAGGAGCAGGCTGGCGAGGTTCACGCACGCAATGAGCAGGACGAGTCCGACGGCGCCGAACAGCACGAGCAGCGAGCGGCGGATCACGGGCGAAACCCGCCCCGCGTCGAGCGGAGCCGCGGCCGCCGACCAGGCGCCGGCGCCCGATGGTGACGGAAACCGCGCGTCGATCGCCGCACCCCACTGCGGCGCCGACGCAGTCGCCTGCGACTGAGACACGCCCGGCCTCAGCCGCGCAACGAGCGAGAACTCGTGCGACCATGCCTCTTTCGGGCCGATGTCCGCCTCCCTCCGCGTCGTGATGGGAACGAAGAGCTCGGCCTGGCCCGACAGTCCGTTGAACCCGCGCGGCATCACGCCGACGATCTCGAACTGCATGCGCTCGATCGCAATCGGTTTGTGCAGAATCGCCGGATCCGCGTTGAAGCGACGCTTCCACAGTTCGTCGGATATCATCACGACCTTCGGCGAATCGTAGTTGCGGTCACCATCGGCTTCGAATCCGCGTCCCATGGAGGGAGCGATGCCGAGCGTGGTGAGATACCGCGCGCTCACCCATTCTCCGCTCACGCGCTCGGCATCGTCGCCGGTGATGCTGAAGTTTCCCGGCGTCCACGCCGCGTGATCCTGGAACGCCTGCTGGATTTCACCGAAGTAGAGATACTTGGGCCACGACCATGGCGCGCCGGCACCCCCCGGGCGGCCACGCGCCGCCGGCACGGCGAGACTGACGTCCATCAACTGCTCCGGGTTCCGGAACGGCAGCGGCCGGAACATCAGCGCGTTCACCGCGCTGAAGATTGCGGTGTTCGCGCCGATCCCGACGGCGAGCGTGAGAATGGCGATGGCCGTGAAGCCCGGACGGCGCGCGAGTCCCCGCGCGGCGTAGCGGACATCCTGCACGATTTCTTCCGCGCGTTCACGCATGGCCATGGTTCGCTCCCGGCGGTCAGCCGAGTGATGGAGACGCTCACGCGTCTCGTTGATATCGCCGCCGAGGCGGCGGAGTGTTTCGTCGCGGGCGGCGTCGCGCGACATGCCGCGCGCGACGAAGCGCTCGATGCGCTCGTCGAAGTGGAACCGAAGCTCGTCGTCCATGTCGTCGTGGACGATGTCCGGCCTGCGCACGGCGAGCCGGAACAGGCGGCGCACGCCCGCGCGGATTCCGCCGGGGCGGTCGTTCATGGCTAGACGGAGCGCCGTTCGAGAATCGCGCTCATCGTGGCGGCGTAACGGGTCCAGCTCGTCGACTCAGCGCGCAGGTAGGCACGCCCGGCGGCGGTCATCTTATAGTACCGGGCGCGCCGGTTGTTCTCCGTGATCCCCCACTCGGCGGCGATGTGCTTGCGCTCCTCCATGCGGTGGAGCGCCTGGTACAGCGCGCCGTCGTCCACGCTGAGCTCGCCGCCGGAGCGGTCCTCGAGCCAGCAGGTGATCTCGAACCCATGCATGGGGCCCCAGCTGAGGGCCTTGAGGACGAGGATGTCGAGGGAGCCTTTTACGAGGGGCACGAACGGGTCTCCGGGCAGAGTCTATGGGTTAGACACTGGGGGGAGTGGAAACGTTGTACCGGGCGTGACTGAACGGCAACTGCGAGTTAACTCGTTGCTCGTCGGTTGGTTAACTGAAGTAAGGAATTAGCCCGGGCAACGAGCGCTTCGGTCGCGCCGCTGCCCGGGCCAATTCTGTCACTTCAGTTAACCAACCAACGAGCAGCGAGCTAACACATTTTTTGCTCGAACGCGCGTTTACATGGCCACGTTCGGCTTCGGCGGACCCTCCACCGTGGTCGGCACCACCGGCGGCAGCCCTGCCGCCTTCAGCAGGGCGTTGATCTTGTCGAGGTACAGCTTCACCGACTTGTCGTACCGCCCGAGCTGCACATCCAGCTTTGGCGACACGGTTTCAAAGACCTGATACGCCTGGGGCGGCGGCCGGCGGTCGCCGCTCTGCACGAAGCCCATGAGTGCGGCAATCTGGTTGTTGAGCCTGACTGGGAAGTTGAGCGGATCTTCGCCGCTCTTGTTCCGCGTCTGGTACACCGAGTCCTCCACGCTGCCGATGCTGTCGGTGAGGCTCTTCGACAGCGCCGCAAAGTCCGTCACGCTCGTCATCTTCGGGGCGCGCTCGTCGAGTTGCTCCTTGATGCTGCGGATCTTCTTTACCTCGTCGTCCGCTTGCGTCATGCGGTCGCGAAGCTTGAGCGCGAACTTCGTCTGCTCGACGAGATCGGCATCGGTCGCCGTCGTGCGCGGGTCGCGCTTCACGATCAGCGGCTGCGTCATCGGCTTCTCGGCGCCGACGGTCAGGCGCACCGTATACGTGCCCGGCGCAACCACCGGCCCCTGCACGCCACCCGCCCACAGGATCATGCCGCGGAAGTTCGACGCATCCGGGTAGCGCATGTCCCAGCGGTACGTGTTCACGCCAGTCTTGGTGGTCACGACCGGTGCGCGCCCGCCGCCACGCCCGCCACCGCCGCGTCCTTCCGGCGGGGTGGGCTGCGTGTCGGTCGACGCAAACTTCTTGATCGTCTTGCCTGCCCCATCGAGGAACTCGAGTGTCACCGGCTCGCCGCCCTTCGCCAGACGGTACGCCACAAGCGCCTGCGCGCCGCCCACGCGATACACCGGCGCAGGTTTGTAGAAGAAGTCCTTCGTGTCGGCCTTCGCGACTTCGGGTGCTTCGCGCAGCGTCGTCAGGTTTTCCATCACCCAGAACGCGCGCCCGTGCGTCGCGATGACCATGTCGTCATCGCGGAGCGCGATGTCGTGTACGGGCACAGGCGGCAGGTTTCGCGCAAGACTCTGCCAGTGCGCACCGGCGTCGTACGAAAGCCACATGCTGCGCTCGGTCGCCGCGTAGAGCATGCCCGGACGGTAGAGATCCTCACGGATTGCGCGCGTGAACTCGGTCGGCGTGATGCCATCCGTGATCTTCGTCCAGGTCGCACCGTAGTCTGTCGTGCGGTACAGATACGGCGTCATGTCGTCCGTCTGATACCGATTCCCCGCGACCCACGCCGTGCCCGGCGCGTGTGGCGAGGGATCGATGATCGACACGCGCATCCACTCCGGCCACTTCGGCGTGACGTTTTTCCAGGTCTTTCCGCCGTCGCGCGTGATATGAATCAGGCCGTCATCCGACCCGGCCCACAGCAGCCCGGGGACGATCGGCGATTCCTGCAGCGCGAATACTGTCCCATAGTATTCCACCGAGGTCTGGTCCTTCGTGATCGGCCCTCCAGCGCTGCCGAGTGTCTTGGGATCGTGCCGCGTGAGGTCCGGCGAAATGATCGACCAGGTCTTGCCGTCATCCATCGACTTGAACACGACGTTCGATCCGACGTACAGCACGTGCGGATTGAACGGTGAGTTCATGATGGGATACGTCCACTGGAAGCGGTACTTCGAGTCAACCGCGTCGTGCCCCATCGGGTTGAGCGGCCACGGATCCAGCCGTTCGCTCAGCCCGGTGCGGCGGTTGAACACCTGCAGCACGCCGCTGTAGTTGCCGCCATAGGTGATGTCCGGATCGAGCGGATCGGACGCGATGTATCCGCTTTCGCCTCCCGCGACGCCATAGAACTCCGAGTACGTCGAGGGCGGCGGACCTCCGCGCCCGCCTCCGCCCCCACGGCCCCCGCCCTGCATGCGCACGGGCCCGCAGTTCGGGCCGGCATCCTGTTTCGATCCGCAGACGTCGTACGGGAAGGCGTTCGTGAGATG
>JBIOHR010000128.1:0-10014 GCA_044449085.1 Gemmatimonadales bacterium | reverse complement strand
GGTGGGAATCGCACTCCCACTCTGCTCCCACTTACGCTCACTCTCATCGCTCAAACTCATTCTGACCTTGCTCCAACTCATCCCTCTGACTCACACTCGTCTCTCCCACTCATCCAACCAGGCTTCCGTCCAGCACCTGCCGAACCTTCCGCGCGAGCATCCGCGGGTCGACCGGCTTCTGGAGAAACGCATCGCCCGGCTGGAGTTCGCCGCGGCCGACGGCGTCGTCGGTGTACCCGGAGACGAACAGCACCTTCAGGCCCGGCCGTCGCGCCGAAAGTTCGCTGGCGAGATCGTGCCCGCCCATCGACGGCATCACCATGTCCGTCGTGAGCAGGTCGAGCGCGCCCGTGTGCCCCTCCGCCACGCGAAGCGCCTCGACGCCGTCCGCCGCCTCGAGCACGCGATACCCCTGCGCGACCAGGATCCGCGCCGTCAGTGTCCGCAGTACTTCATCGTCTTCGGCCAGCAGGATCGTCTCGGTGCCGCGCGGTATCGGAACCTCGCGCGGTTCCTCGATCCGGCTCGGGCGCTCGTTCACCGCCGGGAGAAAGATCTCGAACGTCGCCCCGTGGCCGAGCGTGCTCGCCACGCGAATGTGCCCGCCGCTCTGTTCGACGATGCCGAACACCGTCGACAATCCGAGCCCCGTGCCGCGTCCCTTCGGTTTCGTCGTGAAGAACGGCTCGAAAATCTGCGCGAGCGTCGCCGCGCCCATCCCCATGCCGTCATCGGACACGACGAGCACCACGTACTGTCCCGGGTCCGCGATCGAATGCGACATCGGGGTGGCCTCGGTCAGCGCCAGGTTTTTCGTGTGGATCGCGAGCGTCCCGCCCGCCGGCATCGCGTCGCGCGCGTTGACCGACAGGTTGAGGAGAATCTGCTGCACCTGCCCCGGGTCCACCCGGACCGCCGCGAGGTGCTCGCCGAGCAAAACACGAATCGCGACATCCTCGCCGATCGTGCGCATGAGCATGCGCTGCGTGTCCGCGACCAGGTCGTTGAGGCTCACCACGCGCGGTTCGAGCACCTGCTGGCGGCTGAACGCCAGCAGCTGCTGCGTGAGCTCGGCGCCGCGCTTCACCGAGGCACGAATCGTCTCCGCGTCTGCGCGCGAGGTGCTTTTCTCCGGGAGCTCGTCGAGCAGGAACTCCACCGACGCGAGCATCGTGCCGAGGATGTTGTTGAAATCGTGCGCGACGCCGCCGACGATCCGGCCCATCGATTCCATCTTGTGCGACTGGCGGAGCCGGTCGATCAGCGCGTCCCGCTCGAGAATCGACCGGCGCAGCTCTTCCTGCGAGTGGTACTGGCTGCGCCGCTGGGTCTGGAGGCGCGCCGAGGCGACGATGCCCAGCGCATTGATCGCGATGAAGATGAAGATCGTGGGCCAGAGCTGCGAGATCGACATCTCGCGCACCGTCGCGAGCACCGCGATGTACCCGGCGCCGACGCTGAGCGCGGGGAGCACGCGCCTGAGGAGCGACGCGGGTGAAAATGCGTAGACGGCGAGGGTGACCGTCATCATGCCGATGTCGTCGATTCGCGACGCGGGCCTGAGGTACTCCAGCGCCACGAGCTGCGCGGCGAACGCAATGCTCCAGACCAGCGACGCGCGGTCGATCGACGCCGGCGTGGCGGGCCCGCGGGCAAACCAATACGTCCCGAACGAAAACGCGAAGAACAGTATGCGAACCGCGGCGACCGGAACGATGTGCGCGGCGTCGAGATAGGTCAGCTCGAGGACGAACACACCGAACATGAGCACGAGCACAATCGCGAAACTCCCCGCCGCCGTCGCGCGGTCGACGGCGAGAAAGTGCAGGCGATACGCGTCTTCTTCCGCGGGCGGGAGCGCCGGCTCGATCGTGTTCAGC
Organism: Gemmatimonadales bacterium; assembly: GCA_044449085.1. Lineage (GTDB taxonomy): Bacteria > Gemmatimonadota > Gemmatimonadetes > Gemmatimonadales > Gemmatimonadaceae > Fen-1231. The sequence goes on along the minus strand of JBIOHR010000128.1, from coordinate 8,134 downwards.
AGGGCGTGCATCGAGGGGTCAGTGGGTCCGCGGCGGGAGGTGCATGCTGGTCGTCCTAGACGAGCGGCTTCGGCGGCGTGGCGTGGCGCTGCCTCGGAAACTGCTCGCTGACCGCGCGCCGCAGTTCGGTCGTGAGCTGCGCGGCCGTGAACGGTTTGCGCAGGAAGTGCACCCCGCGCTCGGTGCCGGTCAGCGGCAGCGCGTCGTGCTCGGAATATCCGGAGGTGGCGACAACGGGAAGCGCCGGGTTGTAGTAGCGCAGGATCGCCAGCGTCTCGCCGCCACTCGTGTTCGGCATGACGAGATCGAGCAGCACGGCGGTGATTTCGGCGCGGTGCTCCGCGTACTTGGTGATCGCGTCGGCGCCGTCGTGCGCCTCGATCGTCGCGTATCCCGCCTCCCGAAGCTGCCGCACGACCACCGTCCGAAACGATTCCTCGTCGTCGACGACGAGAATCGCGTTGCGGCGGATCGGTTCGGGTTCGGCCGGAACGGCGTCTGGCGCGGATGCGAGCACTGCGGGTGTCTCCGGAGACGGGAACGTGCTTGATTTAAACGAACCCTGATCCGCTCAAACACGCAACTCACACGAGAGAGATTTTCCGCATGGCGCAGAGGGCACCGCTGCAGCTGACGCACGACGAAATGCACGCGCTTGGCACACAGGCGCTGGACCTGGTCATCCGTCACTTCGAGACGAACCGCGAAAATTCGGTTGCGGTGACGATCCCGCGTGCGGCGACCGAGCGCCTCCTGCGCACGCCGCTCCCGGAGCAGGCGACTCCGGTGGACGAACTCGTGGAGATCCTGGCGCGCGACGTCTTTCCGAACGCGCTCAAGTCCGACCATCCGCGGTTCTACGCTTTTGTGCCAAGCCCGACAAATTTCGTGAGCGTCATTGGCGACCTCCTGATCAGCGGGCACAATCTGTTCGCCGGACACTGGATGGCGGCGTCGGCGGCAGGGCAGATCGAGATCAACGTGATCGACTGGCTCAACGAGCTGATCGGGTTCCCAAAGGATGGCGGCGGGATCCTGGTGAGCGGCGGGTCGATGGCGAACCTCTCCGCCATTGCCGCGGCCCGCGAAGCACGCCTCGGCGGCCTGAACGAAAAGGCGATCGTCTACTGCTCCGACCAGACGCACTCTTCGATGGCGAAAGGACTGCGCATTCTCGGGTTCCGCGCGGACCAGAAGCGGACCATCGCGACCGACGACGCGTTCCGCCTCTCGATCGCCGCGCTCGAAGCCGCGATTGCCGAAGACCGCGCCGCCGGACGCGTGCCGTTCTGTGTCGTCGCGAACGGAGGAACGACCAACACAGGGGCGATCGATCCGCTCGGCCCGCTCGCCGACCTGTGTGCGCGCGAGAACCTCTGGCTCCACATCGACGGCGCATACGGCGCGGCCGCCGTCATCACCCAGCGCGGGCGCGAGGCGCTCAGCGGACTCGAGCGCGCCGACTCGGTCACGCTCGACCCGCACAAGTGGCTCTTTCAGCCGTACGAACTGGGATGTCTCCTCGTGCGCGATGCGAGCGTGCTGCAGAAGGCATTCCGCGTGGAGGACGAAGACCACGCGGACTACCTCGAGGACGTCACGCGCCACGTGCAGCACGACGTCAACTTCTACGAGTGCGGGATCCAGCTCACACGGTCGTTCAAGGCGCTGAAGTTGTGGCTGTCGATGCGCGCATTCGGCCTCGGCGAGTTCCGCCGCGGCATCGACCGCGGATTCGAGATGGCGGACCACGCCGAGCGCACGCTGCGCGCGGCGGGGACATGGGAGATCGTGACGCCATCGCAGATGGGGATCGTCACGTTTCGCTGGCGCGATGACTCGAAGAGCGCGGCGCAGATCGACGCGATCACGCGCGGGACGGTGGATTTAATGCGGGAGGACGGGTACGCACTGGTGATGTCGACGGCGCTCAACCATCGACCGGTGCTCAGGCTTTGCCCGATCAATCCCGCGACGGACAGCGGAGAGATTGAGGAGACAATTCGCAGGCTTGGGAGGTTTTCGGCCGAAGCTGGCGCGAAGGCATGACCAACGACGAGTTAACCTGTTTCTCGTTGGTTGGTTAACTGAGGTAAATAATGGGCCCGGGCACTGGCCGCGATCGTACGGCGGAGTGCCCGGGCCAATTTATTCACCTCAGTTCACCAACCAACTAGAAACGAGTCAACTCGTCGTTGGTTGCTGTTAGTGCTTGATGGCGATGAACCACCCCGCCACCATCGGCCCCCTCGGCCCGCGCCCGCCGCGGCCCGCTGCCGGAGCCGGAGCGTTCGGGTCCGGCGCCGGCGCCGGCCCGTACTCGGGCTGGAACAGGTACGCCATGTGCTTCACGGGATCCACGGCGATTGTTTTCGCACCCTTGAAGGTCGTGACGGTTGCGACCGTGGTGTACTTGTCCGGCGAATCCTCATGGACCACCGTGACCGAGCCATCGCCCTGGCCCGCAGGAATGTAGATCAGCTTTTCGTTCTCATCCCAACCCAGCGCGTCGACGCCCGTGCCGTTCTTGATCTCGGCGACAACCTTGCCGGTGGTCGCATCGACCACGACGGACGTGCCGCTGCAGCCGGCGAAGATGCGGTTCGTCTTGCGGTCCATCGCGATTCCCGTCGGGCCGCTGCACGGCGCGATGTCCCAGGTCGCGATCTTGGTCCACGTCTTGGCGTCGACCACGTCAATCGCGTCCTTGTTCTCGATATTGATGTAAATCTTTCCCTTGCCGTCGCTGACGCCGCCCTCGGGCGCGTTGCCGCTGAGCTCGACCTTGCCCTTCACGTCGCCGGTCTTCGCGTCCACCACGACCGCCGTGCCCGGCGTGCTGTGGTTGATCGACAGGATCGACTTGCTGAAGTCGTCGTACATGATGCCGTCGAGACGATTGATGCCGGCATGGACTTTCTTGATCACGTGCAGGTCCTTCAGGTCGAACATCGACAGCGTGGAATCGCCGCCGTTCGTCGTGAAGCCGAACCCTTCCTTCGACGCGAGTGCGATGCCGTGCATGCCCGGTGTGTCCGGAATGTCGCCGAGTACTTCGCCGGTCAGGCCGTTGACGACCATCACGTGAGAACTGCGCGACACGAACACGCGGCCCGTCCCGGGCTCGGCCGTGAGGTAGTCGGTTCCGCCGATACCCTTGATGTCCCACTTCTGGACGGTGAAGGTCTGGGCCGACGCTGCCGTCGGAATCGCCAGGGCGGCGAGCAACGCCAGTGCGGGCGCCATGCGAGAAGTCATGCGAACCATATCAGCCTCGATAGGAATGGGAGTCTACCAAAAAACCTGCAATGCCCACGTCATACAACAATGGGGGGCGTACTGTTGGCCTGGCGAGGCTCGGTGCCGGTTACTTGCTCCAGGGCGGCTTGACCCCGTTCATCCGGGCGTACGCTATCAACTGGCCAAGGTGCTCGTGGAGGTCGTCGATCATCCCGATCGACATCTGTATGACCTGCTGATCGCGGCCGAAGCTCTTGTGCAACCCGGTGATCTGCCCGTCCTCCATCCCGCTGATGGCTCCCCTGCCGAACGCAAATCCCTCTTTCAGGTGCTTCAGCACTTCGGGCTTGGACGACATCTTCTCGAACTTGTCGAAACTGGCCTCGGCTGGCCCCACCACGGGCGATGGTTTGATACCGAAGATCGCGGGCGTCCAGAAGTAGTATTCGCTGGCGACGTGCATGAAAACCTCGCCCACCGAGCGTACCCCGGGCGCCGGCCGCCACGAGTACTTGTCCGCGGGAATCGCCTCGGCGAGCGACAGGAATTTCGACTGGAGCGAATCGAGATTGGTGAGGAACTCCTTGCGCACTTCCACCGCGGTCGCGCGGTCGGGCGCATACTGCGCCCGGGCTGATGCGGCGGGGGCTGCCAATGCGAAAGCGGCAACGACGCCGAGCAAACGGTGCGACAGTCGGAACATGACTCTGCCTCGGTGTTGAAGGGTCCGGCGGTGGACGGGTCGGCAGGGGGGCGGGGATAGGATAGTCCTTTCCTACCCGCCCGGGAGGGTTTCGATGATAGTGGGCCGGTCTAGCCCCCGGTACTCAAAGTTCGTGGCTCAAGCTCACAGCGCAACGCTCAGATGGGTCAAAGCTATTTGTTCAGAGCTTGGAGCCAGGAGGAACAACAGCGCTCAGCCTTGAAACGCAGAGCCGTGACCTCCCGACCCCATGAGCCGGAAGCTTGACCGATGAGCCGTGGGCGAAACCGGGCACCCACCACGGGCCCCCTCCTTACCGTACGATCTAAAGACGGTAATTGTTCTCGATGACCTCGCCCACCCCTGCCGCGCAACTCAAGACGTTTCTCGCGAAGTACACGCCGGCGATGCACGCCGAGATGAAGGCGGCGCACGCGAAGATGCGAAAGCTCGTCCCGGGGGCCGTCGAAATGGTCTATGACAACTGGAACGGCCTCGTGGTCGGATTCGGGCCGACCGAACGGGCGTCGGAGGCAGTCCTCTCGCTCATCGTGCTGCCGGACCACGTGACGCTCTGCTTCCTCAAAGGGAAAAAGCTGCCCGACCCCGGCAAGTTGCTTGAGGGCGGCGGGAATGTCGTACGACACTACCGCCTTGCCGCGCTTGCGGACCTGGACAAACCGCCGATCCGCAAACTCATCACGCTTGCCGTCGCCCAAGCGGACCCACCGTTCGACACCAAGGCGCGCAACACGCTGGTGATCAAGTCGGTGTCCGCGAAACAACGCCCGCGACGCCCGTCGAAGTGACGACGCCGGTCCTGCTGGCGTGGAGCGGAGGGAAGGACAGTTCCCTCGCGCTCGCACGGCTGAACGCCGACCCCGCATTCGAGGTCCGTGCGCTGGTCACCGCGGTAACGACGGGGTACGACCGGATCAGCATTCACGGGGTACGCCGCGATCTTCTCGAGCGCCAGGCTGCCGCGATCGGACTGCCTCTGATCGTGGCGCCGCTGTCGGCGGGGGCGCCGAACGCGGCCTATGAGGAGGCCTGGGCTGCGGCGCTGACCGAAGGGAGCGCCCGGTTTGACGGCGCGCGCCACGTGGCGTACGGCGACCTGTTTCTGGAGGACGTCCGCGCGTACCGCGAGGCGCAGCTGCGCCGGCTTGGCTGCACCGCGGTGTATCCCATCTGGGGCGAGAACACGGCGGCACTTGCGCGCGCGTTCTTGCGGGACGGTTTTCGCGCGGTGCTCACCTGTGTAGACACCACGCAGCTCGACGCCCGGTTTGCGGGGCGCGAGTTCGATTCGACACTTTTGAGTGAGTTGCCGGCCGCTGTCGATCCCTGCGGCGAGCGCGGCGAGTTTCACACGTTCGTGTGGGACGGTCCGCACATGCGCCAGCCGGTGCCCGTCGTCGCGGGCGAACGGGTGCTGCGCGACCAGCGATTTGAATACTGCGATTTTGTGGCCAAGTGAACATCGTCAACGTCGGATACGCCTCGACCAACTACTACGTGATCGGCAGCGGCGCGAACCGGCTGCTGGTCGATGTCGGCTGGCCCGGTACGAGCGGAAAACTGCTGGCAAACTTCAAGCGGAAGGGGATTGCCGTCGCCGAGATCAGGTACCTGCTGGCGACGCACTACCATCCCGATCACGCGGGCCTGGTGCAGGAGCTGAAAAACATGGGGATGCGATTGATGGTCGTTGAGGGACAGCACGCCGCGATCCCGCAACTGAAGCAGTGGATGAAACCTGGGATGGGGTACCTCGACATCGAGCTGCGCGACAACGCGGAGGTGACGCTCGCGGCGAGCCGCGCATTCCTCGCGAAGCTGGGGATCGCCGGCGAGATCGCCGCGACGCCCGGGCACTCCGACGACAGCGTGACGCTCGTCCTCGATTCCGGCGATGCGTTCACCGGCGACCTGCAGAGCGAGTCGCGCGCGGACGATGCGGACGTCGCGACGGTGAAGAAGAGCTGGGAGCGGCTCCGCGCCATGAACGTGCGAACGATTCATCCCGGCCACGGTCCTTCGCGCGCGGTGCCGGCTTCATGAAGCGCGCACTCCTGCTCCTGAGCCTCGCGTGCGCGCAGCGGCTGGCAGCGCAGCGCGATCCGCACATCACGCTTTCGGAGTTCATCTATAGCACCGCGCCGACTCCGACCGCGCACGCATCCACCATCGTCGAGACCGGCGGCGTGCTCGTGGCCGCGTGGTTCGGCGGCTCGGCGGAGGGCGCGCCGGATGTCGGGATTTGGGTCGCGCGCCGGGTCGGCACGAAGTGGACGGCGCCGGTCCAGGTCGCCACCGGCGTGCAGCCCGACGGCACCCAGTTGGCGTGCTGGAATCCTGTGCTGTTCAAGCCGGCGACCGGCGCGCTGACGCTCTACTATAAGGTCGGAGCGAACACCCACGAGTGGTGGGGCGAAGTGATCGCCTCGGGCGATGCGGGCGCGACATGGGGAAAGCCACGGAAACTTCCCGCCGGCATCCTCGGGCCGATCAAGAACAAGCCCGTCCAGCTCTCGAACGGAACGATCGTCAGCCCGAGCAGTACGGAATCCGGCGACACGCCGCCCAAGTGGCGGGTGCATTTCGAGCGCTCAACCGACCGCGGAGCTACATGGACTTCGGTGGCGCCGCCCGACGGGGGCGACGTGAACGCGATCCAGCCGACGATCTTCGTACTCCCCGGCGGCGCGCTGGACGCGCTCGTGCGGACGCAATCGGCGAAAGTGTTCGAGACGTCGTCCGCCGACGGCGGTGCCACCTGGTCGGCGCTCGCGCCAACGGAGCTGCCGAACCCGAACTCCGGCATCGATGGCATCACCCTGCGGGACGGGCGACGATTGCTGGTGTTCAATCGCTCGGACAGCGAGCGCACACCGTTGAACGTCGCGGTCTCGTCCGACGGAAAATCGTGGCACGACCTGCTCGTCCTGGAAACCACGCCGGGCGAATATTCGTATCCCGCCGTGATCCAGACGCGCGACGGGCTCGTCCACATCACCTACACATGGAAGCGGCGGCGCATCAAGCACGTCGTGATGGATCCGGGAACGCCATGAGCAAACTGAAAGACAAGGTCGTCGTCATCACCGGCGCGAGCGGGGGGATCGGGGCGGCAACGGCGGAAGAGGCCGCGCGGCGCGGCGCGAAGGTCGTGCTGGTCGCGCGCCGCGAAGACGCGCTCCGTGCCGTCGCGGCGAAGTGCGGCGCCGACGCGCTCGTGGCCGCCGCCGACGTCACGCAGCGTGACCAGGTGCGGCGCGTGGTGAACGACACGCTCGCCCGATTCGGGCGCATAGATGTCTGGATGAACAACGTCGGCCAGGGGATCACGCGCCCGCCGAGCGAACTCACCGACGACGACATTGATGAAGCGATGCGCGTCAACGTGAAGTCGGCGCTCTACGGAATGCAGGAGGTGCTCCCGCATTTCAAGGCGCGCAACGACGGGCAGGTGATCAACATCTCCTCGATGCTCGGCCGCATTCCCTTTGCCATCATCCGGTCCGCGTACAACGGGACCAAGCATTATCTCAACGCGCTCACGGCGAACTTCCGCACGGAGGTGCAGGCGACGCACCCCGGGATCCAGTTCACGATCGTCTCGCCGGGGGTGGTGCGCACGGATTTCGGGCTGAACGCGCGGCATGGCGGTCCGGACTCGCGTTCGTTTCCGGAATCGCAGAGTGCAGAAGAGGTCGCGACGGTGATCGCCGACGCGATGGAGCGGCGCAACGCCGATGTGTACACGCGGAAAGGCGCGCACGATCGCGTGGTGGCGTTCTATTCTTCGCTCGGCTCCGACCCGTCGTGAGCGGCACGGGGCCGCGCGTGGGGCTGGCGACTGTCGCGGGGCGAGCTCTCGTGTTGCGATGCCCGCGGTGTGGTGCGCGCGGCATTCTCGCGGGATGGTTCAAGCTGCGGGACGCATGTCCGGTGTGCGCGCTGCCGCTGCGGCGGGCGCCGGAGAGTGACGAGTGGTTTGGCGGCTACTTCATCAATCTGATCGCGTCGGAGCTCTTGATGGTGGTCGTCGTGGTCGGGTATGTGCTGGCCAGCATCCCGCACGTGCAGTGGGCGAGGGTCGAGGTGCTTGGGGTGGTGATGGTGATCATCTCGCCGATCGTTTCGTATCCCTTTGCGAAGGTGTTATGGGTGGCGGTGGAGTTGGAG
>JBIOHR010000127.1:0-10056 GCA_044449085.1 Gemmatimonadales bacterium | reverse complement strand
GCAGGTCGAGCGGCCGTCGATCGCGCTCGAGTGGTGGCGTGAGGCCGGGTTTCTCAACGCACTGGTCCCGTCGATTGCGGCGGCGCCCACCTATCGGTTCGCGGCGCTCGACTATCTCCCGCGTGGCGCCGGCGACGTCGGAAAGGGCGCAACGCTCAGCCGGCTCGCCATGCTCTTTTTCGGCGAGAGCGAAGAAACCGTGAGCGCGGCGCTCAAGGCGCTGCGCTTTTCCAATGCGGACACGGCATGGATCGCGAATCTCGCGGGCGCGCGCGCCGACCTCGGGCACGCGATAGATGCCGCCGTGACGGCGGGTGCGCCGGCGGCTGGCGACATCCGGCGCTGGGTCGCGCGGATCGGCCGCATGCGGACCGAGACGTTTTTTTCGCTCAACGCCGCGCTCTGGCGCGCGCGCCTGGCGATCGATGAAGACACGGCGGTGGAGTCGCGTCTCGATCCGCTCACCCGGGCCGCGGTTGAGATTGCGTTCCGCGACCCGATCGAGATTGCCGACCTCGCCGTTGACGGAGAGGATCTCCAGAAGGCGGGGATTCCGAACGGACCACGGATGGGGAAGGCCCTGCACGCGCTGTTGCAGCGTGTGATCGACGACCCCGCCGCGAACACCGCGTCTACGCTGATCGAGATCGCCAAATCGCTGTGAAAGTCCGGTGAACGCTCTCCTCTATTCGCTTATCGCCGCCGGTGCGAACGTCGCCGGTGCGGCCGCCGTTACCTCGCGTCGCGCGTGGAGCACGCGCACGCTGGAGCTCCTCATCGCGCTGGCGGCCGGTTTCATGCTGAGCGTTGCGCTCGCGGACATCATTCCCGATGCCATTCTCAAGGACGGTGAGCGCGGGGCGCTCTTCGTCCTCGCCGGATTCGTACTCGTCCACCTCACGCAGCACGCCCTCACCGGGCACTTCCATTTCGGCGAGGAGACGCACGCCGTGTCGGGTCGCGTGAGCGCTTCGGCGCTCGCGGGGCTCCTGCTCCATACGTTCGGTGACGGCGTCGCGATCGCGAGCGGGTTCCTCGTGAGTCCGCAGCTCGGCCTCCTCGTGTTCGGGGCGATCTTCCTCCACAAGCTTCCCGAGGGGCTCGCGATCTCGTCGCTCGTCATGGCCTCCGGTGGCACGCGCGGTGCGGCGCTCGGCGCTGCGGCGCTCCTCGGCGTCGCGACGATTGCCGGTGTGCTCCTGACGAACATCGTGGGGCCGCTCGCCCATTACGGGCTTGCGCTGTCGGGGGGCGTGACGCTGTACGTTGGTGCGTCCAACCTCATCCCCGAGTTTCAGGGGAAGACGGGATGGCTGCACAATGCGGCATTCTTCACCGGTGTCGCGGCGTACTTCCTCGCGCGGACGGGACTGCAATGACGGTCTCCGGCGCACGGTCCGACGACGCCCCGGGGCGGCGTGATCCCGGCAAGCGGATCTACGCGGGCTTCGCGATCGCGTTCGTTGCCGTGGTCGCGGCGGGCGCGGCAGCCGCGTACGTGGCGAATGCCGAGCGCGATCAGGCAGCGTGGGTGTCGCACTCGTTCACCGTCATGCAAAGGCTCGACGGACTGCTGACGCAGTTTGGAGCGGCCGAAACGGCGGTAACGGCCGACGTGCTCGCGCCGTCAGCCACGCGTGCCGCAGTGGGTGACTCAGTGGCAGCGGAGACGTTCACGACACTCCGTGAGGTGCGGAGCCTTGTGGCCGACAACCCGCAGCAAGTGTCACGTGCGGACTCGCTGGAACGGGTCCTCGCATCGTGGTCCGCCCTCACGCATGCGACCATCGCGGTGCGCGCCGGAAGGGGCGGGGCGGATTCGGCGCGTGCGATCCTCAACGGCAGCGAGCACCAGCGCCTGAGGTCGGAGTTCTACGGGCGGGCTGCCGGGATGCGGTCATACGAAGTCCACCTGCTGGGAGAGCGTTCCAAGCGGGCGGACGCAGCGTCCGAGCGGCTCGTCGTGGCGATCGAGACAGGCACGATCATCGGAGTGCTGGTCATGGCGCTTCTCGCGCGGAAGATGCTGCGTGACATCCGGATGCACCGCGCGGCCGACGAGTCCGCCCGCGAGACGGAGCGCGATCTCACCGAATTTATCGAGAACACGTCGGACATCATTTATACGACCGGGCCGGACGGCAGGCTCATCTACACCAACCGGGCCTGGAGCGACGCGCTCGGGTACACGAAGGAAGAGGCGCGGGAGATGTGGCTGTCGCAGGTGATCCATCCGGATCACCTGGAGCGCACCATCGCCCTGTTCCACCGCATCATGGCGGGCGAAGAGATGCACAACGTCGACGTCGACATCATCTCGAAAGACGGGCGCCGGCTCTCGGTGATGGGGAGTTCGCACCGGAGGATGCGTGGCGGCGTCCCCGTGGGCACGAACTCGATCTCAACGGACATCACCGAGCGGCGCGCGGCGGAGCGCCGCATCGCCGAGTCCCACGCGCTGGTGCAGGCCGTGCTCAACAGCACGAGCTTCATGATTGTCGCGTGCGATACCGTCGGGACCATCACGGGCCTGAATCCGCCGGTGGAGCGCGCGCTTGGACGCGCCGAAGCGGAGTTGGTGGGCGTGGCGTACGTGGATGCGCTGTTCGAGGGGTTATCCTTTGAATCGATCGTCGCGATGGCGCTGGCGCACGGCCGTGACGACCGGGAACGGACGCTCCGGCGCCACGATGGCACCACCTTTCCCGCGCTCGTGTCGATCTCCGCGCTGCGCGACGCCGCGGGCGCGCACACCGGGTACGCGATGGTCGCGTCCGACATCACCGTGCGCAAGGAGGCCGAGCGGACGCTGCGGCGCGCGAGGGTCGAGGCGGAGCAGGCGAGCCGCGCGAAGGGCGAGTTCCTTGCCAACATGAGCCACGAAATCCGCACGCCGATGAACGCCGTGATCGGCCTCACCGGCTTGTTGCTCGATACGGCGCTCAATGACGAGCAGCTCGAGTTCGTCGAGACCATCCGCGCGAGCGGCGACACGCTGCTCGCGATCATCAACGACATTCTCGACTTCTCCAAGATCGAATCGGGAAACCTGGTCCTGGAGAGCACGACGTTCGACGTGCGCGACTGCGTGGAGTCGGCGCTGGATCTCGTCGCGGGACGCGCCGCGGAGAAAGAGGTCAACCTTGCGTATCTCGTCGAGGACTCCGTGCCGCAGGCGCTCGTCGGTGACGTCACGCGCGTGCGCCAGGTGCTCGTGAACTTTCTCGCGAACGCGGTGAAGTTCACGGAGCGTGGCGACGTCTACGTGCACGTCACGTCGCGAACGCTCGCCGATGGCCGGATCGAGGCGTCGATCTCCGTGCGCGACACGGGGATCGGCATCGCGGCCGACCGCCTCGACCGCCTCTTCCGGTCGTTCAGCCAGGTGGATGCATCCACCACGCGCCAGTTCGGCGGAACGGGGCTGGGTTTGGCCATCAGCAAGCGGCTCGTCGAGCTCATGGGCGGAGCCGTGGGCGTCGAGAGCACGCCCGGCGACGGGTCGACCTTCCGGTTCACGATCCATGTCGCCGCCGGCGAGGCGACGCGCCGCACGTTCCTGAGCGGCGTCGCGCCGGAGCTCAACGACCGGCGCGTGCTCCTCGTGGACGACAACGCGACCAACAGGAGGATCCTCGAGCAGCACCTGCGCGGGTGGGGGATGCACGCCTGCATCGCCAAGTCGGGAGCAGAAGCGCTGGAGGTCATCGCGCGGGAACCCGCCTTCGACTGCGCGGTGTTCGACATGCAGATGCCGGGAATGGACGGTGAGGAACTCGCGGCGGCGTGGCGCGCGCGCGCGGGCGCGGTCGTGCCTCCCTTGATCATGGTGACGTCGATGGGGCACCGGGGGTCGATAGGTGAGAAACAGTTCGCCGCCGTGCTCTCCAAACCGGTCAAGCCGTCGCTGTTGTACGACACGCTGGTCTCGACCTTCACCGGCTCGTCGCACCGCCGTTCGCGCGCGGTGGCACGCGTGATCGATCACGCGACCGCGGTGCGCCAGCCCCTCCGCGTGCTGCTCGTGGAGGACAACCCGGTCAACCAGCTCGTCGCCACGCGCATGTGCGCGAAGCTCGGATATCGGATCGACGTCGTCGGCAACGGCCTCGAGGCGCTCGCCGCCGTGAATCAGGTTCCGTACGATACGATTCTCATGGACGTCCACATGCCGGAAATGGACGGCCTCGAGGCCACGCGCCGGATCCGCGACTTCGTGCCGGCCGAACGGCGTCCATACATCATCGCGATGACGGCGAGCGCGATGGAGTCCGACCGTCAGGCGTGCGTCGCGGCCGGGATGGACGACTACACGCCGAAGCCCGTGACGATGGAGTCGCTCGAAGGCGCACTCTCGCGTGCGTGGGTGGCGACAGGGGCGGTCGGCGAATGAAACCGCGGAGTCGCGCGGCGCCCGCCGCGCCGTCCATTTTTGAGGAGGCGACGGGGCGCGCGCCGCTCGCGGCCCGCATGCGCCCGCGGTCGCTGGATGAAGTCGCCGGGCAGCGCCACCTGCTGGATCGCGGTCGCGCGCTGCGCGAGTCGATCGAGCGCGGCGACACGGGCTCGATCCTGTTCTGGGGCCCGCCGGGAACCGGAAAGACGACGCTCGCCCGGTTGATCGCCCGGTACGCCAAGGGCGAGTTCGTCCAGTTTTCCGCGGTCACGGACGGCATTCCGCGCATTCGCGAGATCGTGGCCGATGCCGGGCGCCGGCTCGTGACCGGCGTGCGCACCGTGCTCTTCATCGACGAAATCCACCGCTTCAATCGCGGCCAGCAGGACGCGCTCCTCCCGCACGTCGAAGCCGGCACCGTCACGCTCATCGGCGCGACGACCGAAAATCCGAGCTTCGAACTGAACGGCGCGCTGCTCTCGCGCCTCCGCGTGTACGTGCTCGAACCGCTCACGCCGGACGACATCAAGGCGGTCATCGAGCGCGCCGTCGCCGACCGCGAGCACGGGCTCGGCGACTCGCCCGTCGCGATCGATGGCGACGCGATGGCGATCCTGACCGTCGAAAGCGACGGCGACGCCCGCCGCGCGCTGACCGTTCTCGAGGCCGCGGTGGCGCTGGCGAAAAGCTCGAACGGCGATGGAAGATCAGAGATGGAAGATGAAAGCGATGTGTCGCCATCGTCCATCTCTCCATCTTTCATCGCCGTTTCATCCGCGAATGTCCGCGAAGCGCTCCAGTGGCGCAGCGCTCATTACGACAAGACGGGCGAAGAGCACTACAACCTCATCAGCGCCTACCACAAAGCGTTGCGCGGAAGCGATCCGCAGGGCGCGCTCTATTGGCTCGCGCGCATGATCGATGGCGGCGAGGACCCGATGTACATCGCGCGCCGGACCGTGCGCTTCGCCAGCGAAGACGTCGGCCTCGCGGACCCGCGCGCGCTCGAAATCTCCATTGCGGCGCGCGACGCGTACCACTTTCTCGGGTCGCCCGAGGGCGAACTCGCGCTCGCGGAAGCCGCCGTGTATCTCGCGACCGCCCCGAAGTCGAATCGCGTCTACACGGCATGGAGCGCGGCGCTCGCCGCCGCGCGCGACACGCCCGCGGCCGTCGTGCCCAAGCATATTCGCAATGCTCCGACCAAACTGATGAAGGAACTGGGGTACGGAGCGGGGTACCAGTACGCGCACAGCGTCCCGGAGGGGTACCTGCCGCAGGACTATCTCCCTGACGAGATCTCCGACGCCGTGTTCTACGAACCAACCGCCTTCGGATTCGAGAAAGAGATCGCGAAGCGCATCGAGTGGTGGCGGAGACTCAGGGAGCAGGGAGAGGTGAAGGAATGAGAAAGGCACCGATGTTCGTGTTGTGCGCGTTCGCGTTGTCGGCATGCGCTTCGCTCGCGCGCTCCGCCTTCGCGACGCCGACGGTCGAACTAAAGGACGTCCGCATGAAGGCCATCGGGTTCCAGGGCGGATCGATGGACATCATCCTGAACGTCACGAATCCGAACGACTACAGACTCGACGCGACGCGCCTCACGTACAACCTGTACGTCGACACTATGAAGGTCGCGTTCGGCGAGATCCACAAGACCACCACACTCGAGCCACATCGGAAAAACGAAGTCGTCGTGCCCGTCTCGTTCAGCATGCAGGAGCTGATCCGCGCCACGCAGCTGATGTCACAGACGGGCGGCGTGGACTACCGAGTGACAGGCGAAGTCACGGCCGCGACGCCCAGCGGGAGTTACACGCGGGCGTACTCAGGCACGGGGCACTTCGACAATATCGGGTCGGTGCGGCCGCGGTAGAACGGCACCTGTGCATCGAGGATGCTGACTTTCGCTATGTCGTGACGCGAATATGGTCGTGGAGAAATTCAGGAGAGAAGCTCGCTCCGTCCGGCCATTCCAGCGCGCCGCCTTCCACGCGAAAGCTTTGGAAGACATTGACGTCACGAAGAGGCTCAAACACCTCTCCGTGTAGCTCTGGCCCGAGATCAATCTCGCCCGCCGACTGGTCTCGAAAGCGGAGCCACACCGTATATCCGCTGACATACCGGGCTTCGACGACCGTGTAGTCCATTGGTCCACAGTTGAACGCGACGGATCACGTGCCCGGGGCATTGCCCGCGGATTATGAGCGACTCAATGTCAACCGTAATCTCATATTCGCCGTGTTGCGCGTGCAAGTGCGGCGGGGCGTGTTCGCGGTGGAACATCCGGATGACGATACCGTAAAAGCGTGAGATTTCGGGCACGAGGCGGACGCTAGCACAGTCGTCCCCGCGAACCGTCACCGTTTGATTGCGCTTGGCATGGTTCGATTGTTAGACCTCGCCAATATCCCGCTCGTCCACGTCTGCCGCCGGCAGCCTGAGCTCGAACACGCTCCCCCCGCCATCGCGCGGGTGGTGCGTCAGCAGTCCGCGCTGCGCTCCCGCGAGGCTCCGCGCAATCGCCAGGCCGATTCCCGCGCGGCCGCGGTCGGCGATCGATCCCGCCGGCCGGTAGAACGCATCGAATACGCGCTCCCGCTCACTCTCGGCGATCCCCGGCCCGCGGTCGGAGACCGCGAATACGAGGTGTGGGCCCTCGCGGTGCGCATCGAGCTCGACCGTTGCGCCGTTCTCCGTGAACCGGAGCGCGTTCTCGAGGAGGTTCACGAGGATGCGCAGCGTCTGCACGAAGTCGAACGTCCCGTAGAGTGCCGGCGCCGACTCATCGAGCTGCGCGACGATACTCGTCCCCCGGTCCAGCGCCGCGCACTGCCGCATCGCCGCACCGACGACGTCCTCGGCGGAGTTCAGTTCCGGCGTGAACGACCACTTGCCGGCGCGGAGCCGTGAGAGGTCGAGCAGGTCCGCGACCATGCGCGTGAGGCGGTCGACCTGCTCCTCGATGTCCGGGGCGCGCGATACGCCGGTGCGCACCTCGTCCTGCGCGAGCGCCTTGATTGCGGTGAGCGGTGTGCGCAAGTCGTGCGACACGGACGCGAGCACGAAGTCCTTCATCCGGTCGCCTTCGCGCAGGGCACGGACGCGCTCGGTTTCGCGCGACATCTGTTCGTGCTCGGACGCGAGCCGCTTGACCTCCTCGGCGTCCTTCAGCGCCGCGTCGCGGTCGCGCTGAGCTTCGTACAGGAGGTGCGACGTCACCACCGCGGTCACGAGATACGCCGCGAGCGTCACCAGGTCGACGGACTTCGTGATCGAGAGGTGATCGTACGGCGTCTGGAGGAAGTAGTCGATGAACAGGAAGCTGAGAATGGAGAGGGCGAACCCGAGACGCCGTCCGCCGCTCGCGCTTCCGCCGAGCACGACGAGGAGGTAGGTGAGCGGCACATAGGTCTCCTCGGTCGTCGACCGCATCACGATCAACGCGACCGTGACGGCGAGCAGCACGCCGACCCACGTGACCCAGTGCCGCAGCTGGTGCGGCGGCGTCACGGCGCCTCGAACCGGTACCCGACGCCCGGTTCCGTCACCACGAAGCGCGGGGAGGAGGGCGAACTTTCGATCTTTCGCCGCAGGTTGGTGATGTGAACGCGCAGGTACCGCTGCGGATCGCCGAACTCGCGGCCCCACACGGCGTCGAACAGCTGCTGGTGCGTGAGCGTTCTCCCCGACGCGAGCACCAGCGCGCGGACGATGTTCCACTCGATCGGCGTGAGGCGCACGGCCTGGGCGCCGCGCATCAGCACGCGGCGCGCGATGTCGATGGACAGCTCGCCGGCCACGATCGGCGTTTCGGGCGGCGCCGTAAGCTGTGTCCGCGCCCGGCGCAGCTGCGCCTTGACCCGTGCGAGCAGCTCGACCGTACTGAACGGCTTGGTGACGTAATCGTCCGCGCCCAGGCTCAGGAGGCGGACCTTGTCGTCCTCCTCGTGGCGCGCCGAGAGGACGACGATCGGCATCGTCGCGAACCGGCGAATCTCCCGGCAGAGGTCGGCGCCCGCCATGTCCGGGAGGCCGAGGTCGAGCACGACGAGGTCTGGGTGCTGTGTGGCCGCACAACTGATCGCCTCGGCACCCGTCTCCGCCTCGATGACACGATCCGCGACCTCGCGCAGGGCGTTCTTGAGAGCGCGACGAATCTGGAATTCGTCATCCACGACGAGGATGCAGCCGGCGACGGACATGAGGAACAATAAGACGATGGACGATCGAAGATGGAAGATCGCGGTAACCGCCTGACCACGATGGAAGATGCAAGATGGAGGATGGAAGCAACCTCGCGTCCCGGTCCACGATTCGTCCTCGGCCAGCCCGTCATCTTCCATCTTCCATACGTCCATCTCCCATCTTCCATCTTCCATCTTCCATCTTCCATCTTCCATCGTAGTTTCCCTCATGCCCGATCGCACTCGAGAAGAGCTTCGCGCCGAAATCAGGCGCCTCACCGCCGAATACCATCGCGTCGCGTTCGCGAAAGGCGCGTTCCGGCCCGGCGAGGACAGCGTCCCCGTGAGCGGCATGGTGTTCGACGCCGACGAAATGGAGCACCTCGTCGATGCCTCCCTCGATTTCTGGCTCACGACCGGTCGGTTTGCGGAGCAGTTCGAGCGTGAGTTCCCGCGGTTCATCGGCGTGCGCGAGTGTTCGCTCGTCAACTCGGGCTCCAGTGCCAACCTGTGCGCTCTGAGCGCGCTGACTTCGCCGCAACTGGGTGACCGTCAGCTCCGCGCCGGCGACGAGGTGATCACCGTGGCCGCCGGGTTTCCCACGACGGTGAACCCGATCGTCCAGAACGGCCTCGTGCCGGTGTTTCTCGACGTGAAGGTGCCCACGTATAACGTCGACGTGACGCGCCTCGAAGAGGCCGTCGGACCGCGCACGCGGGCGATCATGATCGCCCATACGCTCGGCAATCCATTCGACCTCGGCGCGGTCACGGCGCTCGCGAAGCGTCACGATCTCTGGCTCGTGGAGGACTGCTGCGACGCCGTCGGTGCGACGTATGAAGGCCGGAAGTGCGGTACCTTTGGCGACCTTGCGACGGTGAGTTTCTATCCGGCACACCACGTCACCATGGGCGAGGGCGGTGCCGTGCTCACCAACAGCCCGAAGCTCCGCGACATCGTCGAGTCGTTTCGCGACTGGGGGCGTGACTGCTGGTGCGCGCCTGGGAAGGAAAACACCTGCGGCATCCGGTTCGAGTCGCAGTTCGGCCAGCTTCCGCACGGGTACGACCACAAATACACCTACAGCCACATCGGCTACAACCTCAAGCTCACCGATCTCCAGGCCGCGGTGGGCGTGGCGCAGCTGAAGAAGCTGCCAAAGTTCATCGCGAAGCGCCGCGAGAACTTCGCGTTGTTGCACGGGATGCTGCAGGACTGCCGCGAGCACCTCGTGCTGCCGGAGTGGCTGCCGCAGAGCGAGCCGAGCTGGTTCGGGTATCCGATCACGGTGAAGGATTCGTCGCCGGCGAATCGGAACGCGATCGTGCGGTATCTGGAGTCGAAGCATGTTGCCACGCGGTTGCTCTTTGGCGGCAACTTGCTGCGCCAGCCGGCGTATGAGGGAGTGAAGCACCGCGTGGTTGGGCCGCTGGATCAATCGGACTGGATCATGCGCGGGACGTTCTGGGTGGG
>JBIOHR010000126.1:0-10239 GCA_044449085.1 Gemmatimonadales bacterium | reverse complement strand
GCGTGTTCACGGTGGGCGAGGAACTCACCGAAGACCGCGAGGACCAGACATCGCTCTCGCTCAGCGAGTACGGCAACTCGCCGGGCGCGTTCTCCGCGTCGCGCCACAACTCGGCGACATTCGTGCAGGCAATCGGCGACGGAACGGACAGGCTCTCGTATGTCGTCGGCGGGCGCCTCGACCAGAACAGCGCGTTTGGAACCTTTCCCACGCTGCGCGCAAGCGTCGCCTACGTCCTCTCGGGCGCGGCGCGGGTGCGGGCGTCGATCGGCAGCGCGTTCACCGCGCCGAGTTTCTCGGAGAACTTCTCGACGGGCTTCGTCACGGGGAATCCGGCACTCCAGCCGGAGCATTCGCGCAGTGGAGAGCTCGGGTTCGATACGTTCCTGGATGGCGGGCGCCTGACGCTCAAGGCGACCGGATTTCTGCAGCGGTTCGCGAACATCGTCGATTATTCCGGCAACGCAGCGCCCGGAACGCCGAGCTACTACAACGTTGCCGCGGCGAACGCGGACGGCGTGGAACTCGAGGCGAACTACAAGGCGGGCGGCGGCGTGACGCTCTCGGGGAGCTATACGTATACCGACACGCGCACGACGAAGATCGGATTCGATTCCACGACGGGTGCATCCTATGTCCCGGGCCAGCCGCTGATTCGGCGTCCGAAGAACGCGTGGACCGTGTCGGCGCTCCAGACGTACTCGAGCGGAACCCAGCTCACCCTCGCGGCGGCATTTGTCGGCGAGCGCGCGGATCGCGATTTCGTGCCATTCCCCGCTGTGCCCGTGACACTTCCGGGGTATACCAAGGTCGATTTCTCGTTCGTGCAGCCGCTCCCGTCGCACGTGAGGGGCGGGGTGGCGCTCGAGGGTCGGGTCGAGAATCTGTTCGACGCGCACTATCAGGAGATCGATCACTTTGCCGCGCCGGGCCGAATGCTGTTTATTGGGGTACGCATCGGGAGATAAGGCGCCCCAGTGGTCCCCCCGCACCGGAGCAACAGATGCTTCATCCACGGCTCGCAGTCGCGCTCGGCATTGCGTTCGTTGTCGCGGTGCCGTCCGCTGGAACGGCTCAGGCGCGAAAGGTGCGGGTCATCGCGGTCGACAGCACGCCGATTCCCTATGCGTACGTTGCCATTGAAGGCGGCGCCGGTCAGATCACAGACGAACACGGCGAGGTGAGCCTCGGCGTGGGGAAGAAGCAGACCCTCGTCGCGCGCGTACAGCGGATCGGATATCAACCCTGGTTTGGCAAGCTTGAAGTGCCGGACACCGGGGCTGTGCTGACCGTTCAGCTCGCGCGCCTCGCGCAGAACCTCGCGGCTGTGAACGTCAAGGGCGCCGCCGAGGTCCGGATGCTGCAGATGGCCGGATTTTACGATCGCTGGATGCAGCGCCAGAAGGGCGCGCTGAGCGCCGTGTTCATCGGGCCGGAGGAAATCGAGTTCCGTCATCCCGACAAGATCACGAACATGCTCCGCGGCCTGAACGGCGTGACACTGAGGCGGTCGTGCGAGGGCGAGCAAGTGGCGTTCTCGTCGTCCGCGCAGTGCCAGATGGCGGTCCTCGTCGACGGAGTTCGCCAGTGCCCGTCCAAGGGATGCAGCGCGGATGGAAGTTCGGTTTTTTCGACTGGGGCGCAGTCGGCGCGTCCGAACTGCGACAGTCCCACGACTCTCAACGCCACGAACGCGGTCATCATCGATCAGCTCCTGAATGCGGACGACATCGCGGCGATCGAGGTATACAACCGCGGCGGCAACGTGCCGGTCAGCATCTCCGCGTCGGATCAGGCGTGCGGGATCATCGCGTTCTGGACCGGGAGCAGGAAGCCGTAGCCTCCGCGCGTTAGCTTTGACTCGTGAGAATTCTCGAGTCCGACTCCCTCGTACTCCATTCGTTCGACTACGGCGAGACCTCCCGCATCGTCCGCCTCGCCACGCGCGAGGCGGGCGTGCTTTCGGTCATCGCGCGCGGCGCGCGCCGGCCGAAGAGCCCGTTCGGGACGTCGATTGACCTGTTCACGAGCGGCGTTGCGCACGTGCGCGTGCATCCCTCGCGCGACCTGCACACACTCGCCGGCTTCGACACTTCACGCTCGCGCGGTGAACTCGCGGGGTCGCTGCAGCGTTTCACCGCGGCATCGGCCATCGCCGAGCTCTGCCTCCGCTTTGGACGCGAGGATGAATCGGGGCGCGTGCACGACGGAGCCACCGCGGTGCTCGATGCCATCGGCGTTGCGTCCCCGGGCGACGTCGCGGCAATCGCGCTCGCCGGCGCGTGGCGCGTGGTGGCGGAGCTCGGGTTCACGCCGTCGCTCGACCAGTGCGCGAGCTGCCACGCCGATCTCGCGCCGGACGCCGCCGTGACATTCGACCACCGGGCAGGCGGCGCACTGTGCGCGACCTGCGCGCGAGCCGGCCGGCGCGGGCGGCAGCTTCCCGCGGACGCGCGCGCGACGCTGCGCCAGTGGCTCGCGGGCTCGGCATCCCCCATCGAAGATTCGTCGGCGTGCCGCGCGCACCAGCGCCTCCTGCGCGAGTTTCTCGAGGAGCACCTCGGCGACGGCCGCCCGCTTCGCGCCTTCGTCACGTGGGAGGCGCAGGCCGGGCCCCGACCGGCACCAGCCCTCGCGTGATACTCGGCACGGCCGGTCACATCGATCACGGCAAGACCTCGCTGGTGCGCGCGCTCACCGGCGTGGACACCGATCGCCTGCCGGAGGAAAAACGGCGCGGTATCACGATCGAACTCGGCTTCGCGCCGCTGCCGCTCGCCGACTCCCTGTTCACGGGAGTGCTCGGGGTGGTCGACGTTCCGGGCCACGACGCGTTCGTGCGCACGATGCTCGCCGGCGCGACCGGCGTCGATCTTGCGCTGCTGGTGATCGCCGCGGACGAGGGCGTGATGCCGCAGACGCGCGAACATCTCGCGATCCTCACGCTCCTCGGGGTGCGCGGCGGCGCCGTGGCGCTCACCAAGTGCGACCTCGTCGACGCCGAGTGGCTCGCGCTCGTCACGGACGACGCGCGCAAGCTCCTCGCTGGTTCCGCGCTCGCCGCGGCGGCGATCGTGCCCTGTTCGGCGGTGACCGGCGCGGGGCTGGCGGAACTCCGCCGCGCGCTGGCCGGCGCGGCGGCGGCCGTGCCGGCGCGGAACGCGGCCGACCTCGCGCGGCTTCCGCTCGACCGCGCGTTCACCGTGAAGGGCACGGGCACCGTGGTCACGGGCACCCTCTGGAGCGGTTCGATTGCGCGCGAGGCGACCGTCCGCATTTTCCCCGGTGGCGAAACGGCACGCGTGCGCTCGCTCGAGTCCCATGGCACCGCGGTCGCCCTCGCCCTTCCGGGAACGCGCGTCGCCGTTGCGCTCGCGGGCGTCGAACGGGAGAGCGTGTCGCACGGCGGTGTGCTCGTCTCCGCCGACGAATCATGGCGCGCGTCACCCGTGCTGCGCGCGGACGTCGCGCTGCTCGACGGCGCACCGCCGCTTGGCGTGCGCACGCGTGTGCGCTTCCACCTCGGCACGTCCGAAGTGGGCGCGCGATTGGTCGCCGCCGGCGGCCGCATTGCGCCCGGCGTGATCCACGCAGTGCGCATCGCGCTCGACGCGCCGGTGGTCGCGCGCGCGGGCGACCGCTTTGTGCTGCGCACCGCGAGCCCCGCAATGACGATCGGCGGCGGCGTCGTCGCAGATCCCCAGCCGGCCGGCCGGCGCGCAAAGCCGTGGCCGAGCGCGAACGCGCACGAGCGGCTCCGCCTGGCCTGGATCGCGGCCGAGTGCGCCGGGGATGGACTGGCACTCGGGGATATCCCCGTGAGACTCGGCGTGCTCCCCGGCGAGGTCGCACAGCTGGTGGACTCCACGCGCCCGGTCGTGTTGCTCGGCGATCGCGCATACGACGTCGCGTTCCGCGCACGGCTTCGCGACCGTCTCGCCGCCGACGTGCGCGCGTGGCACAAGGCGAATCCGCTGGAGGCCGGGCTTCCGCTCCAGCAGGCGCGGTCACGGCTCCGCGCGCGTGAGGCGCTGTTCGACGATGTCGTTCGCGACCTCGCCGGCCGCGCGAAGATCGAGCTCCGAGGGAGCGTGCTGGCACGGGCAGGATGGAAGGCGGGGACAGGCGCGGATGCCGCGAAGGTCGCGGAACTCGCCGTGGCCTTGCAGGCCGGTGGCGTGTCGCCGCTCAGCGTTGGCGAGCTCACCGACCAGTTCGGCAAGGAAACGCCCGCACTCCTCCGTGTGCTCGAGCGCGAAGGCCGTGCCGTCGCGGTTGCGCCCGACCGATTCTATGACCCCGCCGCGCTGGCTTCGCTTGTCAGCGCCCTCCGGCAGGCGACGTCCGACGGTACCGCCAAAACGGCATCGCAAATCCGTGAGGCGATTGGACTTAGCCGCAAGTACCTGATCCCATTTCTTGAGTACTGCGATCGTATTGGCGTGAGCGTCCGCCACGGAGATCTCCGCTCGTTCCATTGGAAGAGCTGACCGCGCTCCTGGAGATCGCCTGACATCGACTGCGCCAATACGGCGTAGTTTGCGTGGTACTCGTCTTGCTAATCTGGAACGTGTTTCGGTCTTCCGTCTTCGATCTTCCATCGCCTTTCTCGAATGCTCAATCCCGATCGCCTCACCGTAAAGAGCTCCGACGCCCTGAACGACGCCCTCGGACTGGCGCGCCGCGGGGGAAATCCGCTCGTGCACGACACGCACCTTCTGCGCGTCCTGCTCGACCAGGACGAAGGGATCGTCACGCCGATCCTGCAGAAGCTAGGGGTCGCGATTCCCGCGCTCGCCGAGGCGCTCGACCGGGAGATCGCACGCTATCCCAAGCAGAGCGACGCGACGCCGACACTCTCGCGGGAGCTCTCGAACGTCATCGACCAGGCCGAGAAGCAGGCGAAGGCGTTCGGCGACGAGTTCGTTTCGACCGAGCACTTCCTGCTCGCACTCGCGGGCACCAAAGGCGCCGACAGCGTCGGGCTTCTCCGCGACGCTGGCGTGACTCCCAAGGGCCTCGCCGACGCCGTGAAGTCCGTGCGCGGCGCGCACAAGGTGACCGACCAGAACCCCGAAAACCAGTATCAGGCGCTGCAGAAGTTCACGCGCGACCTCACGGAGATGGCCCGCAAGGGGAAGCTCGACCCGGTGATCGGCCGCGATGAGGAAATCCGCCGCGTGATCCAGGTGCTCTCGCGGCGCACGAAGAACAACCCGGTGCTCATCGGTGAGCCCGGGGTGGGCAAGACGGCCATCGCCGAAGGGCTGGCGCAGCGCATCGTGAACGGCGACGTGCCCGAGTCGCTCAAGAACAAGCAACTGCTCTCGCTCGACCTCGGCGCGCTGATCGCCGGCGCGAAGTTCCGCGGCGAGTTCGAGGAGCGGCTCAAGGCGGTGCTGAAGGAGATCACGTCCGCCGACGGGCAGTTCGTGATGTTCATCGACGAAATGCACACACTGGTCGGCGCGGGAAAGGCCGAAGGCTCGATGGACGCGGGGAACATGCTGAAGCCGATGCTCGCCCGCGGCGAACTCCGCGTGGTCGGCGCGACGACGCTCGACGAGTACCGGAAGAACATCGAGAAGGACCCGGCGCTCGAGCGACGGTTCCAGCCGGTGTTCGTCGGCGAGCCGACGGTGGAGAACACCATCGCGATCCTGCGAGGGCTCAAGGAGCGCTACGAGTCCCACCATGGCGTGCGAATCACGGACGGCGCGATCGTCGCCGCGGCGACGCTTTCCAACCGCTACATCGGCGACCGGTTCCTGCCGGACAAGGCGATCGACCTCGTGGACGAGGCGGCGAGCAGGCTTCGCATAGAAATTGACTCACTCCCGCAGGAAATCGACGAGGTGGAGCGCCGGGTCGTGCAGCTCGAGATCGAGCGCCAGGCGCTGCAAAAAGAGAAGGACGCCGCCTCCAAGGAGCGGCGGGCCGTGATCGAGCGCGAGCTCGCCGAGCTGAAGGAAGAGGCGAATGCGATGAAGGCGCAGTGGCAGAATGAGAAGAACGCGCTCGGCGGCGTCGGCAAGCTCAAGCAGCAGATTGAGGAAGCCCGCACGGAGGTCGAGCGCGCCACCCGCGCCGGCGATCTCGGCAAGGCGGCGGAAATCCAGTACGGCACCGTGCCCAAACTCGAAGCCGAACTCCGTGAGACCGAGTCGAAGCTCGCCTCACAGCAGGCAGGCGGCGCGCGGTTTCTCAAGGAGGAAGTCGGCGCGGATGACATCGCCGACATCGTCGCGCAGTGGACGGGGATCCCGGTCACGCGGATGATGGAGAGCGAAAAGGAACGGCTGACGAAACTGGACGCCGAACTCGGGCGGCGGGTGGTGGGTCAGCCCGAAGCTGTGCACGCCGTGGCGAACGCCGTGCGGCGCTCACGCGCGGGGCTTCAGGACCCGAACCGGCCGATCGGGTCGTTCATTTTTCTCGGACCAACGGGCGTCGGCAAGACGGAGACGGCGCGCGCGCTCGCGCAGTTCCTGTTCGACGACGAGGCCGCGATGGTTCGCCTCGACATGTCGGAGTACATGGAGAAGCACGCGGTCGCGCGGCTGATCGGCGCGCCCCCGGGTTATGTGGGGTTCGAGGAGGGCGGGCAGCTCACCGAAGCGATCCGGCGGCGCCCGTACGCGGTGTTGCTGTTCGACGAGATCGAGAAGGCGCATCCCGATGTGTTCAACATCCTGTTGCAGATCCTCGACGACGGGCGGCTCACCGATTCACAGGGCCGCACGGTCGATTTCCGGAATACCGTCGTGATCATGACATCGAACATCGGCGGCCACGCGATTCTCGAGCAGGGATCGGAAAGCTGGGCGTCGGTCGAGGCGACGGTGACGCAGGCGCTGCGCGCGCACTTCAAGCCGGAGTTCCTGAACCGTGTGGACGATATCATCGTCTTCCATCCGCTCGGCGAGGCGGACATCGAGCACATCGTCGAGCTGCAGCTCTCGCGGATGGACAAGCTGCTCGCGGAGAAGAAGATCACGCTCGAACTGACGCCTGAGGCGAAGGCGCTGCTGGCGCACGATGGGTATGATCCGGCGTTCGGCGCGCGGCCGTTGAAGCGCGCGATTCAGCGGCTGGTGCAGAATCCGCTGGCGATGGCGGTGCTCGAGGGGAAGTTCAAAGACGGGGATCGGGTCAAAGCCGTGGTCGCTGGGGATTTACTCGAGTTCAGGAAGGGGTAGGGCGGGGAATCTGTCGTCGGTCAGTGGTCGTCGGTTGTGGGTGCGTCGTCCAGGGTTCATAGTCGCTGGTTATCGGCTATTGGGTTGTGGCAAAGACCAAACGCAAGGAACGTTGGACTATGAACCAGAGACCAACCGCCGAACACCAAGAGCCACGAACCCAAGACACATTGTCCGCTAGTGCGTCCTGACGAGCAGCATCACCACATCGGACGGCACTGCATTCCCGCTCGACGCCGACGTAATCGCCGCGGTGCCGTTCACCGCGACGCCGAAGCGCGCGTAGGCCGAGCCCCCGCCGGTGAGCGCGACGGTCGTATTGGACGAGACGCCGGCGAGCGTGATCATCTGGAGCGGGTTCGCGTGGACCTGGAGCAGGCCGTTGCCGATCACGTCGCGGTAGTCCCAGCTCGGGAACGAGTACTTCGGGTCCACCGCGATGCCCGAGCCGCCGAAGAAGTTCGCGAGCACCTGCTGCTGGACGGCCGTGAAGATGTCGGGGAACGTGCCGGCGAACACGGTCATGAAGTTCAGGATTCCCGTGTTCGGCGTGTTGATCAGCGCGTGCAGGTACGAACTGTTCGTCCCGGATGACTCATCGAGCGCGTAGCGCAGCAGCTGATATGTCGCGCCGCGCGTCGCCAGGCTGTCGTTCTGCGCGTACGGAGAGTTGATGCCCGGTGCCTTGAGGTAGTCGTCGAGGCGCAGGAGATTCTGGACCTGGTAGTTGTTGATCGCGTCCACTTCGGGCCGCGTCGAGCGCACCGCAGCGAGGGTAAGGCCCGACTTTGGCGTGAAGCCGGATTCGCGGAAGTAGAGCAGCTCCTCCGCAATGTGGCTCATCCCTTCGTTGAGCCAGACCTCCTCAAAGCTCGTCGACTGATTGGACGCGAGGCGGCGCGATGCGTTGATGAGGTGCTGGAACTCATGGGCGAGGGTCCCATAGAGCTGCACCTTGAGCGAGTCCTTCGAAGGAAAGAACTCATTGTAGATCTTTGTCGGGTCGGCCACCGGAACGTAGAACATCTCGCCCACGTTGCTCGTCGGGCACGATGCAACGGTGAAGAGATCGCGCGAAAAGAAGAAGCCGCCGATGAATCCGTTGGAATTGCGCGGGGTCAGCTGGTTCACCGCCTGCGTGAAGAAGATGAGCACGCGTCCGTTTCCGTCGACGTCCATCGGCGCGCCATACGCCGACGTATCGAGTGCGAAAATGAGTGTGTCGAATGTCGCGGCGAAGCTGACGTACTCCGCGTCGGTAAATCCGCCGGCGGGCGCGAGGGTGTCCACCGCGACGATCGCGCTGTTCGACACCGCGGCGACGCGGGCGGTGTGGACTTGCGCATTGGTGCATGCATCCACCCCGTTGGCGTTGAGGTGGAAGATGGTGCCGATAGCCGGTGTCGTCGGGAGGTTGAGGATGGCGGAACGGCTCGACGACGGGCGCTGCACGCTGCGCATGACTCCGCCTCGCGCGGCGCCGGCCATGAGTGGCGTCAGCACGCGCCGTTCGGTTTGCCGCAGCGAATGTTCGAACGCGGCGCCGAACTCACCCGGTGACCGGGCGATCGAGCCCCCGGCGCCGAACGACGGGATCACGACGCTGTTCGCGATCTGCGCGGAGGGTGCCCCCGTCGTCGCAACGGTACCGAGCGCCGTAAGCGAAACCGATACGCGCGCGCTGACGGTGTCCGACTTGAACGGCACGAGCACGTACTCGCTGCCCGCCGCCCCGCCGCCGACGCACAGCGTCGCCCGTTCCGATGGCGTCAGCACGTGCACGGCGCCGACCGCCAGTGCGAGCGGCGTCACGCTCGCGCACGATGTCGACACGGCCGGCACGACCACGATCGTCGTCTGCGCCGACCTCGCCCCGATGGTTGCCGTGATGACGGCGGATCCGGCGGCGATTCCCGTCACGAGGCCCGACGAAACCGTCGCAATCGTCGCGTCGGAAGTCTGCCAGGTGGCAGTCGTACCGGCCACCGTGCCGCCCGACGCGTCGAGGCCCGCGGCAGTGATTGTCGTGGTTTGCCCGACAGCGATTGTATTGGTCGATGCGTTGATCTGTACAGTCGCCAGCGACCCCGGCGCCGTGCTCAGCGGCGGGATCGCGGTATCGCCGCCGCCGCATGCGGCGCAGAAGAGAAGCACGAGCCCCGCACGGGTGTATCGCATCAGACGACTGGTACCTGCGGCTGAGGGAAAGGTTCGCAATTGTATCGTGCCACGCCCGAATGGTAAGTGCGGACCCGGCGATCGTGTTGAATATTGATTGTCCAACCGTGGGATTCTGCGACGGAGGTCACACGCCAAGTGACGATATCGCGCGCGAAACGTGATGAAGCCTGGATGCGCCTGGCCCTGGACGAAGCGGAGGACGCGGCCGAGGCCGGGGAAGTGCCCGTCGGTGCGGTCATCGTCCACGAGAGCGAAGTGATCGCGCGTGCCGGCAACGCAAGCATCTCGTCGTCCGACGCCACCGCCCACGCCGAACTGCTCGCCATTCAGGCCGCCTCGGCGGTGACCGGCGACCAGCGCCTCTCAGGGTGCACGCTGTATGTGACGCTCGAGCCGTGCGCGATGTGCGCCGGCGCGATCGTGCTCTCGCGCGTGGACCGCGTGGTGTTCGGGGCATGGGACGAGAAGGCCGGGATGGCCGGGTCCGTGGGCGATCTGCTGCGCGAGCCGAAACTCAATCATCGGCCGGAAGTGCAGGGTGGCGTGCTCGAGACGGAGTGCGGAGAGGTCCTCTCGCGGTTTTTTCGGGAGAAGCGGACCTGAGCGAATGAGGGTCGGTTCGGCCCGTTTCGCTCACGACTCATACGTCAAGCCTGCCGCTCATGGGTCGGGTGTGTCACGGCCCTGCGTTTTGTGGCTGGGCGCCGCTGTTATCCCTGGCTCCCAGCTCTGGAAAAATAGCTTTGACCCTCCCGAGCCTTGCGTCGTGAGCTCGAGCTCCGGGCTGCGAGTATGTCTGACAGACTTGCCCATCACCGCCCGAGTCTCTGCGTTGACTCCGCTCTGTCCGGCGCCTAAT
>JBIOHR010000125.1:0-10324 GCA_044449085.1 Gemmatimonadales bacterium | reverse complement strand
GAGGAGTGAGAGGGAGGCGCGGTGAGGAGGATGCGCGGTGAGGAGTGAGAGGGAGCGCGGTGAGGAGGACGCGCGGTGACGGGGTGAGGCGACTACCAAGGATCGAACTTTCGACCGCCGGATTCGCCTGGGCGCCTTAGAAGCCCGATGAGCATTCGACGGATTCGCGAGAGGCGCGTGAGGCGATCATGGGTTTGCGCGTCGGTGCGGGATGGGGCCAAGGCGTGCTCCCGCTTCCACGCTCGTAGCTCCACATCATCATCCGCTCTCATGTCCCCAAGCTTCACTCCGGCCCCACTCAAAGCTTCACCTATTCGCTCCACCACAAACCAATCCCTTCCTCCCCCTCACCGCGCCTCCTCGTGACCGCGCGTCCTTCTCCCTCCTCACCGCGCGTCCTGCTCACTCCTCACCGCGCCTCCTCGTGACCGCGCGTCCTTCTCCCTCCTCACCGCGCGTCCTGCTCACTCCTCACCGCGCCTCCTCGCGACCGCGCGTCCTTCTCCCTCCTCACCGCGCGTCCTGCTCACTCCTCACCGCGCGTCCTGCTCACTCCTCACCGCGCCTCCTCGTGACCGCGCGTCCTTCTCCCTCCTCACCGCGCGTCCTGCTCACTCCTCACCGCGCCTCCTCCTCACTCATCGCTCTCCTCTCGCCTCTCATACTTCAGCTTCGACCTCAGCTTTTTTGCCGCCAATCTCCTCTCCACCGCACTCCGCGTCGGTCTTGTCTTCTTCCGCGCCTTCTTGATGATCAGCGCACGCCGTACGATCTCCGCCAATCTCTTCTCGGCCAGCGCGCGATTCCTCAGCTGACTTCTCGTATCGCTCGCGACGACCCGAAGCTCACCCGTCGCCGAAAGCCTCGTCCGCAACGCGTTCATTAGCAGTGCCCGCTGATCGTCGAACAGCGTCGGAGATTCCCACACATTCCACAGCAGCTCCACCCGCGTGGACGATGTGTTCACATGCTGTCCGCCCGGTCCGCCGCTGCGCGATGCGCGCACCGTAAGTTCTGCGCGCGGAATCGACAGCAATCGATTGACTACCAACGTGCCGGTTTCACCGTCCATGTTGCCCTCTCTCTTGCATTATGCAAGGCGAACGACCATGATGTTGGTCGTGCGTTTTGCAACGCCCACTGAGGTTCCCGTGCGCCCTTCGTCTCCCCAGGTCGACAACCTCTACCTCGTCGCCCTCGATCCGCGCCGGCTCGTCCGGTGGACGTACGTGGGCCGGCTGTCCATCGCATCGGCGATCTTCGTGGCCGCGTTCCTCACCTGGTTCCAGACGGAGCCGGCCAAGACGCTCGTTGCGACGGCCACTTTCGTCGGTGCCATCCTGTTCACCGGCGCTTCGTTCGTCTGGACAGAAGTTAATCGCAAGCCGCTCACCAAGGGATTCCTGTACGGCCAGCTGATCGTGGATCTCCTGGTCGTGACCGCGGTGGTGCACGTGACCAGCGCGCCGAGTGCCGGCTCGCAGTTTGCCGCGCTGTACATCCTCGTGAACGCTGCGGCTGCGCTGCTGCTGCCGATCGGCGGGGCGCTGCTCATCGCCGCGCTTGGCATCGTGATCTATGTGTTCGACGCGATCACCGTCAGCGGATTCAGCACGGCGACCCTGCTCCAGCTTCTGGTTTTCTCGATCGTCGCGGTCAGCACGGTGTACATCAGTGCGCGCCTCCAGCAGGCCGGGCAGGGGCGCCAAAAGCTGGTCGCGGAGCTCACCCGAGTCAGCCTGCGCGAAAAGGATATCCTCGAGAACATCAAGAGCGGGATCATCACGGTGGACGCCGCCGGCACGCTGCTGTTCGCCAACCGGAGCGCGAGCGTGCTCCTCGGCCTCAACCTCGAGGCGCTCATCGGCAAGCCGGTGATTCAGGTGCTCCGCGCCGTTGCGCCCGCGCTCGCGAGCTCGCTCGATCCAACGATCCGCGAGATCGGGATCTCGGTGCGCGCCGAGGGCGAAATCGCGCGCACCGACCGGCGCTTTCCCTTCGGTGTCACGACCACCTCGGCAGCGGGCGACGGCGGCGACGCCGGACCGGAGACCACCACCGCGATCTTCCAGGACATCTCCGACCAGAAGCGCCTGGAGCAGCTGAACCTGCGCGCGCAGCGCCTGGAGGCGGTGGCCGAACTCTCCGCCTCGCTCGCGCACGAGATCAAGAACCCGCTCGCCTCGATTCGCAGCGCCGTCGAGCAGCTTTCGGCCCGGCCGGTTGCGACGACCGATGAGCGGACGCTTGGCAACCTCATCGTGCGCGAATCGGACCGGCTCTCGCGGCTTCTCTCGGAGTTCCTCGACTTCGCGCGCGTTCGCGTCACGCGCCGTGATCCCGTGGATGTCGGCGCGGTCGCGCGGGCGGCCGGCGCCCTCGCCAAGGCGCACCCGTCCCGCGCCGAGAACGTGCAGGTCGACGTCGACGTTCCCGCGGCGCCGCTGATGGTGCTCGGCGACGACGATCTGCTCCATCGCGCCGTGTTCAACCTCGCGCTCAACGCGGTGCAGGCCAGTCGTCCCAACGAGCGGGTGCGGCTGGTCGCGGCGGTCGCCACGAGAGAGCAGCTACCGCGCGGCGTGCCTTTTCCGCACGGCGCCGTGGCGGTGCAGGTGATAGACGAGGGCCCCGGTATTCCCTCGCGCGTGCAGGACCGGCTGTTCGAGCCGTTCACGACCACCAAGACGGGCGGCAGCGGCCTCGGGCTCGCGATCGCGCACCGCGCGGTCGAGGCACACCGGGGCGTGGTCCTTGTCGATACCAATGAACGCGGCACGCGCTTCACCATGCTGCTGCCGCGCGCTGAATCTCTCGATGGAGCGACCACGTGACCGACCGCGACGCGCAGCTCACACCCACCGCCGAGAAACCTTCGGTGCTCGTCGTCGACGACGAGTCGGGAATTCTCGAAACGCTGGAGATTCTCCTGCGCAATGAGGGCTTCTCGCCGCACGTCGCGCTCGGCGGCAAGGCCGGCCTCGAGGCGATTCCGGCGCTCTCGCCCGACATCATCCTCACCGACGTGCGCATGCCGCAGGTCGGCGGCGTGGACATCCTCTCTGCGGCCCGCGCGCACGACGCGGACACGCCGGTGATCCTCATGACCGCGCAGGCCACGCTGCAGTCGGCTATGCAGGCGGTGAACGAGGGCGCGTTCTATTACATACAAAAGCCGTTCAGGAACGATGAGCTCGTGGCGATCCTCCGCCGGGCCGCCGAGCACCGCATGCTCCGCGTGGAGAACACAACGCTCAAGAAGGAGATCCGGCGCCGCGACCGCAGCGCGGCGGGCGCGCCGATCGGCACCAACCGCAAGTGGCTCGAAGTGCTGCGCCTCGCCGAGGCCGTCGCGCCGACCGAGAGCACCGTGCTGCTCATGGGTGAGTCGGGCACGGGCAAGGAGGTGGTCGCACGATACATCCACGATCTCTCGCACCGCACGGACGGCCCGTTTCTCTCGATCAACTGCGGTGCCCTGCCGGAGGGACTGCTCGAGAGCGAGCTCTTCGGCCACGTGAAGGGTTCGTTCACCGGCGCCGTGCGCGACAAATCCGGACTCTTCACCGCGGCCGCGGGCGGAACGTTCTTCCTCGACGAAATCGGCGAAACCACACCGGCCACCCAGGTGAAACTGCTCCGCGTGCTCCAGCACCGCGAGGTGATTCCGGTCGGGGCAACGGACGCCATCCCGATCGACACGCGCATCCTCGCGGCCACCAACCGCGACCTCGAAGAGGAAATCAAGCGCGGCAACTTCCGCCGCGACCTGTTCTATCGCCTCAACGTGATCGCTCTGCACCTGCCGCCGCTGCGCCTGCGGGCCGACGACGTGCCGCTGCTGGCCGAGACGTTTCTCGCGCGGCATGCCGAGCAGCGCGCCGAACCGCAGAAACAGATCAGCGACGCGGCGATGGAAGTCCTCCAGGCGTACTCCTGGCCGGGCAACGTCCGCGAACTGGAGAACGCACTCGAGCGCGCCGTGATATTGACCGACGGCGACGTCATCCCGGTCGAGGGACTGCCCGAGAAGATCAGCGAACGGCGCGCGGAGCCTCTCGTGTCGGAGCGCACCGCGGCGAACCCGACCATGGAAACGATCGAGCGCGCCTACATCATGTGGGTCCTCGAGAGCGAGCAGGGGAACAAGACGCGCGCGGCGGAGGTGCTCGGCATCGATCCGTCGACGCTGCATCGCAAGCTGTCGCGATTCGGTGTCGACACGTGATTGATGAAACGCGCCGCAGACGCGGCGCGGCGTGGTATCCGTTTGCGTCGGGCGCAATCGTCGGTGCGATCGCGCTCGCGGCAATCACCGCGGTGCCCGTCGGCGTGTTCTGGGACGACGGCGTGTACCTCATCGGCGCCAAGTCGCTCGCGACCGGGATGGGCTACCGCTTTCTGCATCTCCCCGGTGCGCCCGCGGCGGTGCATTTTCCGCCCGGCTGGCCGGCACTGCTCGCGGTGATCTGGAAGCTGGGCCCGGCTTTCCCGGACAACGTCGTCCTGCTCAAGCTGGTGAACCCGCTGCTGCTCGCGATCGGCGCGGCGCTCGCGTGCCGGTACGGCATCCGCCGCCTCCGCCTGCCGCCGGTTGCGGCCGCGATCGCCGCGGTCGTGTTCGCGGCGGCGCTCCCGCTGATGGTCATCGCGGGTGTGCTGTTCTCGGAGCCGTTTTTTTTCGTCGCGCTGCTCGTGGCACTCGCGCTGGCCGACCGCGCGGTGGATGTCGGTGGCTGGAAGGCCGCGCTCGCGGCCGGCGTCGCGGCGGGGCTCGTCGCGCTGGTGCGGAGCGCGGGCGTTGTGCTCGTGCCCGCGGTGGTTGTCGCCCTGATCATCGCGCAGTGGCGTCGTGAGGCCGCGGTGGCGGCGGCCGGTGCCGCGGCGGTCCTCGCGCCCTGGCAGATCTGGATTGCGCTGCATGCGCACGACCTCGCGGCCGCGTACCGCGGGAGCTATGGCCCGTATCTCGACTGGGTACTCGGGATGTACCGCGATCGTGGCCCGGCGTTCGTGCTCGTCATGGCGCGCATGAATCTCCTCGCGCTCATGCGGTCGCTCGGCATCGCGCTCTTTCCGTTCGGTCCCCGTGAAATCCGCCCGCTGCTCGTCACGCTCGTGCTGCTGGTCGCCGCCGTCGGCGCACTCCGCGCACGGCGGCGCGCGCGCACGGCGCTGCTGTTCGTGCTCTTCTACTGCGCCGTGGTGTTTGCGTGGCCGTACGCACCCGACCGGTTCATATGGGGGATCTGGCCGCTGCTCGGCATCCTGCTCGCGAGCGGCGCCGTCGAGTGCTGGCGGATCGCAACGGAGCGAGGCGCGCCCGGCGGCGTGCGCCTGACCGGCGCGCTCACCTGCGCGATCGGCGTGTGGGCGATCGCCGGCCACGCCGCGTATTCGGTGCGCGGCGCGTCGCGGCACTGGTGGGACTCCGCCGCGCGAACCAACGCCGACGCGCTGCTGCCCGTCGCCGCGTGGATCAACGCGAACACCAGCCCGCACGATGTCATCGCCGTGGATGGCGAGCCGTTCATCTATCTGCATACCGGCCGCACGGTCGTACCCGTGCATGACCTCGTGCCCGAGGACTATTTCGCCGGCACGCCGATCGAGCGCGACGCCGCGCAGCTCCGCTCGCTCATCGCCGCAGGCCGGCCGCGATACGTCATTTTCTCACGCGCCGCCGAACGCGACGTGGCGCAGCTGGTCGACGGGAGCAACGGCACGCCGAAGCTCGTGCGCGTCGCGGAGATCGCCGGCGGCGGCACCGCGTATCGCGTCGTGCTCGCACCGTGACCGGCCGGATCGCGTGGCCGGCGGTCGCCGCCGTGGCGCTCGCGCTCGCGCTTGGCGTGTTCGCGATGAACCCGCTGCCGATCGGCGCCTTTCACGACGACGCGCGGTACCTGCTGCTCGCGCGATCGATCGCCGAGGGAACCGGGTACCGGTTCATGCTGCTGCCGGGTGCGCCCGCCGGAACGCACTTTCCGCCGGCATTTCCGCTCGTGCTCGCCGCGCTCTGGAAGGTCGCGCCCGCCTTTCCGGCGAGCGCCGCGCTGTTCAAGCTGCTGAACGCGTTCATGCTCGGGCTCGCCGGTTACGCGGCCTTTCGCTTTGCGCGCGGCCGCGGCGGTCTCGCCCCGTGGGGTGCGACCGGCGTGGCGCTCGTGTTCGCGGGGTCCGTGCCCGTGCTGTTTCTCGACGGCGTACTCTTCTCGGAGCCGTTCTTCACGGCGGCGCTGCTGGCGGCATTGATGCTCGCCGAGCGCGCCGCCGGCGGCCGGGGTCCGGATGCCGCGTCCGCCGTCCGCCCCGCGCCGCGCGACGGTGACGCACGTGCGCTGGCCATGGCGTTTGGCGCCGGTCTCGCGATCGGTGGCGTCACGATGATCCGGACGGTGGGGATTGCGCTGGCCGCGGGTCTCGCCGTCGTCCTGCTGATGCGCGGCCGCTGGCGCGCGTTCGTGTGCGCGATGGCCGGCGTCGGCGTGTTCGTGGTTCCGTGGCAGCTCTGGACCGCGCATCACGGCGGCGAGATTCCCGCCATCCTCGCCGGCGATTACGGCACCTACGGCAGCTGGATCGGGGCGGCGCTGCACACCGAAGGCGGTGCGTTCATCGCGCGCGTCGCCGCGGCAAACCTCAAAGGCTTCTCGATCCTGTTGAGTGTGTTCGGCGCAACCGGGGCGATGCAGGCCGCCGCCGCCGTTCCGCTGCTCGCCGCGCTCGCGATCGGCACCCGGCAGCTCGGGCGCCGCGCGCCGGTGAGCGTTGCATCGACCGTGGCGTACCTGCTCGTCGTACTCCTCTGGCCGGGCACGCCGGACCGGTTCCTTTGGCCCGTGTGGCCGATCCTGCTCACCGCTCTTGCGTGTGGCGCAGTGGCCGTCGTGCGCTGGGACACGCACCGCGCGGGAGTGCGGATCGCGCGCGCCGCCGAACTGGCGGCGCTGGGCGTGTGCGCCCTTTCGTTCGTCCGGTTCAACGCCGGCATGTACGGGTCGCGCGCATGGGAGAATGCGGCGCGGGGAAATGCCGCGCTGGGCATCGCCGCGTCGGAGGCGGCGGCGCATCTTCCGGACGGACTGGTTGCCACGGAGTTCGACGGGCTCGTGAGCCTCTACACCGGCCGCCGGGCGGTCCCGCTGCTGCCGCTCATGGCGGCTGACTACCTGCGGCCACGGACGCCGGCCGAGGCGGCCGCGCAGCTCGCCGGGATCCTCGATGCTTACCATCCGAGCTTTCTGCTCGTCGGTACTCCCGAGGCGCTCGATGCCGCGCGCCAGCTCGCCCACGCCGATCCACCGCGCCTCCGGTTCAGCGGTGTCCCGTCGCCGGGCATCTTGCTGTACGTTCCGACCACTCGATGACAATCTCCCGACTCCGCCCCCACGCATGACTTCTCCCGCCCGATTCACGCCGGTGAACTCGATCGACGCGCTTCCGCGGCTTCGCGGGCGCACGCCGATGGATCCGTCGGCGCTCCTGCTGTCCGTGCTGATCCCCGTGTACAACGAGCGTGCGACGATCGAGCTGATCCTCGACCAGGTGCACGCCGTGCCGGTGCGCAAGGAGATCATCTGCGTGGACGACTGCTCCACGGACGGCACGCGGGACATGCTGCAGCGGATGAAGGACTCGGGGCGCATCGACAAGCTGGTGTTCCACGAGCTCAATCGCGGCAAGGGCGCCGCCATCCGCACCGCGCTCGCCGCGAGCACGGGGAACGTGGTGATCGTCCAGGACGCCGACCTCGAATACGATCCGGCCGACTGGCCGACCCTGCTCGAACCGATCATCGACGGGCGTGCCGATGCGGTCTTCGGGTCGCGCTTTCTCGGTGGCCCGCACCGCGTCCTCTACTTCTGGCACTCGGTAGGCAACCTGTGCCTGACGACGTTCAGCAACATGCTGACGAACCTCAACCTCACGGACATGGAGACGTGCTACAAGGCGATTCGCGGCGACATCGCGCGCGCCCTGCACCTCACGTCCGACCGGTTCGGGTTCGAGCCCGAGGTCACCGCGCGCCTCTCGCGCGCGAAGGTCCGCATTTTCGAGGTGCCGATCTCCTACTCCGGCCGCACCTACGCCGAAGGAAAGAAGATCGGCTGGAGAGACGGCGTCGCGGCCATCGCGCACATCCTCCGTTTCAACCTGTTCGCGTGAGCGTC
This sequence comes from Gemmatimonadales bacterium, assembly GCA_044449085.1. Taxonomy (GTDB): domain Bacteria; phylum Gemmatimonadota; class Gemmatimonadetes; order Gemmatimonadales; family Gemmatimonadaceae; genus Fen-1231. The sequence continues at coordinate 2,150 of JBIOHR010000125.1, read as the reverse complement.
GCTCCACGGCCGTATAACAGCGGCGCGGACGACCCACGCGGCTGGATGTGGCTCGGCCTCTCCATCGCGGCGCTCGCGGTGCTCGCGTCCGGCGTCGGGATTCATAACGGCTTCGCCTACGACGACCGCTGGATCATCGTCCAGAACGCGAACGCGCACTCGCTGAACCGGCCGTGGGAGCTGTTTGGCACCACCTACTGGCCGACGTCGCGCGGCGCCTCGCTCTACCGTCCGCTCACGATCCTGCTCTACGCCGCGCAGTGGGTGTTCGGCGGCGGCGCGCCGTTTCTGTACCACCTCGTGAACATCTCGTTGTATGCCGCCGATGCGGTGCTCGTGCTGCTGCTCGGCCTCCAATGCCTGCCGCGCAGCGGGGCGTGGGTTGCGGCGGCGCTCTTTGCCGTGCACCCGGTGCATGTCGAGGCCGTCGCGAACGGTGTGGGACAGGCGGAGCTCTGGACCGCCCTGGTCCTACTGAGCGCGACGCTGATCTACGTGCGCGAACGCCAGGGCGGTGTTCCGCTGCCGCGCGGGGGCGCCGTTGCCATTCTTGCGCTGTTTGTGACCGGCATGCTGATCAAGGAGAACGCGATCGTTCTTCCGGCGCTGATCGTCATTGCCGAGCTCTTCCTCGTGCGCGATGCGCGGCCCTGGCGCGAACGCACGGGCGAGCTGGTTTCGCTGTTGCTCTGGATGACGCTGTTGGCCGTCGCGTTCCTCTGGGTGCGCACGGTGGTGACTGGCGCGATTGGCGGCGACACGGAGCACCCGGCGCTGCGCAACCTCTCGATGGGCCAGCGTTCGCTCCTCATGCTCGGGCTCGTGCCGCGCATCGGCCGCCTGTTCGTCTGGCCGGATCACCTGTCGGCGGACTACTCGCCGCAGATGGTCCCCGGATATGACGGGTGGAACGCGGAGCTGATTCCCGGCGCGATCCTCCTCGCGTGCCTGGCGATCCTGTTTTTTGCCTCGTGGCGCCGGGCGCCGGTGGTGTGCTTCGGCCTCGCGTGGCTGGCGATCGCCTATTCGCCGGTCGCCAATATTCTGATCCCGAGCGGGATCCTGATTGCGGAACGCACGCTGCTCGTGCCGAGCGTGGGCCTCGTGCTGGCGGCGGGGACGCTCGTCCCGTGGATCGTCGAGCGGCTGCGACCGCAGCCGCGGGCCCTCCGCCTCGCGTCCGCGGGGCTGCTGGCGATCGTGCTCGGCCTCGGCGTTGCGCACAGCACCGAGCGCACCCGCACATGGAAGGACAGCGATACGGTCTTCAGGACGCTCGCCGTCGACGCCCCGCTCGACTTCAAGGCGCACTACGTGAACGGCGGCATGCTGTGGGAGGAGCATCACGGCCAGGAGGCGGAAATCCAGTGGCTCATGGCCATCAAGCTCATGCCCGACTACTACGGCGTGCGCGTGGACCTCGCGCACCGCTACCGGGAGCTGCACCACTGCGACGCGGCGGTGAAGCTGTATACGGAAGCGCTGGCCATCGAGCCGTCGTTGCCGCTCGCGCGCGCCGGACTCATCGTGTGCTATCTGCAGCTCGCGCAGTACCGCCGGGCACGCACCGAGGCGCTGGTGACCAAGGCGGACGGCTTCGATATGCGTGCGCTCGACTATCTGATCGAAGTCTCGGACAGCGCGCTGGTCGCGACGGACTCGGGTGGCGGGATCAACCAGTGGACCGGCCACCATCCGGTTCACCCCCGCCGGCCTCCGAAGCGCTGAGCAAGCTACTGACTGTGGGTTTTCGTTTTCGGTCAGACTGACCGCTCCCTGCAAACTGCAATCAGTCCCGCACTCCACGGTTCCTGGGTGCCGGCCCCCGTGACCAATCGCCAACCTAAATCGTTCCTTCCCTTGCACTAAGCAGCTTCACCAGGCTTTGGCAAGCGGTTTGCACTAGTGCCCATCGTCCGGTGAAACGGGCGGACGCCCACACCTCGACCTACCCCAAAGTAAGGAGCATCGCGATGCAGCGCGTCAAAAAGGGCTTCACCCTGATCGAGCTTCTGATCGTGGTCGTCATCATCGGCATTCTTGCCGCGATCGCGATTCCGAAGTTCGCCAACACGAAGGAGAAGGCGTACGTCGCGTCGATGAAGTCGGACCTGCGCAACCTGGTCACCGCGCAGGAAGCGTACTTCTCG
>JBIOHR010000124.1:0-10363 GCA_044449085.1 Gemmatimonadales bacterium | reverse complement strand
CGCCGATGGATCGAGCCACGTCGCCACGCCGCGGTTGGTGAAATCGCCGTATCCGCCGGAGAGATCCAGCTGCGAGTCGAACGACCAGAGTTCGCGGCCGGTGGCCGGGTCGAGCGCGCGCACGCCGCCGAACGGCGTCGAGGCGTAGAGAGTGTTGTCCACGAACAGCGGCGTGGTCTCGTCGCGCGCCATCGCATCGCCCACTGAGTAGTCGCCCGAGCGATAGGTCCACACTGGGGCGAGTTTCGCGACGTTGTTGCGCGTGATCGTCGCCGCCGGAGAGTACTTCGTCCCGCCGGCATCGTGCCCGTACGCGGTCCACTCCCCGGTGGACGGTGGCTGCTGGGTTGGCGGCGTCGCCCGTTGCGCCCGCGCGGAGGCGACCGGAGCGATGCTGATCAACGCGACCGATAGAATGGCGCGGCGCGCCGACGACGGTGTCGAGCGGATAGTCATGAGTGATGGGGGTTCTCCGCCCCGCTGAACAGTGTGACGCCGCATTGAAACCGGCTGCGGTACGCGCTCGGTGACACTCCGAACCGCCGCTCGAACGCGCGCCGAAAAACATCGTCGCTCGCATAGCCAACCGACCGCCCGACAGCCTCCACGCGCGCCATGCCGGACGAAAGCCTGCGGCCGGCCTCCGCAAGCCGCGCGTCCTCGACGAACGCGGCCGGTGCGAGCCCGACGCGCGCCTTGAACGCGCGCGCGAAATGGCGCGGGCTCAGGTACGTCCGCGCGGCCAGCGCCTCAACCGAGAGATCGGCGCGCAGGTGCGACTGGATCCAGGTGATCACGTCGGTGAAGCGGTCCGCCGACTCGAACTGAAAGCGCAGTGGCTCGGAGAACTGCTGCTGGCCGCCGGGACGCTTGAAGTAGACCACCATCTCGCGCGCGACGGCGAGCGCCACGCTGGATCCGCAGTCCTCCTCGATCATCGCGAGCGAGAGATCGATGCTCGCGGTGATCCCCGCCGCCGTATAGAACGGGCCGTCCTTCAGAAAGAGCGCGTCCGGCTCCACGCGCAGCTTCGGAAAGCGCCGCGCGATGTCCCGCACCGCGCTCCAGTGCGTGGTGACGCGCCTGCCGTCGAGCAAACCGGTCGGCGCGAGCCCGTAGAGTCCGGTGCACACGCTGGCCACGCGGCGAATGTGCGGCGCGCGCGCGGTGATCCACCTGGCCGCCTGCTCGGCGACGCCCGGCCGCCTGAGGCCCGCACCTCCCGGAACGATCAGTGTGTCGAGCCGCACGTTCTCCGAAATCGTGGCGCCCGCCCGCATGACGACGCCAGAGCTGCTCACAAAGGTTCGCTTCTGGAGCGCAATGACGACGACCTCGTAGCGGTCGGGCGGCGCGTCGTCGCCGAGCGCGTCGAACGCGTCCGAGGCAAACGCGTCGGCAGGTCCAATGAGGTCGAGCGCCTGAACGCCATCAAAGCCGAGCAGGCCAATGCGTCGATGTGCCATGGCCAGACGATAGCGAGTCCGCATGGATGGCCGCAATGACGTTGACCCGATGAAATCGGCCGTCACGGTTCACGTGGGCCGCGCCCCGTGGCGCCGCGCGACCAGCGAACGCCACAGGTTGATGCACCTGCCCCTGCACGCACTGAACGAGGGCACCCGGGTGGTCTGGCAATCATATATAGCCCCCCAGGGGAATGCTTCGGGCTCTTCGGCAACGCCGCGCCGGGTCTCCCTGCCACCATGGCACGCTAGTTGCCCCCTACTCATGCGTGAACAAGAACGCAGAGTCGCTCGCCGTCCTGCTCACCGCCGTCTCGCCAACGCGGTCGATCACGCCTATCCTCGAGGAGAGCGGGTTCACGATCGTCTCCGTGCCGAGCGGCGCGATGGCGCTCGAGTTGACCCGTCACCTGCGCCCGGACGTCGTCATGGTCGAGGCCAACCTCCCCGACATGTCGGGCCTCGATGTCTGCCGGCGGATGCGGGGCAATCCCGCGGTCGGCCGGAACGTGCCCATCATCCTCATGGTTCGCGAAAAGCCCTCACCTGAACAGCGCGTGAACGCGCTGCGCGCGGGCGTATGGGAGTTTCTGCAGGTGCCGGGCGATCGAGACGAAATCCTCCTCAAGCTGCACACCTGTCTCGAGGCGAAGCGCAACGTCGACGCGGCGCGCGCGGACGGGTTCACGGACTGGGCACGCGGCCTGGACAATCAGAGCGCATTCACCCAGCGGGCGCGGCAGATCGGCGCGCTCATGGCGCGCATGCACGCGCCGCTCGCCTGCATCGTGTTCGAGGTCGACACCGACGAGCCGGACCCCGAGGCCGGCGAATTCGTGACGCAGTCCGTGCGCGCGTCGGACATTGCCGGGGAGATTTCGTCGAACAGATTCGGTGTGCTCGCACCGGCAACCAGCGCAGCGGGCGCCGTCGTCCTGGCCACTCGCGTCGTCAAGGCGTTCGCCGCGATGACCGTCGACCGCAGCGCAATCCGCGGCACGCTGCCGGTGCCCTGGAAGATGTGCGCGGGGTACGATGCGGTGTCCAACGCCATGTATTCGCCTATTGATCCGGCCCCGTTCATCGCGCGCGCCTCGATGGCAGTGCGCGGTGGAACGCTGGAGCCGGGGAGCGAATGGGTTCGTCGATTCCCCACCCCGCCCGCCGTCCTGGGCGTCCCCCCCACTCTCCAGCCGGCGCTCGCCAGGCTGGGGCTCATGGAGACTCCACGATGATCAAGGCCGGCCGCCTGGTCCTGCTCGCCGCATTTGGCGCCGCGTCGCTCGCGCTCGCAAGCTGCGGTGATGCGCCGAGTGCCACCGCTCCCGCGCAAACGATCTCGCAGCATGATTTGCTCTGGCCGGTGACGGGACTTCTGGCGTGCAAACCGCTCCCGGCCGACTCCGTCACGCAGGTCATCGGCCCCGACGGCGGCACGATCAACATCGGCCCGCATTCGTTCACGGTTCCGGCCGGCGCACTCGATTCGGCGGTGGCCATCACCGCCGTGGCGCCGTCGGGCTTCGCGAACCGCGTCGTCTTCCAGCCGGCTGGGCTCGTATTCCTGCGGAGAGCCACGCTTACGATGAGCTATGCGAACTGCGGGCTGATCACGAATCTGCTGGCGCCGCGGATCGCGTACGTCGACGACCTGTTGCGCATTCTCTATACTCTCCCCTCGCTCGACAACGCGGAGTCGCAGACGGTGACCGCCAGGGTGCGGCACTTCTCCGACTACGCCGTGGCATGGTGAACGCGATGGCCACCCCAATGCACACATTCGAGCCGACGGAAGTGAGCGCCGTGCGCGCGCTGCGCGAGGGGCAACACCACGAGCGTGCGGCGCGCGCGGTTGAAGCGATCGCGGCGTATGCATACGCCGCCGACAAGGCCGCGGCCGCCGGCGACGACGCCCTGCTTGCCGAGTCGCTTCGGCGCCTCTCGGTGCTGCGCCACAAGCAGAACAATTTCCAGCTGGCCCGGGACCTTTGCCTGCGCAGCTTTGACGTCGCGCGGGCGAGCGGCAACAGCCGGCTCGCCGCCGAGGCGCTGAATACCATGGGCGTGCAGGAACTGCTCGCGGGTTCGGTCGCCGACGCGCGCACCCTTTTCGTGCGAGCCCTCGCCGGAGATGCGACCGACCGCGCGCTGCACGCGCGGGTCGAGCAGAACCTGGGGATCGTCGCGAACATCCAGGGCGACCTCGACGAGGCGCTGATGCACTATCAGCGCTCTCTCCGCTCGTACCGCGCCTGCGGCGACGAGCACGGGTGCGCGATCGCCTTTCACAACCTTGGAGTCATCAGCATGGACCGGGAGCGCCTCGACGCGGCCGAGCGGTACGTGCGCGAAAGCCGTGACATCGCGGCGCGCACCGGCGACCTTCACCTGCAGGGACTCGGCCTCGTCACGCAGGCCGAAATCGACATCTCTCGCCAGCGATTCGAGAACGCGCATCAGAGCGCGGAAGACGCGCTGGCGATCTTCAACCACCTCGGCGCGGCGCGCGGCAAGGCCGACGCGTACCGCGTGATCGGGATGGTCTACCGGGAGACCGGCCGGCACGCGCTCGCTGAGTCACGCCTGGAGTCGGCAATCTCGATGGCGTCGACAGCGGGGGCGGTGCTGATCGAGGCGGAGGCGTCGCGTGAGCTCGCGCTGCTGTATCAGGCGATGTCGCGGAATCACGAGACCCTGCGCCTGCTGAACCACGCCCATCGCCTGTTCACCCGGCTGAACGCGCGGCACGATCTCGTGAACGTCGGCGGCAAGGTCGCCGAGCTCGAGAGCGCGTATTTCGCCGTGGTCCGCGACTGGGGACGGTCGATCGAATCGCGCGACAGCAAGACGTTCGGCCACTGCGAGCGCGTGGCGCAGCACGCGGTGGCAATGTCGCGGGCGATGGGGCTCGATGAACATGCGGAGACCACGCTGCTGCTCGGCGCATGCCTTCACGACCTCGGCTTGCTGAAAGTGCCGCACGAGATACTGCACAAGAGCGATCCGCTCACCCAGGCGGAGGCCGAGATCGTGCGGCAGCACCCGGTGTGGGGGATCGAGTTGCTCGCAACGGTGGAATTCCCGTGGGATCTGAAGCCGATCATCCGGTCACACCACGAGCGGTGCGACGGCAGCGGATATCCGGACCGGCTGATGGGCGACGAAATTCCGCTCGGCGCACAGGTTGTCGGAATTCTTGACTGGTACGACGAGCTGAGGACCGGGCGATTCGGTGCGCCCGCGCTGACGGCTCAGGAAGCGCTGGCCAAGGTTTCCGAGCGGCGCGAGTGGTGGTCGGAGAAGGTGTTCGCGGCATTCGAGGCCGTGCTCACGAACCCATAGTCCGCGGCAAGTGCGGCCGTGATATCCGCGAGCGCCACGACGCCGACGACGCCGCCACGCTCCACGACCGGCAGGCGCCGCAGGTGAAATCCTTCCATCCTGGCCGCGATATCTCTCGCATGCGCGTCGGGCTCCACGGAGACGATCGCGCCGCGGGTCATGTGATCGCGCACCTTGCAGTCGGGGCCGTGTCCCGCGGCGTTGCATCGCACGGCGATGTCGCGGTCGGTGAGCACACCCACGAGCGAGCGGCCGCGGAGGTTTGCGACCACCGGAAGCATTCCGATGTTTCGGTCGCGCATGATGCGCGCAGCTTTCTGGATCGAGTCCTCGGCGAGTACCACGGAAGGATGCGACTTCATCACGTCTCGCGCGTTCATATCCCGCCCTCCGCCCTGCGTGTCGCGTCTCGATCACCTTCTTGATGATAGCCCGGCCGGACCGCGCGTCTGTAGGCGTCAGTCCGAATTGGTGTAACGGTCGCGACCCGCTCTCCGGTTATTGCGTCACGAAGCGCGCGCTGTCCACCGATTGCGCGTGACGGGTATTAGTTAATTGTTCACCAGCGTCGACGCCGCGTCGCACGAGCGAGATCAGCAATAATGCCTCCGAGTTTTCCCCTCCTTCCTCCGCGACTCGCCGGCCTCGCCGATGTCGCGTGCAACCTCTCATGGAGCTGGAACAGCGACGCGCGCACCCTGTTTCGCGCAGTCGATGAGCAACTCTGGAAGCGATACCGCTACGATCCGCTCCGGGTGCTCGAGAAAGTGGGAGCAGAACGCCTGGCCCAGTGCGCGGACGACGCGCGCTTTCTCGAGTTGTACGATTCCGTCATGCGCTGGTTCGAGTCCGAGAAGTCGTCGGATCTCACGTGGTACGCGCGCACGTATCCGGACCTGCGGCGGCGTCCCATTGCGTACTTCTGCGCCGAGTTCGGCATCTACCACTCGGTGCCCATCTATTCGGGCGGTCTCGGCGTGCTCGCGGGGGATCATTGCAAGACCGCGTCGGATCTCGGCGTACCGCTCGTGGGCATCGGCATTCTCTATCGCAGCGGCTATTTCGACCAGCATGTGCGGCTCGACGGCTGGCAGGAGGACATGGCCGATCACATCGACCCGCTGCGCACGCCGCTCGAGCCGATCAAGGGGCCCCACGGCGAGCTGTTCCTCACGAAAGTGCAGACCTTCGGGCGCGACGTCTGCATCCGCGTGTGGCGGCTCGCGGTGGGGCGCACGTCGGTGTACCTGCTCGACACGGACTTCGACGAGAACCATCCCGACGACCGCGCGCTCCTGAGCAAGCTCTACGCGGGCGGTCCGGAACTGCGCCTCAAGCAGGAGTGGCTGCTCGGCGTGGGCGGCGTGCGCGCGCTGCGTGCGCTCGGCATCGAACCAGCCGCTTGGCATGCGAACGAGGGGCACGTGGCGTTCATGCTCATCGAGCGCGTGCGCGAGCTGATGGCGGCCGGCGTTCCACGCGACGAGGCCGTGCGCCGCGTGCGCGAGAACAGCACGTTCACGACGCATACGCCGGTGGCTGCCGGTCACGACATTTTTCCGGCGGATCAGGTCACGGCGTGCGCAGGGAGTCTTTGGAGCGGGGGCGGCGTCGACGACGCCACGCTCACCGCGTTCGGCCTGAATCCAGCGGCGGGCCATGGGTCGTTTCACATGACCGCCGCCGCGATCAGGCTCAGCCGGCATGTGAACGCTGTATCGCGCGCGCATCAGGTGGTGACGCGCCGAATGTGGGCGCCGCTCTGGCCCGGACGGCGCGAAAAGGAAATCCCGGTCGGTTATGTAACGAACGGCGTCCACCTGGCGACCTGGATGGCGACCCCGATCGTGCGCCTGCTCGAAAAACACCTCGGACGCGACTGGGGCACCCACGCGGCGGATCCCGAACTCTGGGCGCGCGTGATGCAGCTGGAGGACGGCGAACTCTGGTACGCGCACCAGCGCCTCAAGCATACGCTGCTCGCCCTGCTGCGCGAGGAAGTGCGGCGGGAGTTCGCGAAACGGTCGCGCGACGCCAACCAGCTGTTCGGGTCGGGCGTGCTGCTCTCGCACGACGCGCTGACGATCGGGTTCGCGCGCCGGTTCGCGACGTACAAGCGCGCGACGCTTCCGTTCGAAGATGTCGAGCGCCTGCTGAGCATCGTGACGAGCAAGACGCGCCCGGTGCAGATCGTGTTCGCCGGCAAGGCACATCCGGCCGACACGGCGGGCAAGCAGGTGCTGCAGGAGGTGTATCAGGCCGCCCGTGACCCGAGGTTCCAGGGGCGCATCGCATTCGTCGAGGATTACGATCTGCACCTCGCGCACGTGCTCGTGCAGGGCGTGGACCTCTGGCTCAACCTTCCGCGCCCGCCGATGGAGGCGTCCGGTACGAGCGGCATGAAAGCCGCGCTCAACGGCGTGCCGCAGCTGAGCTCGGCGGACGGCTGGTGGGAGGAGGGGTTCGACGGACACAACGGCTGGTCGATCGGCACGGCGGGCGACGGCGGCGAGCCCGCCGAGGAAGACGCGGCCGCCGCGGCGCAGCTGTACGACCTGCTCGACCGCGAAATCGTTCCCATGTACTACGACGTCGATGCAGACGGCATTCCGCACCGGTGGATCACGGTGATGAAGCACGCGCTGAGTGCGGCCGGCGCGCGGTTTACGGCACGCCGCATGCTCACGGAATACGTCGAGGATTCCTATGTCCCGTCCATGCTGGGTGACCGCGTCCCCGACGCGCCTCCCACCGGCTGAGAGTTCAATGTGACCACCAAGCGTGCCGCACCCAAGAAGGAATCGATCGACGCTCCGCGACCGCGCAGGCCGCGCGCAGCGGCCAGCAAGCGAGCCATCGTCCACGTCACCGCCGAATACTTCCCGTACGCGCGCACCGGCGGTCTCGCCGAAGCCGTTGCGGGGCTCGCGAGTTTCCAGGCGAACTCGGGGGAACGGGTGGCGGTGTTCGTGCCGCTCTATCCGTCCGTGCGCCAGGCCGCGCCCGATCTTCGCCCGCTTTCGGACCCGCAGGTCGTCGTGGTCGGGGAGTTGTTCGAGGAGGTGCGCTACTTCGGCGAGGCGACACCCGGAGCCGGTCCCCGGCTGATTTTCGTCGACGCGCCGCGATTTTTTGCGCGCGAGGGACTATACGGCGACCACGGCACCGACTACGCGGACAATCACCGGCGGTTCGCGCTCTTCGCGCGCGCGGCACTCGACGGTGCGCGCCAGTTCGTCCCCGGGCCGCTCCTCCTGCACGCGCACGACTGGCACACCGCGTTTGTCCCCGTGTACCTCCGCGCGTACGGGCTGGCCGCCGAGCAGTCGGAGCGCACGCCGGTCGTGCTCTCGCTGCACAACGCGGGCTATCAGGGACATTTCCCGCTCGAGGTCATGGAGGAGCTCGGCTTGATGTGGGACCGCGTACCGTTCGAGCAGCTCGAGTGGTACGGCCGCCTCAACATGCTGAAGGGCGGGCTGGCGGCGTGCGACGTCGCCGTGGCGGTGAGCCCGACGCACGCGGATGAACTCCGGACCGTCGAAGGAGGCTTCGGCCTCGACGACAGCTTCCGCGCGCTCGGGTCACGACTCATTGGCGTCTGCAACGGCATCGACACGGCGAGCTGGAATCCCGAGACGGACCCGGAGATCACGGCGCGCTATTCGCGAACGGATCTCGCGGGCAAGGCCGCGTGCAAGGGTGCGCTCCAGCGGACGTTCGGGCTGTCGCAGCGCCCGGATGTACCGCTCATCGTGATGAGCGCGCGTGTCGTGAAGCAGAAGGGATTCGACATCGTCCTGCGCAGCCGGCGTGTGCGCGGCGCAGACGTGCAGTTCGTGTTCCTGGGCATGGGGGATCCGTGGTATCACGCCGCGCTCTCCGACCTCGCGGCGGGAAGACCGGGGGAGATCGCCGTCGAGTTCGGCTTTACCGACGCACTGGAGCACCGGTTGATTGCGGGCGCGGACCTCGTCCTCATGCCGTCACTGTACGAGCCGTGCGGCCTCACGCAGATGCGCGCGCAACGCTACGGCACGCCGGTCATCGCGCGGGTCGTCGGCGGACTCCGCGATACCGTCGACGACGGCGAGACCGGGTTCATGTTCGAGAAATTCGACGAAGCGGCGCTCGACGAGGCGATCGACCGCGCCATCGCGACGTATGCCGACCGCGCGGCCTGGACCCGGATGATGCGGCGCGCGATGTCGCGCGACTTCGGGTGGACGAAGGCGGGGCCGATATACGCGCGCGCGTACCGTGACGCCGAGCGCCTTGCGAGAGCGGCGGGATAGCGCCGTGACCGGCCATGCGGATTTCGTCCTCGTGTTGCACACGCATCTGCCGTTCGTGCTCGGCCATGGGCGCTGGCCGCACGGGAGCGACTGGCTGACCGAGGCTGCGCTGAGCGCATACCTGCCGCTGCTCGAACAGTGTGAAGCGCTGCGCGAGGAACGCGTGGACGCGCCGGTCACGCTGAGCGTGACGCCCGTGCTCGCGGCGCAGCTCGCGTCGGCGGAGTTCGCGGCGGAGATGCGCGCGTTCCTCGCGCAACGGCTGGCCGCCTGCGATGCCGCGGAGCGCGAGCTGTCGGCGTCGGGCGACGCGAGACTCGTGCCGGTCGTGCGGTTCTGGCGGGACGAGTATTCGCGGCGCACACTGCAGTTCGAGATGCTCGACGGCGACTTGATCCGCGCGCTTCGCCGGCTCGAACGCGACGGACGGATCGAGCTCATGAGCTCGGCGGCGACGCACGGATTCCTGCCGCTGCTCGCGCGGGACGAGAGCATTCGCCTGCAGCTGTTCGCCGGACGCGCGGAGCACGAGCGCTTGTTTGGGCGCGCCCCAGCGGGCTGCTGGCTGCCCGAGTGCGCGTACCGGCCGCGCGGCGCCTGGTCGCCGTGGCCCGACGGTCCGAACGTCTCAATGCGCGAGGGGATCGAATCGCACGTGCGGGCCGCCGGCTATCGGTTTGTCGTGGTCGACGCCCATCTCGCGCAGGCGGGGCGCCCACTCGAGGCCTACGGCACGGGGCAGACTGCGGAAGCGGCCGCCGGGGGCGCGCCGCGCTCGCCATATCGCGATTACACAATTGGATCCGCGCGCGGCGCGCTGCGCGCCTTCGTCCGCGATCCGGCGTCCACGCGTCACGTGTGGAGCCGCGACGAGGGATATCCCGGCGCGGGCCGCTACCTCGAGTTCCACAAGCTCCGGTTCCCCGGCGGACTGCGTCTCTGGGAGGTGACCGGGCCGGGCATATCACTCGGCGACAAGCGGCCGTACGATCCGGCGGCCGCGCGCGCTCTTGCGCGCGAGCATGGCGCGCATTTCGGCGGCCTGCTCGACGGCATCGCGCGCGGCCGCAGCTCGGCGGCGGAACGGTTGATCGTCGCGCCATTCGACTCCGAACTGTTCGGGCACTGGTGGTTCGAAGGTCCGGGGTTTCTCGCCGATGCCTATCGCGCCATGGACTCGAAGGCCGCGGTGCATCCCCTCACCGCGTCGGCGCACATCGCGCGCGCGCGCACGGCGACGCCGCTCGACTTGCCCGCGGG
>JBIOHR010000123.1:0-10525 GCA_044449085.1 Gemmatimonadales bacterium | reverse complement strand
GCACAGCACACGGTAGAGCAGCTCCGCGAGGGCGCCCGCGACCCGGCCGGCTACCCAGTGCTCCGCCAGCTCGGGAGCCTCGACCGCGCGCTGCTCACCTGCGAGTTCCGGCCGGAGGTCATGTACTGGCTCGTCGCGTGGGCACGCTGAGCGCCACCGAATCCCCGGTTGCCTGCGCTAAATTGAACCGGAACGCGAAGCGACACGAAAGGATTCTCCGGGGGCGCCAATGACCGTCATCAAGCAAGCCGACCTGATCCAGAGCATCCAGGACGCGCTGCAGCACATCTCGTATTTCCATCCCGTCGACTACATCAAGGCGCTCGGCGACGCCTACGAGAAAGAACAATCGCCCGCCGCGAAAGACGCGATCGCGCAGATCCTGACCAACTCACGCATGTGCGCCGAAGGACACCGGCCGATCTGCCAGGACACCGGGATCGTCGTCGTCTTTCTCAAAGTCGGGATGAATGTGCGGTGGCACGCGACGATGTCCGTCGAGGACATGGTCAACGAGGGCGTGCGCCGCGCATATCTCCAGGCGGACAATGTGCTCCGGGCATCAATCGTCTCCGACCCCGCGTTCGGCCGCAAGAACACGAAGGACAACACGCCCGCCGTGATCCATGTCCAGCTCGTGCCCGGCGATACGGTCGAGGTGAGGCTGGCCGCAAAGGGCGGCGGCTCCGAGAACAAGTCGAAGTTCGCGATGCTCAACCCGGGCGACTCGATCGTCGACTGGGTCCTGAAGACCGTGCCGACGATGGGCGCCGGCTGGTGCCCGCCGGGCATGCTCGGCATCGGCATTGGCGGGACCGCGGAAAAGGCGATGCTGCTCGCGAAGGAATCGCTGATGGACCACATTGACATGACGCAGCTCAAGGCGCGCGGTGCGGTCACGCCGATCGAGAAACTTCGCGTCGAGCTGTACGAGAAAGTGAATGCGCTCGGCATCGGCGCGCAGGGGCTTGGCGGGCTGTCCACGGTGCTTGATGTGAAGATCCTGGACTATCCCACGCACGCGGCTTCGAAGCCGGTCGCGATCATTCCCAACTGCGCGGCCACGCGTCACGCGCATTTCACGCTTGATGGCAGCGGCGCGGCGCAGCTCGCCACGCCGAGCCTGGCGGATTGGCCGGCGGTCACGTGGAAACCCGACCGCAATGCGCGCCACGTAATGCTCGACACGCTGACCCGCGAGGAAGTGCTCGGCTGGAAGGCGGGCGAACGGCTGCTGTTGAGCGGAAAGCTGCTCACCGGGCGCGACGCGGCGCACAAGCGGATTGCCGAGCTTTATGCGACCGGCAAGGGGTTGCCGCCGGGCGTCGATTTCACGAACCGTGTGATCTACTACGTGGGCCCTGTGGATCCAGTGCGCGACGAAGTCGTGGGTCCGGCGGGCCCGACGACGGCGACCCGCATGGACGGCTTTACCGAGATGATGCTCGAGAAGACCGGGCTGGTGGCGATGATCGGCAAGGCCGAGCGTGGGCCGGTGGGGATCGAGGCGATCCGGAAGCACAAGGCGGCGTATTTGATGGCGATCGGGGGCGCGGCGTATTTGGTGTCGAAGGCAATTCGCGCGTCGCGGTGCGTGGCGTTCGAGGACCTCGGGATGGAGGCGATCTATGAGTTCACGGTGGAAGACATGCCCGTGACGGTCGCGGTCGATTCGGGCGGGAGCAACGTCCACGAGACGGGCCCGGCAGAGTGGAAGAAAAAGATCCGCGAACTGCCGCTGGCGGCGGTTTAGGGGCCGGTTTGCTCCGAAAATCGAGGGGGAAATTGTAGGCCGGGGGACTTCGGATTCGGGGCTGGACCGATTAGTTTTCGATCCAGATAGGCCAAGCCGAACAAAGGGGGCGCGCGCCAGGCGGGACCGGCCATGCCCCGGGTTTCCAAGGAGATGTCATGCGCAAGCCACGTCCCGCTTCGTACAATCCCGCTCAGGCACTCAACCTCATCGCCAACGATCGCAACGGAACTCCGCTTTCCTGCCCGTCATGCTCGGGAGAGATCGAGAAGGATCCGGGTGACGACCCGCCGCCGCCGCGCAGTCAGGTAACGCTTCGCTGCACGAATTGTGGACGGTTTGCTCGTTACATCGCTGGCGCAGCCTAACTCACTAAATCACTTGTAGATACACAAAGCGGCCCTCATCGAGGGCCGCTTTTGCGTGGCGGACTGCAAGCCATCGTTACGCCGAGAGGGGGAGTTCCATCTGTTGGCGGACGGATGGGCGGCTGTCCAACCAGGCTGGTGTTGCGGTGATTGGACGCTTGCGGTCCGGGGCGGCCTCGGCGGATTCGGGGGCGTCCGCATTGCCCTTGGCGTCGTTGAGGAGCTGGGCGGTGCGATAGCGGAGCTGGAGGAGGTGGAGCGGAGTTCCGGCGGGTTCGTCGGTTCCGGCGGCCCGGCGTTCGGCGGTGGCGTCGGCGAGCGCTTCGGGCGAGAGGATCCGCGCCAGCGGGTGCGCGAGCAGCCGGTCGGTTTCCGCGATGTCACGCGCCGCGAGCGCGGCGATCAGCGCGTCCAGGTAGGCGAGCATCGGCGTCTCCATTTGGCGTTATGTACACCTTGCAACTAATACATACGCCGGGACAAGGAGTTCCGTGTCACCGTTTTGTCGCGAACGGTGGCATTTAGCCGCCGAGCAATTCGAAGCGCACGCCGCCGCGCCCGCCGCGACGCTTGCGCGGGGCGTAGCGGAAGAGCTGCGCCGGCCGGCCGCGCCCCTCGCTCCGCCACTCGTCGGTGGGCGCGACGAGAAACGCCGCCGTGAGCGCGCGCCGGAAGCTCGCCTTGTGGAGCCGCCGACCCAGCAGGACCTCATAGATTGCCTGCAGCTCGCCGAGCGTGAAGGTCGGGGGGAGAAGCTTGAATGCGACGGGCGCGCGGTCGAGGCGGTCGCGGAGCTGGGCGAGCGCGGCGCGGACGATCGTCTTCTGTGCGGCGTCGAGCGGCGGAAGTGTTGCGGACGGGAACCAGCGAGAGCCGGCCGGTGGCGCGTGCGGGGCCGGGGGCGCAACGGCGGCGTACACCACGGTGATGGTGGCGGATGTTCCGCGGCGTGTGCTCGCGAACGCCCCCGCCTGCGCCATCCAGCCGGCGCGCGCGCCGGATGCCTGGAGCGCGAGGTGTGCCGCGGTGGCATCGAGGGTGGCGCCGGTACCGGCGGGGGCCGACGGAAGGCGCCAGCGGTCGCGCCCGCGGTCGCGCCCGCGCATCCCCGCGTCGCGCACGAACAGCACGCCGAACTGGCGGCCGTGGGGCGTGCAGAGAACGACGTCTACTGAGTTGTTGCCGGAGCCGCCCATCCCGGACAATTAGTAATCAATTGCTACTAATGTCAAGCCACCGAACCCGACCGCTCAGTGCGAGATCGTCCCCTGCCTGCTCGTGTCCACGTCGTCCTGCTTGCCGGCCTTGAACAGGAACGCCTCCATGTTCCGCGTCAGGAACTGGCGCGCCTGCGCGTCCATCACGTTCAGGCCGTAGTGGTTGATCAGCATCGTCTGCTGCTTCAGCCAGTCGGCCCAGCAGTCGCGGCACGTCCCCTCGAGGACCCGTGCGCCCATCGCACCCGGAAAGGGGGCGCGATCGAAGCCCTCCTTCTCCTTCCCGCACCGCGCGCACTGCACGACGCCCACGCGCTACGCCTCGTGCGCGTATTCGACGCGCGCCAGCCCCAGCACCGACAGCAGCTGGATGTACATCCAGCCGATGTCCACTTCGAACCACCGGTGGCTGAACATCGCCGACTTCGGGTCCGCATGATGGTTGTTGTGCAGCTCCTCGCCGCCGAGCCAGATCGCGATCGGCGCGATGTTGCGGCTTTCGTCCTTCACCGCGTGGTTCCGGTAGCCGAACGCGTGCCCCACGCCGTTGATGATCCCCGCGGCCCAGAACGGAATCCACAGCATCTGCACGCCCCACACCACCGGCCCCACGATCCACCCACACAGCCAGAGATCGATGCCCAGCATCAGCGTGATCCCGAGCCAGTTCCGCGATGCCAGCAGGTGCCGCTCGATCCAGTCGTTGGGCGTCCCCTTGCCGTATTTCTCTAGCACGCCCGGCTGGCGCACCGCCCTTCTGTAATAGAACGCACCCTTGAGGACGATATTCCGGAGCCCCTCCTTCAGCGGGCTGTGCGGATCGCCCTCACGGTCGGCAAACGCATGGTGCTTGCGATGGCATGCGACCCATTCCTTCGTGACGATCGCCGTGCTCAGCCAAAGCCACAGGCGCATCGGCAGGGACGCCAGATAGTGCAGGCGCACGCTGCGGTGCGTCTGCGAGCGATGCAGGAAGATCGTCACGCAGACGTTTGTGAGGTGCCCGGCGATGACCGCAAAGAGCACGGGGCGCCACCACGAACTGGCCCAGCTTCCAAAATGTGGCATGCTGGCAAACTATTGGATTGAGCGCGTCCGGGCCACCGGATAACTCCCTACGCAGAACCGCCTAGGGGAGCCGGCGTTCGAGCCAGTCTGTCGTCACCTGTTCGACGGCCTCGTGCCCATAGTCGACGGTCACCACATGTCCGTTGCCCGTCGTCCAGTGCAGGGTCTTGTCCGTCGACCCGATCATCGCGAAAGCCTCCTCGGCGCTCGCGGCGGGAATCCGGTTGTCTTCACGGGACTGGATGACCAGCACCGGCTGGTGCACGGCATGGAGCCCGGCTCGCGTGGCCTTCACAACCCTCTGGAGTTCCACGGCGAGATGCGGCGTCGACCGCCGGTAGGCAATCATTTCTTCCGCCGCGATGGGATCGTGCACCGACGCCGCGCCTCCGCTTGCGAAGTACTTCGCGCCGATCGACGCGAGTGGGGCGGCGAACTGCAGCAGCTCCACGGACAGCGAGGCGTGCAGGTACGGCGCAAAACCGATCACGGCGCGAACCGAGGGCTCTTCCGCCGCGAGCATGAACGCGAGCGCACCGCCCATCGAAAGGCCGCCCACCGCGACCGCGTCGTGCGCTCGCCGCAGCGCGGCAAGCTCCGCGCGCGCTGCGTCCTCCCACGCCGCGGCGCCGGTCGCCGCCCAGTCCTGGAGGCGACGGCCATGGCCGGGGAGCAGCGGCACGCGCACGGTCCAGCCGCGCGCGTGCAGCGCGGCCGCCACAAGCCGCAGCGACTGCGGTGAATCGTTGTATCCGTGAAAGAGCAGCACCGCGCCGGGACGCGCGCCGGCCAGCGTCAGCGAAGCCGCGCCCACGATGATGCCCTCGGCATCGAATTCGTGTGTGCGCACGAACTCGCGCTCGCGCCACCGGCCGATCGCGCCGCGAATCACCCACCACGCCGCCGCCGCGGCAAGCCAGGCTGCGGCCGTCACGCGGCCGCGAAGTGACGGTCGATGCCGTGTTCGCAGCGCGTGACGCCGTCGCGCACGACGTTCAGCACGCGCTCGAAGTTTGCAGCGTCGGAATCCATGGGGCTCATGCGATGGTGCATGTGATACGAAACCGCCGCGAACTTCAGGTTCCGGCGGCGCACGCCCGAGTTCATGAGGCGCGCGACAAGCTCGGTGTCCTCCCGTCCCCACCCTTCGATGTCCTCATCGTACCCGTTCACGCGCACGATGTCGTCGCGCCAGTAGGAGATGTTGCATCCGCGCGTGCGCTTGATGCGGCCCCGGTCGCCACGCACGAATGGCGACAGGAAGGGTGCGTGGATCCCGTTGAGCCTGTTGCGCACGCCGAACGACCACGCGCCGGCCGCGCGCCTCCCCGCGGCGAACGTTCGCGTGGTGGCTCGCTCGCCGAGCATCATGCGGCTCCCCTGCAGGTACCAGCCGGGCCGCGCGAAGCGCAGGTGGGAGTACACGAACGCGGGGTGGAGCAGCATGTCGCCGTCGATTGCGATCAGGTACTCGCCCGTGGCGCGTGCCATCGCCTCGTTGAGAATGCGGCCTTTCCTGAACCCGCGATCCTCCTGCCAGCAGTGCCGGAGCGGAACCGGAAAACCTGCGCCCTCACGTGCCACCAGCTCGCGCGTGTCGTCGCGCGAGCCGTCGTCGGCGACGAGCACCTCGCCGGGAAGCATCGTTTGCGAGCGAACCGTCGCGAGCACCAGCGCCAGCGCTTCCTTCCAATTGTACGTGGCGATGATCAGGCTGCTGCTCGCGAAGCGCGCAGTCATTTCGTGTAGCCGTGGGCCGCGAGGCCGAGCGGGCCGTCGAAATCCTGCGTTGTCTTGTAGCGCTCGAACCGCCCGTCGCCGGCAACCCCGCGCGCCTTTTGCCGCAGCGCGTCCATCTCGCCCGCGTGAAACGGCTTGAAGTTGAGCGCGAGCTTGAGGTTCTTGCGCAGGATCGCGCTGTTCTCCATGCCGCAAATCACCGAGCTCACCGGCAGCGAGAAGCAGTACCGCATGGCCTCCTCGGGCTTCACCGTGCGCGAGGAGCCGATCGTTCCGCCCGCGAGCGGCTTGGTCGCCATCACGGCGATGCCGCGGCGCACGACTTCCGGCAGCACCTGCTTCTCAAACGAGCGGAACGACGAATCGAACGGGTTGAGCGGCATCGTGACGACGTCCCAGTTGAAGCCGCGGTTCAGCAGCTTCAGGTGGATGTGCGGTGCCTTGTGACCGCCGAATGCGATCAGCCGTGTCTTCCCCTGCTCGCGCGCCTCCTGCGCGGCATCGAGCCCCCCGTGATCGTACAGCCAGTCCGGATCGTTGTCGTAGATCATCTCGTGAAACGACCAGACGTCCACCGAATCCGTCTTCATGCGGCTCAGCGACTCGTCCACCTGGTGCATCGCGGTCTTGTAGTCGCGCTGGTGCGCACAGCATTGCCACACGAGCGTCACGCGCTCGCGGTACCCGTCCTTCAGCGCCAGCCCGAGCGACCGCTCGACGCGCCCCTCGGCGTATTCCCATCCCGTCTCGATCACGCTGACGCCGTGGTCGATCGCCTCGCGGACCATCCGGATCACTTCTTTCTGTCCCGTCTTGACCAAACGCGAGGTGCCCAGCGCAAGGATCGACGTCGGGCGCGCGGAACGTCCCAGCGGGCGCTGCTCGAGCGTGGGGAGCACTTTCTTCGGCATCGGAGTTGGTTGACTCGGGTCGGGGTGAAGTGCGATGGCTCTCAGTCGTCGAAGGCGTCACGGGCGGCGCCAATCAGAAACCGGAGCCGCCCCTCCCGATCCGTTTCGTCGGGCGCGACCGCGCTCGCCAGGATCGAGAACTGCCGGACCATTTCATCGTGCACGAGCCCTTCCGTACGTGGTGCGCCCAGCACCTCCAGCGACCGCTCCGCGAGCGACCGCAGCTGTGCGCGCGTGGCCGCGTCGAGCGCGCGCAGTTCACGCGGGTCGGCGGGCTTCACGCGCGAGTCATTCGACCGTGAGCGCGGGACCGTCTCGAACAGCGCGCGCACCGGTGCGAGCGTGACGGCAAACGAACCCGCCGTGTGTTCATCGAACGATGCGATCACACCTTTCCGCTTCAGCGTCCCGAACAGCTTGCGGATCGCCTCGCGCACCACGGCGATCCCGCCCGGACTTCCCTTTCCGCGGCCGGTGACCACGAGCACCTCGCCGGCGCGCGCCATCTGGCGCTCGCGGAGCCAGGGCTCGGCGCGCCGAACCGCCTCAGCTGCGGTCGGCATGGACGTTCGCAGGTCGAGGGTGCGCGCGGGGCCGAACCGCGCCTCGTCGAACGCGCGGTGCAGGGCAATGTGCGACGCGCGCGTCACGCCGCGCTCCGCGTCATCGGATCGCCCGCGTCAACACGCGGCCGTCGAGTTTTTCGAGCGGGTTCACTCCTGCGATCGCGGCCAGCGTGGGCGCCATGTCCACCACGCGCACGAATCCGGCGTAGTGGCCCGGCTTTACCCCGTCGCCGAAGAACAGTATCGGCACATGCGCGTCGCTGTCGTGCGGCGATCCGTGCGTCGGCGAATTGCCCGGCGCCCAATAGCTGTAGGGCGTGAGCGTGATCGCGAGGCGCGCAGCGCCGCCGGGGGCAAACATGTGCAGCCAGCGCCGGGCGATCACGTCCCTGACCGTGTCGTCCTTCGCGAAGTCGGTGAAGAGGTCGGCACGGAGCACGCCGTCCACGTGCCTGACGTCCTTTGCGAAGCTCTCGATGGCCGAATCGGCGCGCACGCTGGCGCGCGTGAACGCCTCGGGTTTCGTGAGCACCACGACGTCGGCGTCCTCGATCGCGACGGCCGTCGAATCCACGCCGGCAGCGGCGAGGCGCGCGCGGAAGGCTTTCCATTCAGGTGCGATCGAGACGACCTTGGCGTCGTGGTTCGGATAGATCGCCGATTTGATCGCGGGGAGCGGCGTCATTCCATGGTCGCCCGTGAGCGCAATCACCACGCGCCGGCGGTCGCGCAGCGCGAACAGTGAATCAAAAAAGACGCCGAGCGATCGGTCGAGCCGCAGGATCTGGTCGTGCATCTCGCGCGAGTCTGGCCCGTAGGCGTGGCCGATCGCGTCGGTGGTGGAGAGCGAGACGGCGAGCAGGTCGGTGCGGTCCGGCGCGGAGCCGAGTCCGAGCCGGCCCACGCCCTCGAGCGCGAACTGGAGGATGATCTCATCCATCCATGGAAACGCAGCCGCAGACCGCGCGGCCGCCTGGGAGTCGCTCGGGACCGCGTGCGGAAAGGTGTAGTTCACGCCGCGATTTTCGGCGGGCACGCTGTCGGGTTCCGGATACGCGCTCGCCGGCAGGAGCAGTGTCCACGCCTGGCCCGCGTGCCGTTCACCGAGCTGGCGCGCGTTGAAGCGCTGCACCCAGGCAGGGAGGGTGTCGCGATAGTAAAGGCTCGTGCTGAACGTGCCGTTCGACGCCGTCCACCAATAGACCTCGCCCGTGCTGCGGCCGATCGGCAGGATCGCGCCGCGGTCCTTTCGAGAAACGGAGAGGAAACGCGTGGAAGGGTTCGCGGCCTTGAGCCAGTCGGTGAGCGTCGTGCCGCGAAAGCGAACCGGCGCCGCCGGAAGGTCCGTGGCCGCGACGCTCCCGATGATCGTGGCGGAGGGAACTCCGTTGACGCCCTGGGAGTTCATGGTGATGCCCGTGTGCACGGGGAACCGGCCGGACATCGTCGCCGAGTGTCCCGGCGCCGTTTCGGTGATGGCGTGATCCTGGTAGCCGTCGAGAAAGAACGCGCTGCTGTCCATCAGGAGCCGGAGCCCGCCGGTGAGCTGGCGATCGAAGCGCTGGAAATAATCGGCGCGCATCTGGTCGACCGTGATGAAGACGATCAGCTCTGGTTTCGGCGCTGGCGCCAACGATCGTGCGGACGAAGGCCGCACGTCCCCGGCCGTCGCAGACTGCCGCCGCCCCGCCGAACAGCCGGCGAGCGGTACGAGCAACGTGAACAGCAGCGTGCGAGGTCGCATCAGGTGGACAGGGAAGACAGCGAGCCGCGGGCCGCGGCGTTCGGGCCGCTGTAGGATGCGGGCGTGCTATGAGACCCGCCAGTGGTGCGGGGTGAGGAGTGTCTGTTGGTTGACCCCCCGCGGGCTAACCACCAAGTTCCCCCGGCGCCAAGTAGGCGCAAAGGCTTAGACGAGGAGGTCGTGGATGGCCCGCCGGTCCGCCCCTGTGCCAGTTTGGTCGAACATCCTCCTCCGGACGGCGATTTACTATGCCGTCCTGGCGGTGGCGCTGTACTGGCTGAGGGACCTTTCGGTGGGCGGCCTCCCCTATTTCAACGAGGATGCCGCGACGGTCGTCGGACTCGGCAAGAAGGCCCTGGCGAAGGACTTGGGTCCGCAGGCCGGCCCTGCGGCGCTGCCGACGGCGATCGCGATGATCACCGCACTGCTTTTCTCGATTCCGGTCGCGTGGATTTACACGCTGACCCATCGGAAGAAGGGGTGGAAGCAGGGAACCGTGCAAAGCCTGGTGATACTCCCCGTCGTGATCGCGGGGATTGTCGTGCTCCTCAAGTACAGCTTGGCGCTCGCGTTCGGCATGGCGGCAATCGTCGCCGCAGTTCGCTTCAAGAGCACGCTGAACGACACACGCGACTCCGCGTTCATGCTGTGCGGCATCGGGATGGGCCTCTCGGCCGGCGTGGTTCCCGAGATCGCCGGCGTGCTGTCGTTCCTGTTCAGCGCGATCGTCGTCACGATGTGGTATGTGGACTTCGGCCGCGCGCCGGCGGCGCTCGAGGGCAAACTTGCCGAGGCGACACTGGAGCGCGCACTCGAACACGCCAGCCGGACGGGCACGTTCGTCGCGCGCATGGACGACGAAGTATTCAAGTCACTCGCGCCCGACCAGCTCGAAGCGATCGCGGATCGCGCGTGGCGCCGGCGCAAGCGCAACGCGCCCGACCTCGCCGAAGCCGACGACGGTCGCACCGTCACGCACGAGGACTACGGCTCGCTGCTGCGCCTGCGCACCGCGTCGCCGGACCAGCTGCGCGACGTCATCGAGGGCGAGTTCCCGACGCTGTTCAAGCGCTGGCGTTTCGGCGACGTCGTCCACGAGGACGACGGACTGCACACGGTGGAATACGCCGTCGAACTGGGGAGCACGGTAACCCCCGG
>JBIOHR010000122.1:0-10595 GCA_044449085.1 Gemmatimonadales bacterium | reverse complement strand
GTCGTCGACAACGTGGTGCGGAAGGGCGGCGTGATCGACGCGGCGGGCGACGCGAACGTCCAGGGCGCGCGGCGGGTGCTCGAAGCGATGGCGAAGGAGCCGCGCGTGAACGCGACGGCGGTCCAGACGGTTGGGAGCAAGGGGTACGACGGCTTTGCGATCGCCGTCGTGACGTCGTAGCCGGCAGATGCCACGCTACGTCGCGCTGCTCCGCGGCATCAATCTTGGCGGGCACACCGTCAAGATGGACAAGCTCAAGAAGCACTTCGAGGAACTCGGCTTCAAGAAAGTCGAGACGTTCATTGCCAGCGGAAATGTCATCTTCGAGTCGGCGTCAAAGGGCGGAGCGGCGCTCGAGAAGAAGATCGCCGCACATCTCGAGAAGTCGCTGGGTTTTCCGGCGATGACGTTCCTGCGCACGGACAAGGAACTCGCCGAGGTGCTGGAGCACGACGCGCTCGCCGAGCCGCGCCCTACGTCGGTGTATATCGCGTTTCTCGCGGCGGCGCCGTCGAAGGACGCGTGTGCGAAGCTGATGTCGTATCGTTCGAAAGTCGACGACTTCCTGGTGAGCGGCCGCCATGTGTACTGGCTGTGTCAGACCCACATGAGCGATTCGCCGTTTTTTCGCGTCGGGCTCGAGAAGGCGCTCGGCGCCAAGGCGACCGTGCGGAACGTGACGACGGTGGCGAAACTCGTGGAGAAGTACCCGTGCACAAGATGATCCGCAGTCCGCAGTGGATTTCATCACTCGTCGCTGCATGCGCGCTCACCGCGGCTGCGTGCGGGCTGCCCGGCAAGGTGACCCTCGAGGTCTCGCCGCAGACGCCGCTGACTGGGCCGAAAGTGGTGGCGGTCATGGGAACGCGGACCGAACTGGTGGCTGAGTTCGAGGACGCGCTCGCCGAGCGCGGCTTCACGTTCGTCCGCTATCAGAACCGCGATCGGATCGCGGGCCCCGCGGGGCAGGTGAAGATGGGGCAGAACCTGGTGCCCGACACCAAGTACGCCATCGAGGTGACGCCGGATATTTTCGACCGTTGCGTCGGTGGCGGGTTTCAGCTCACTTCGCTGCGCGTGTCGGTCATAGACCGTTCGGACAATGCCTTGATGCTGCGCTCGACGGCCAAGGGACGGACGGAAAAATGTCCGCCGACGTCGGGAACGATCTTTCACGACATTGCGGGCGCGATCGACGCGGCCTGGCAGAAGTAGTTCACGTACCGATTGCGACGAACTCCGGAGGTGGCTGAAATGATCATCGGACGGCGGCTCGCGGCACTCGTGCTCCTCATTCCTGCGGCGCTCTTCGCACAGGGTACGATGGCCGACTACCAGCGCGCGGCCTCGCTGCAGGCGCGCTATTCGCCGCTCGTCGTCGATTCGCCGGATGCGCCGGTGTGGATCGGAACGACGAGCCGCTTCTGGTACCGGAAGACGGCGAAGGGCGGTGGGTCGGCGATCGTCGTCGTCGATGCCGCGACGCTGGAGAAGCGGGCCGGGACCGCGTCGGACACGATTGGCACGGGTGGCGGACGCGGGGGGAGAGGCGGCGGCGCCGGCGTCGGCGGGGCCGGGAGAGGAGGCCGCGGCGCGGCCGGAGTGGAAGAGACACGACTCTCGCCGGACGGCACGCTCGCCGCATACATCGACAACTTCAACATCTGGATTCGTCCCGCCGCGGGCGGCGAAGGACACCACCTCTCGACCGACGGCTCCGAAGGAAACCCGTACAACTTCCAGTCGATCGTCTGGTCACCGAACTCGCAGATGATCGCGGCGTATCGCGTGCGTCCGGGATACCGGCGGATTGTCCACTATGTGGAATCGTCGCCAGCGGATCAGCTCCAGCCGAAGACCATGGAGCGCTACTACCAGAAGCCGGGCGACGTGCTCGATCTCCAGCAGCCGTCGCTCTTCCATGTCGCCGCGGCGCACGAAATCGTGCTCGACGATGGGCTCTTTCCCAATCCGTACGATCTCTCGCGGATCGAATGGAGAAAGGACAGCCGCGCGTTCACCTTCGAGTACAACCAGCGCGGGCACCAGGTGTATCGCGTGCTCGAGGCCGACGCGAACACGGGCGCGGTTCGCTCGCTCATGACCGAGACGTCGAAGACATTCATTGACTACCGGCGCACGAACGTCGGGCTCGCCGATTCCGGGCGGCAGTATCGCTACGACCTCGACGATGGCCGCGAGTTCATCTGGATGTCGGAGCGCGACGGCTGGGCACACCTCTACATGGTCGATGGCGCGACCGGTGCGATCAAGAACCAGATCACGAAAGGCAACTTCGTCGTCCGCGCCGTGGCGCGCGTGGACGAAGCGAACAAGCAGATCATCTTCGCCGCCGGCGGAGTGAACCCGAAACAGGATCCATATTTCGTCCAGTACTACCGGATCAACTTCGACGGCTCCGGGATGACGCCGCTCACCGACGCCGACGGCTACCACACGGTCACCTTCTCGCCCGACTACAAGTACTACGTCGACACCTGGTCGCGTGTCGATCTTCCGCCGGTCTCGGAACTTCGCCAGACGAGCGACGCGAAAGTCCTGATGCCGCTCGAGAAGGCCGACGATTCCGAACTGGTCAAGGCGGGATGGCACGCGCCCGACGTGTTCGTCGCCAAGGGGCGCGATGGCACGACCGACATCTGGGGCGTGATCATCAAGCCGTCGAACTTCGATCCCAAGAAAAAATATCCGGTGATCGAGAACATCTACGCGGGGCCGCAGGGGTCGTTCGTCCCGAAGACTTTCGCGCCCTGGCTCAGCATGCAGTCGATCGCCGAGCTCGGGTTCATCGTGGTGCAGATCGACGGCATGGGCACGGCGCACCGGTCCAAGGCGTTCCACGACGTCACCTGGAAAAATCTCGGCGATGCGGGCTTCCCCGATCGCATCCTCTGGCACAAGGCTGCGGCCGCGAAGTATCCGTGGTACGACATCTCACGCGTTGGCATCTACGGCGGCTCCGCCGGCGGGCAGAACTCACTTGGCGCGCTGTTGTTCCACCCGGAGTTTTACAAAGCGGCCGTCTCGTTCGCCGGTTGCCACGACAACCGCATGGACAAAGTCTGGTGGAACGAGCTCTGGATGGGGTGGCCGGTGGACGAGTCGTACGAGCGGAGCTCGAACATGGTCAACGCCGGGAAGCTCCAGGGGAAGCTCCTGCTCGTGTGGGGCGAGCTCGACACGAATGTCGATCCGTCGTCGAGCATGCAGGTGGTGAACGCGCTGATCAAGAACAACAAGAGCTTCGACATGCTCGTGATGCCGGGTGAGGATCATCCGGCCGGACGGCGCGGCCCGAGCGCGCCGTACGGCGACCGGAAGCTGTGGGATTTCTTCGTGCACAACCTGCTGCACGTGGAGACGCCGAACTGGAACACGCTGCCGAACGGAATGCGCAACGCGGCGGACGGCGCGGGCGCTGGAACGGGCGCGGGGACGTCGGACATGTTCGGGCCGAGCTGGGAGAGCGTGCTGCAGGGGTGGAATGCGGACAGGCCGTAACGCCGGCCGGGCGTGACAGCACCGGCCGCGCCGCGTTCCGACGAGGAGCTCGACGCGCTGCTCTCGGCGCCGGGCGCGGCGACCGTTGCGGCGCTCGCGCGCGTGCCGGGGGATATCATCGTGCTCGGCGCGGGCGGGAAGATGGGGCCGACGCTCGCGCGGATGGCGGTCCGCGCTTCTGCGAAGGCCGGCGGTGCGCCGCGCCGGGTCATTGCCGTCTCGCGCTTTTCGGCGGGCAGCGCCGCGGCTGATCTCGAGAGGGCCGGTGTTGAGACCGTCTCGTGCGACCTGCTGGATCGCGATGCGGTCGCGCGGCTGCCCGATGCGCCCAACGTCGTATTCATGGCGGGCCAGAAGTTCGGCACGCACGACGCGCCGTCGCGCACCTGGATGATGAATGTCGTGGTGCCGGCGATCTGCGCGGAGCGATATTCCGCATCCCGCACCGTCGTATTTTCCACCGGCAACGTCTATCCACTTACGCCGGTGAACGCCGGCGGCGCGCGCGAGCGCGACGCGACGGCGCCCATAGGCGAGTACGCCGAGACCTGCGTCGGACGCGAGCGGGTGTTCGAGCACTTCGCGGCCGCGCGCGGCACGAAGTCCGCCATCGTGCGCCTCAACTACGCGATTGGGCTGCGCTACGGCGTGCTCACCGATCTCGCGCTCAAGATTGCCGGCGGCGTGCCGATTCCGCTTGCCATGGGCCACGTGAACGTGATCTGGCAGGGCGACGCCAACCGCGCCGCGCTCGAACTGCTCCCGCGCGCGTCGAGCCCGCCGCTCGTCGTGAATGTCACCGGCGGCGCGACACTCTCCGTTCGCGCGCTCGCCACGGCGCTCGGCACGCGCCTCGGACGTGAACCGCGATTCGACGGCACCGAAGCCCCCGATGCGCTCCTCTCCAACACGAATAAAATGCGCTCGCTGCTCGGCGAGCCGGAAACGCCGCTGGACACGATGCTCGACTGGGTCGCGGACTGGGTGCGCGAGAAGCGACCGCTCCTCGGCAAGGCGACGCACTTCGAAGCGCGCGACGGACGGTTCTGATGCCCGCTCCCATCACCGGCGCGCGCGCTCACCTGAAATCCGGCGTCGTGATTCCCGCGCACCCCCTGGCCCTGACACCCAAACGGACACTCGACGAACGCCGCCAGCGCGCCCTGACGCGCTACTATATGGATGCGGGTGCCGGCGGCGTCGCAGTGGGCGTCCACACCACGCAGTTCGCCATTCGCGATCCGGGCCACGGGATGTACCGGCCGGTGCTCGAACTCGCCGCCGAAACAGTGATGGCCGTGCTCGCACACGCGCCACGCCCGTTCGTGACGGTCGCGGGGCTCGTCGGAAAGACAGATCAGGCGGTGACCGAAGCCGAGATCGCGAAGTCGCTTGGCTATCATGCCGGACTGCTGAGTCTCGCGGCGTACCCGGACGCGTCCGACGCGGCGCTCATCGCGCACTGCCGCGCCGTGGCCGAGGTGATCCCGCTCTTTGGGTTTTATCTCCAGCCGGCGGTGGGCGGCCGCGTGCTCGGCTACGAGTTCTGGCGCGAGTTCGCGGAGATCGAGAACGTTTGGGCGGTGAAGATCGCGCCGTTCGACCGGTATCGAACGCTGGACGCGGTGCGCGGCATCGCCGAATCCGGCCGCGAAGACATCGCGCTGTACACGGGGAACGACGACAACATTGTGGGTGATCTCACGGCGTCGTATCCGGTGACCGTCGGCGGTGAGCGGAAGCATCGCTCGTTCGATGGCGGCCTGCTGGGCCAGTGGGCGGTGTGGACGCGCGCGGCAGTTTCATTGCTGGCGCGCTGCAAGGCGGCGCGCGCGGCGGGAGCGGTGGACGCGCCGCTGCTCCGTGAGGGCGCTGCGCTCACCGACGCCAACGCCGCGATATTCGACGCCGCAAGTTCATTTGCCGGATGCATTCCGGGGATCCATGAGATTTTGCGCCGCCAGGGACTGCTGGCCGGGGTGTGGTGTCTCGATACGACGGAGAAGTTGTCGCCCGGACAGCAGGCGGAGATCGACCGCGTCTGCCGCTCGCATCCAGCGCTTGCGGATGACAGTTTCGTGCGGGACCGCCTCGAATCGTGGCTGCGTCCGTAGGCACACCATGAGGATCCCGTGACCGCACCGTACGAGATGCCGGCGACGCGCGACGACTATCCGGTCATCATCCGCTGGGCGCGCATCCTGCTCTCGCTCGCGCTCATTCCCCTTTCGTGGCACGCGTTCCACGATGCGTACGGAGAGATCCCGCTGCTCTCGGGGATCGATCTCGCGGTCCATGAGTTCGGCCACATGCTCTTCATGCCGTTCGGGATCGAGTTCCTCGGTCACACCATGATGATCCTCGGCGGTTCGCTCACGCAGGTGGTGTTTCCGCTGATCTTCATGACGTACTTCCTGCGCGAGCACGAGAACACCGGCCGCGATGTTCACGCGGCGATGGTCTGCCTGTGGTGGGCGTCGATGAACCTCCTGTCCGTGGCGCTGTACTGTGCCGACGCGGGGCCGATGAAACTGATGCTCATCAGCGGCGGTACGGGGCAGGAGGTGGAGGGGCACGACTGGAACAATCTCCTCCGCATCTGGGGAGTGCTGCACCACTACGCGGGGATCGCGCGCGGGATGCGGGCTGCTGCGTGGTTCTGTTGCGTCGTCAGTATCGCGGCCGGCGTGGCGGCCGCGTGGAGCACCGGGCGCCAGCGCGTGGAGAACAAAACCTCAATCGGATAGCCAAATGCGCTACGTGATGAAGCAGAAGCTGTTCACGCTCACCGACGACTACGGCATCACCGATGCCGAAGGCAACGACGTCTACTTCGTGAAGGGGAAGCTGCTGAGCATCGGCAAGAACCTCTCGTTCCAGGACATGAACCAGCGCGAACTCACGCACATCCAGCAGAAGATCTGGAACTGGGGACCGACGTACGAGATCTGGCACGGCGGCGAGCTGGAGGCGGTGGTGAAGAAGGAGTTGTTCACCTTCTTTCACTGCGTGTTCCACGTGGACGAGCCGGGGCACGACTCGCTCACGGCGGAAGGAAACTTCAACGATCACGAGTATACCTTCACGCGCGCGGGTCGGCTGGTCGCGACGGTGTCGAAGCAGTGGTTCACCTTCGCGGATACCTACGGTGTGGAAATCGACGAGAGCGAGGACGCCGTACTCCTGCTCGCGTGCACTGTGGTGATCGATGAATGCTGCCACGACCGACGCCGGCAATGACTGTGGTGCACGTGGTCTCGCACACGCATTGGGACCGCGAGTGGTACCAGCCGGGCGTGCGCTTTCGCCAGCGGCTCGTGGCGCTGGTGGACGAACTGATCGACGCGCCGTCGCTTTCGCACGAAGGCGCGGCGTTCCTGCTCGACGGACAAATGGCGGTGGTGGAGGACTATCTCGCCGTGCGGCGGGAGCGGGCAGCGGAGCTCTCGATGCTGCTGAAGAGCGGCGCGATCGAGGCGGGTCCGTGGTTCGTGCTGGCGGACGAGCTGATTCCGGGCGGGGAGGCGCTCGTGCGGAACCTGCTGGCGGGGCGGCGCACGCTGCGGCTGTTGCGCGCGGTGGAGCAGTCGCCGCGCGTCCTGTATTGTCCCGATTCGTTCGGGCATCCGGCGGCGCTGCCGGCGCTCGCGCGCGGGTTTGGGTTCGGGATGATCGTCGCCTGGCGCGGGTTTGGGAGTGCGCGCTGGCCGCAGGCGGATACCTGCGTGTGGCGGGCGCCGGGTGGAGAGGAGGTGACGCTGTATCATCTCTCGCGCAGCGGATACGAACTTGGGTCGAGTTTGCCCGCGGATCGCGTGGCTGCGCGCGAGCGGTGGACTGAGGTCCGCGGCGAGCTGCTCACCCGCAACTCGACCGGTGAGGCGCTGCTGCTGAATGGCGCCGATCATCATGCACGGCAGCGGCAGCTGGACGAGGCTGTGGCAGCGCTTGCCGCGGCGGCGCGGCCGGACGAGATCACGCCAAGTTCGCTGGGGCGATTCGCCGAGGCGGTGGAGCGGCGCGTTGCGGCGGGGGCGGGTCTGCCGCGCGTTGATGGCGAACTCCGCGATTCGTACGGCTTCACGTGGACCATTGCCGGCACACTCGCGACACGCGCGCAACAGAAACGGCGGAACGCGCAACTGGAGCGGCTGCTGGTGCGCGACGTGGAGCCGTGGGTGGCTCTGGCGGCGTTCTCGGCGCGCGCGGTGCGTGGCATTGCGGGTGAAGCCGGGGACGGTGGTGCGATCGGTGCACCGGGCGCGCGCAGGTCGCTGGTCGAGGCGGCATGGAGGTCGTTGCTGCTGTGCCATCCACACGACACCCTCTGCGGCTGCTCGACGGACGAGGTCGCGCGCGCAATGGACGCGCGGCTCGAAGAGGCGGCGTCTCAGGGCGCAGGGCTGCGCGGTGACGCGCTGCTTGACCTGATCGGCCACGGTGAAGACGATGCGCGCGAGCGCCGCGCGGAATGGAAACCGATGGTCGTCGTGCGCAACCGCGTGGCGCGTGCGCGCGGCGGCGTGGCGCTGCTCAGGCTCACGCAGTTCGTCGCGGACGTGCCGGTGGGGCCCGGATCGGCGGGGAAGGCTGGTGCGCGCGTCCCGCACGCCAAGCACACGCCGGCGGTGGCGGAGTTCGCGGCAGTGCAGGTCCTGTCGCGGAGGGAAGAGAACGAGCGTACCGAGTCGCCGCGGCACTATCCTGACAACGATCTGGTGACGGTGCATGATGTGGCCGCGTGGATTCCCGAGGTGCCTGCGTACGGCGTGCGCCCGTTTGCGCATACGTCGCGCAACCGGCCGGCGGCGATTCCGAATCAAGCGCGCGCGGAGCGGACGACCGTCACCAACGGCCGGATCAGCGTGCGCGTGCATGAGGACGGTCGGGTGGAGTTCGCGGACGTGGAGCGTGGCCGCGCGGTGCGCGACCTGCTGCGGTGGGAGTCCCGGGTGGACCTCGGCGATACGTACACACCGTCGGTGCGCGGCGCAAAGTTCGTTGCGAAGTTCCTCGGTGCGCGCGTGGTGCATCGCGGGCCGGTGCGCGCGGCGATCGAATCGAAGTGGGAGTTTCGCGCGAAAAAGGAGCGGATCACGGCGAGCGTGCAGTTGATCGTGGACGCCGACGCGCCCTGGCTGCGCATTCATGTGTCGGGCACGAATGGCGCCAGCGACCACCGCCTGCGCCTTCGAGTCGCGACCGGAGTCACGACGCCGCGGGTATTCGCGGATGCGATGTTCGGACCCGTGGAGCGGAGCCCGGTCGTCGCGGCAGCGAGCGACCTGGCGATGGAGACACCGCCGGCGACTGCGCCGCTGCACCGGTACGCGTCGTTGTTCGGTGCGGGCGAAGGCGCGACGCTGTTCTCGGACGGCATGGCGGAATATGAAACGGATGACGACGGCGGGATTGCCGTGACGCTGGTGCGATCGATCGGCGAACTGTCGCGCGCGGACATTCCTGAGCGTCCCGGGCACGCCGGGTGGCCGGTGCCGGTGCCGGGCGCGCAGTGCCACGGTTCGTTCGGCGCGGAGCTGGCGGTGATGCTGCACGGTGCGCGCAGCGCAGAGACGATCGATGCGATCGAGCGCGCATCGGACGACATTCTCCTGCCGCTCATCGGCGGCACGCTGCGGTCGGCGCTGCGGAGTCCGGGTGCGGTGCAGGGGATCGCACTGGAAGGCGCGGGTCTCGCGTTTTCGTGCGCGAAGGAGAGCGAGGATGGCGAGTGGCTCGTGCTCCGCTGCGTGAACCTGCTGGATGAGATGCGGGCGGGCTCGTGGCGGCTTGGCGGGCCGGTGCGCGAGGCGAAAATCGCGCGGCTGGATGAGACGATCGTCGCCGGAGCGCCGTGCGATGCCGGCGTCGTGCACTTCACGGCAGGTGTTCGCGCGGCCGTAACCGTGCTCGTACAGCGGTTGACGTTATGACGTTATGACGTTACATTCCAACTCATGTCAATCACGAAGCGTGCGACCATATACCTCGAGGCTCCGCTGCATCGGGCGCTGCGGCTGAAAGCCGCCGAAACGGACGCGAGCATATCCGATCTCGTCAACACGGCCGTCCGGCGCACCCTGGCTGAAGACGCGGACGACCTTGCCGCATTTCACGATCGTGTCAGAGAACCACGGGTGTCGTACGACTCCGTCGTCCGCGATCTGAAGAAGCGTGGCAAGCTATAGCATTCTGTTCACCCGATCGGCTGCGAAGGAACTCGAACGCGTACCGATAACGGACCGTCGGCGGATCGTGACCAGAATCGGAAAACTGGCGGACGATCCGCGGCCTATGGGTGCGGAAAAGCTCAGTGGTGACGACAAATATCGGCTGCGTCAGGGCGACTACCGGATTCTCTACGAGATTCGGGACACCGAGTTGATCGTCACGGTGGTGCGGATCGGGAATCGTCGCGAGGTCTATCGTTAGTAGGGCTCGCCGGACAAGCAATCGCCGCGACTTCGCCGCGGCGGGCGTCGGAGGCTGCTGGGGTGTCGTCATGTGGCACCTCCGCGAGTTCGAAGCGTGTTCGAGCGATGCGCTTCAGACGAGCGCGGCACATTCGCGCACGTCTCTCGGAGCAATCGACATCTCGCGGCCGCCGTGGGATGCCGACAGGCACCTGACGCGCTAGCTTCTCAGCAGGTTGCGCATCACGGTCGCACCTTCACCGAGGGCCCGGGCGCATGTCACGCAAGACCACGGCAATTCGTTCGTTCGCGCTTTGCATCGTCGTTCTCGCCGCCGCGTGCAGTCGATCCGCACCGAAGCGGCCGACCGCGCATGAGATATTGATGGGCTACCTCGACCACCCCGCGTCGGCGACGTCCGTCGGCGATTCGGAGCTCGTAGTCAAGGAGATTGAGTGGAGTCCGCATCCGCTCTCGGTCGTGGAGCGCCATGCACTCGCGGCGATTCAGGTGAAGCAGATCCGCGAACATTGGCAGGACCCCCGACTGCGCCGGGTCACGGTGGTGTTCGAGCGCCCGCGGCGGTTCGGCCCGATTGTGTTCGGCGGGAGCGATACTGCGTTGGTGTTCAACGTATCTGACCGGCAGGCGCACTGAGGT
>JBIOHR010000121.1:0-10672 GCA_044449085.1 Gemmatimonadales bacterium | reverse complement strand
CCTCTCCCTGGTCTCGCCCCTCTCCCTGGTCTCGCCCCTCTCCCCTCAGCTCGCGCGACCTATACCTCTAACCGATCTCCCGGCCTCGCCGCCATTTCGTACAGCACCGGCATCAGGAATACCGAAATGAGGAGCCGCGAGAACAACCCACCGACAATCACGAGTGCAAATGGCCGCTGTGAGTCAGTGCCGACTCCTGTCGCCAGTGCCGCAGGGAGCAGTCCAAATGCCGCGACCAGCGCCGTCATCATGATCGGGCGCAGTCGCAGCATCGCGGCCTCGCGGGTTGCCTCGGCGATTCCCATCCCGCCCAGGCGCAGTTCGTTCACGTAGGAGATGTACACGACCGCCGTCTGCACTGAGACGCCGAACAGCGCGAGAAATCCGATGCCCGACGATACCGACAGGTGCGTGCCGGTGATCACGAGCGCGATCATCCCGCCGATTGGGCCGGACAGGATCACGCCGAGCACCGTGATCACGGGGAACTTCACGTTCTGGTAAAGCGCAAACAGGAGCAGGAAGATCAGGCCGAAGGTGATGGGGAGCACGATCAGCAGCTGGCTGCGCGACGACGTGTACTCCTCGTATTCGCCGCCCCATACGGTGGTGTAGCCTGTGGGCAGTTTGATCGCCTTGGCGACCTGCGCCTGCGCATCCTGCACGGCCCCCGCGAGGTCGCGCCCCTCGACCGAGTACTGGATGCCGATGAAACGTCCGTTGTTCTGGCGGTAGATCATCGACGCGCCATCCGCCTGCTGGATCGTCGCAAGCTCCCGGAGCGGGACCTGGCTCCCCGACGGCGTCGCGACAAGAATGTTGCCTATTTGTTCAGGTGTGGACCGGTACTGCGGCTGGAGGCGCACCACGAGATCGAACGTCTGCTCGCCCTGCACGACCTGCGTTGCCGCTGTTCCGCCGATGGCCGCCTCGATCAGGCCGTTGATCGTCGCCGCACTCAGGCCGTAGCGCGCCAGCTTGGCCCGATCGACGGTCACGGTGAGCGACGGCTGGCCGAGTTCCTGCACGAGCGTGACGTTCGTGATGCCGCGCACCTTCTCGAGCAGGTGCTTCACCTCGAGCCCCTTGTCCTGCAGCACGGTGAGGTCGTTCCCGAACACCTTCACGTCGAGCGAACTTTTGAGCCCTGTCTCGGCCTCGTCCACCGCGTCTTCGGCCGGCTGTGTGTAGTTGAACACGATGCCGGGGAACGCCGCGAGCCTCTTGTCGACTTCGGCGATGAAGTCCCGCTTCGTGCGGTACTTTCCCGTCCACGTGTTGTACGGCTTGAGCCCGACGTAGAACTCCGCGTTGTAGAATCCGGTGGGGTCGGTTCCGCCGTCGTCGCGCCCGTGTTCCGATGCGACGTCCGTGACCTCGGGGAACGACCGGAGGATCTTGCGCACCTGCGGAACGATCTTCGCCGATTCGTCGAGCGATATCGTGTACGGCATCGTCGCGCGCACCCAGAGCGCGCCCTCGTCGAGCTTCGGCATGAACTCGGCGCCGACCGAGAGCGTCAGCACCGCCGACACGGCAAACAGGATCGCGCTTCCCCCGACAACCGCAGCGCGGTGGTCGAGGCTCCAGCCGAGGATGCGGCCGTACAGCTCCTTGATCCACTCGAACGCGCCGTTGCGCTTCTCTTCCACGCCGCTGCGCAGCACCCACGAGCAGAGGACCGGCACGAGCGTGAGCGTGAGGATGAGCGCGCCGAGCAATGCGAAGATCGTGGTATCCGCCATCGGCTTGAAGAGGCGTCCCGACGGACCGGAGAGCACGTAGATCGGCAGGAACCCCGCGACAATGACCGCGATCGCGTACACGATCGGACGGTCTACTTCGGCGGCCGCCTGGACGATCACCTCTCGAATGGACATTCGCGCGTCGGTGCGGTGCGCGAGTTGCCGGTGGATGTTCTCCACCATCACCACGGCGCCGTCGACGAGTATCCCGAAGTCGATCGCGCCAATCGAGAGCAGGTTGGCGGGGATGTTCTTGAGGTCGAGGCAGATGAATGCGAAGAGCAGCGCGAGCGGAATCGTCGTCGCGACGACGAGGCCGGCGCGAACGTCGAACAGGAAGAACACCAGCACGACCACCACGAGCACGATGCCGCGCAGCAGGTTGTCCTCCACGACGCGCGTCGTCAGCGCAATGAGATCGACGCGGTCGTAGAACGGATGGATCTTCACATCCTTCGGCAGGATGTGGTCGTTGAGCTCCTTCGTCTTCGCCTCGGCGAGCTTGAGCACCGTCTGCGCCTGCTCTCCGGTGCGCATCAGGATCACGCCTTCGACGGCGTCGTCGCGGTCGTTGAAGCCGAACTGGCCGAGGCGCGGCGCGTAACCGATCACCACCGTACCGATGTCCTTCACGAGCACCGGAATGCCGTTCGACGAGGTCGTGATGACCGTGTTGCCGATGTCGTCGGTCGTCTTCAGCCGCGCGAGGCCGCGCACGTAGTAGAACTGTCCGCCCTCGGAGTAGAACCCGCCGCCGGAGTTGTCGTTGTTCGCGCCGAGCGCCGTTTCCACGTCGGAGATCGCGAGACCGGCGCCGGCGAGTTTGGTCGGATCGACGAGCACCTGGTATTGCATCGTCTGTCCGCCGAGGTTGGCCATGTCGGCCACGCCCGGCACGCTCTTGAACGCCTTGGTGAGGATCCAGTCGTTGATGACCTTCAGCTCCATTGCCGAGCGATCCGGGCTGTCGAGCACGTAGCGGTACACGAGACCGGAGGGCGAGAAGAGCGGTGCGACGCCGGGGCTGACGCCGTCCGGGACCGTGGCGTCGGGGAGGTGCTCGAACACGCGCTGGCGCGCGAAGTACGGGTCGGTCCCGTCGAGGAAGGTGAGGCGCACGTCGGACAGACCGTAGAGCGAGATCGAACGCACGACCTTCACGCGCTCGACGCCGTTCATCTCCGTCTCGATCGGGACGGTCACGAGCCGCTCGACTTCTTCCGCGGCGTGGCCCGGCCACTGAGTCGTGATCTCGACCATCGGCGGCGAGAGATCCGGGTACGCGTCCACCGGCAGGCGCGTGAACGACCAGCTGCCCACGCCGATCAGCAGGAGCGCGCCGATGACGACGAGGAACTGCTGGTTCAGCGCCGCGCGAACGATCTTGTTCGCAAACGACGGCGGACCAACCGGCGTGCCGGCGTGGCCGGCCGTTTGGGGTGCTTCCTCGGTCTGGCTCACTGGTTTTCCGCGAACTGGACGAAGAGGGCGCCGTCGGCCACGACCTTGTCACCCGCGGTGAGACCCGTGAGGATCTCGTACCGTTCGTGGACGCGATATCCGAGATTCACCCTGCGCCGCACGAACCCGCCATCGGCTGCGGCGACGAACACGAAGGGGAGATTGTCGTCGTCGCGCAGCACGGAGGCCACGGGCACGAGGAGCCCGGTGCGCCGGTCGCTGGAGTGCACCGTGACGCGCACGAACAGGTCGCGCTTGAGGAGCTGCCCCGGATTCTCCGCGACGATCCGAACCGTCGTCGCCTTGGTGCCAGGGTCGACGATCGGCGCGACGTAATCCACGACGCCGTGCACCGGCCTTGGCGATGCGTCCGTCATGATGTCCACGGGAACCCCATGCGTGACCAGCGGGATGTCGGTGGCGTAGACGCTCGCGATCACCCACATGGAGCTGAGATCGGCAATGGTGAACGCGGGCGTCGTTCCGGCCGCGAGGAGCTGCCCCGGGTTGATCAGTTTCTCTACGACGGTTCCCGGAATCGTCGCGACGATCGTGCCCTGGACGGGCGCGGTCTGGTTTCCGTCGCGAATCGCGTTGATCGTCGAGTCGGGGAGCCCGAGCGACCGCAACGCGAGCATCGCCGCGTCGCGATCCGCCTCGGCGGACGCGTTGTCCGACCTCGCTTGCTCGAGGTCGGTCCGCGCGAGCGCGTCATTGGCGAACAACTGCTCGTCGAGCTTGAGGATGCGGGCCGTGTTCCGGACGGTCGTCTCCGACTTGCGATACGTGGCGACCGTGGTGGCGAAGTCGGGTGAGGCGACGGTGGCGAGCGCCTCGCCGGCGCTCACGTTGGCACCGAGGCTCACAAGAATGCGCGAGACCGGCCCAGATACCGGCGAGAGCACCTGCGTCGACTTGTCGCCGTTGAAGGCGACAGTCCCGGTGACCTCGATGTTCGGCGCGAAGGTTTCCTTGGCCAGCGTGATGATCTTCAGCTTGGCGCGCTGCTCATCGGTCACCTTGAACGACGACGGTTTTTCCGGCGTTGCGGCAGCCGCGGCGTCGGTCTTGCCGCCGCAGCTGGAGGCGGCCGCGATCAGCGTGATGCACGCGGCGGCGGGAAGTGCGGCGCGCGCGAAACGGTGCTTGCTCACTTGGGAGCTCCGGGAGCGAACGTGGAGAGCGGCACGCCTGCAGCGCGCTCGAGGTCGGACCGCGCCGAGTTGGCGGCGGCGAGTGCATCGGCGTACTGGCTTTCCGCGGCCAGCAGCGCGGTACGGGCGGAGAGCACGTCGAGGGCGGAAAGACCGCCGAGCGCGTAGCTCGACGTCGCCACGCGATAGGCCTCACGCGCCGAGGGAAGCAGCTGGTCGCGAATGAAGATCACCTGGCGCAGGGCGGCGTCGGCCGTTGCGAAGGAGACGCGCACGTCCTGCGCGACACCGGCCCGCGTATCCTTCAGCGTCGCCGTGAGTTCGAGCTCGCGATGGTGCATTTCGGCGAAGTCGCCCTTGGTGTGCTGCCAGAACAGGATCGGGATCGGCAGCGACAGTCCCAGGTTGTAGGTCGTGTTGGAGTTCCACGCCGGGTCGCCGAAGTCGCGGTTGGCGGAGGCGATGATGTCCGGGGTGAACGCGAGCTCTTTCGTGAGCGACGTGTTGGCCCTGGCCGCCCGAAGTTGCGCCTCGAGCCCGGTGATCTCCGGCCGTTTGGTCAGTGCGGTCTGTTCGATCGCTTGTACGTCCGGCAGGGCGTCCGGTGCGGAGAGCGAATCGACGGCGAGGATCGGCAAGCCGAGCGGCCGGCCGAGCACGCGGTTGAGCGCCGCGTCCGCGTTGGTGACATCGCGGGCATTGCCGATCAGGTCGTTGTCGGCCGACGCGAGACTGACCTGCGCGTTGATGACGTCGAGCCGCGCCACCGTACCCGCGTTGAACCGCGCCTGCGTGCGCTGGAGAAAGTCGGCGGCCAGCTGGCGGGCCTGGGTGAGATCGCGACGGTGCATGCGCGTGACGAGCACGGAGTCGTAGACGCGCCCGGCCTGCGAGGCGATCTGCTGCTGCATCAGGCGAAACTGCGCCTCGGACGTATGGATGTTCTCGTTTCCTATCGTGTTCCGCAGGCGGAACTTGTCGGGAAAGGGGACGGTGATCCCGATGTTGAACGGACGCGACGGCGCCGATCCCATGCGGTTGAAGCGCGAGATCGAGTCAAGCTCGGCATCGAGCGTCGGATCGGGGATCGCGATCCCTTCCATCCGCTGCGCGCGCACCTGCGCCGTCTGCTCGCGCGCGATATCCAGCTGCGGGTTCGCGAGCAGCGCCGTGGCGATCGCCTGGTGCCGGGTCACGCGCAGCGTATCGGCAGCGACGTCGCCGCCGACGGCTTGCGGTCGTTGTTGTGCGGATGCCGAACCGGTGGCCAGCACCAGCGCGGCCATCCATATGGATGTTCGCATGCGTCCCTTCGAAAGGTTGTGTGCTGCGTTGCGACGCGATGCCGCAAACCGCTTGGCCGGCCTCCGCGCGCTTCGAATGCGCGGCGGGGTTATCGGCCGGCGAGCTCAGCTCAGCTGCGGCGGGGCGCGGGGAAGGGCGGTGGGCCCGACGCGGAGCGAAGGCGCGACCGGGGCATCGAGCACCGCGACCGCTTCCTGCTGGTCAACGACGATCGGTGCGCAGGCGTGCGCGGGCGTGCAGTGGAGCGAACGCACGGCGCACACCACGCAAGTCGTCTCGTCATGCTGGTACTGGTGCCGGGCGCCCTGTTGCTCGACGTGCGCACCCATCCGCCCCTTCTCGCTCGGCTCCGCCAACGGCGCGAGCGCGATCGCGCCTTGCAGCGCAAAGAGCGCGGCGAGGGCGACCCGGCGAAACCAGCTGTTCGGCCGGCGGAGGGGGCTGGAAGGCGAGAACATTAGTAAAGGAGGGTACGCAGGGAAGGGACGAAACGCTAGACGAAGTCGTAACCGGTTCCCCCAGGCCTCAGCTCTCGCCCCTGAACTCGCGCTCCCCTCTATTATTCGCGACATGCGCCTCTCCCTCGCGCTCGCGGCTGCCGCGGCAGTTTCGATGCCTCTCGGCGCACAGTCGCTTCCGGCGATCGAGACAACTGCCGGCAACTGGCGCCTGATGTTCGAAGGAGTCGCGTACGCGCAGTACGACCATCAGGACGGCCCCCGCGGCGCGAGCCAGGCGGGAAGCTTGAACTGGGGCATGTTCATGGCGGCGCACGACGTGGGCGCGGGGCAGCTCCAGCTGCGCACGATGCTCAGCCTCGATGCGCTCGGAGCGGGGGCGAGTGGCTATCCGCTGCTGCTCCAGACTGGCGAGGAGTATCGCGGGCAGCCGCTGCACGATCGCCAGCATCCGCACGACGCGTTCATGGAAGTCGGCGCGAGCTATCTGAGGCCATTGTCACACGGCGTGACCGTTTCAGCGTATGCCGCGCCGGTCGGCGAGCCCGCGCTTGGGCCTGCGGCGTTCATCGAGCGGCCGTCGGCGATGGATAATCCGGTCGCGCCGATCGGCCATCACTGGCAGGACGCGACACACGTTTCGTTCGGCGTGCTCACCGCTGGACTGTTCACCAAGCGATGGAAGCTCGAAGGCTCCTGGTTCAACGGGCGCGAGCCCGACGATCAGCGCTGGAACTTCGATCCCATCACGTTCGACTCGTGGGCCGGGCGGCTGACCTTTTCACCCGACGCGCGGTGGACCGTGACGGCATCGTATGGATACCTGAACAGTCCGGAAGCGGCCGCGCCGTCCGTCTCGGAGCATCGCGCGACTGTGTCCATTGCGCGCGGCGTGCCGCTCGGCGAGTCGGGCGAGTGGAGTTCCTCGCTGATCTGGGGCGGCAACGGCCGCGACGGCGAGTCGATGTCGAACAGCGTGCTCGCCGAGACGGAATTCTCGCGCGACTGGCGCAACTCGTTCATTGCGCGCGCCGAGTACGTCGAGAAAAGCGCGGCGGAACTCGTTGCAGACGTTCCGCCGTTCGGGTTTTCACCGGCGCGCCGCTTCGACGTTTCCGAAATCTCGCTCGGCTACGTGCGTGAACTCGTGAGCTGGTCGCGCGGCACGTTCGGAGCGGGCGCGCTGGGCACACTGAATATCGTGCCGCCCGCGCTGCGTGCGGCCTACGGGTCGTCGACTCCGGCGGGCGTGGTGTTGTTCGTGCGCGTGCGGCCGCGCCGCTCCGCGATGGGGGCCATGGGCCACATGGACCACATGTAACACGTGCGAACGACGCGCGTGGCCGCGTCGTGTATATTCGTGCCTATGCGCCGCCGCCCCTTGAGCCGTGTGCTGCTCGCCGCCGTCGCCATCGTGCAGATGGCGGTGCCGGTGCTCGCGGTCGTCGCCGACGCGAAAATCATCCTCGATTCGGGTGGCGCGCCACAGGTCCACATCGAGGAGCACACGCAGAAGAGCTGCCGTCCGGTGCACCCGGATGACTGCGTCCTCTGCCAGCTGCTCACGCACTTTTCCGCGCCGCGCGGTTCGGCGCCCGTCGTTCCCGTCGCGCCTGCTTCGCGCTGTGCGGCTGCCGACGATGCGTCGCTTCTTCCGATCTCCATCACCCGTGCGCAGCAGCGCACCCGGGCTCCCCCAGTCAGCCTGAGCTGACTTTCGCCGCACGGCCGGTCTCCGGCCGTCGCGCGCGCACATCACGCATCGATTGCCGGCGGCCTGACCCCTCGGGGACGGGGCGTCCGCGGCAGTCGTATCGCGCCCCTCAGGCACCTCTGACAACACGGAGTTCATCGTGATTGCATCATCGTGGCATCATCGCGCGCGCCAGTGCATGGCGCTCGTTGTAGGGCTTCTTACCGCATCCATTCCGGCGCGTGCGGCGGTGCCGAATGGCGACCTGCACGGCGTTGTCACCGACAGCGCCGGCGGGAGCCCGCTCCCATCGGCGCAGGTCAGCGTCACGCGGGACGGTCGGATCATCCAGAACGCGCTGACCGATGATTTCGGCCGGTTCATCGTTCACAATCTCGGCACCGGGTCGTACTCCGTGTCCGTCCACTTCATCGGCTTCAAGCCGTTCACCGGTACGGTGACCGTCCAGAGCGGAGACGTGCGCCTCAACGTGCAGCTTGCCGCCGCTACGACGCAGTTGCAGGCGGTCCAGGTGACGGCCGAAGCACCGGTCGCCGTCGACACCCGCACAGGCGACCAGGTCTTCACCGAACAGGAGTCGCACGTCGCGCCGACGACGACCACGTCGCAGATCGTGCAGCAGTCGGTCGCGGGCGCGGCGCGCGCGCCGACTGGCGAAGTGCACATCCGCGGCCAGCATGCGGAGTACACGTACTACATCGACGGCATCCCGCTCGCGAGCGGCGTGTCGGGCAGTCTCAACGAACTGTTCGATCCCGCGATCATCAACCGTCTCGACTTCCAGACGGGCGGGTGGGACGCCGAGTACGGCGAGAAAAACGCGGCGATCATCAACGTGGCGACCCGCATTCCAACGGGGGCGTTTCACATGAACGCATCGGCATCTGGCGGATCGTTTGGCGCATACGCGCAGTCGCTCAACCTCAGCGGCAACAGCGGCAAGTGGGGGTTTTTCGTTTCCGGATCGCGGTCGGTGACGGACATGCGGCTGGATCCCGTGGTGTTCGATACGACGACGTTCAAGCCGTTCAACTATCACAACCACGGCGAGGACGACTTTGGCTTTGCGAAGATTCAATACCAGCCGGGGAACTCAGATATTCTCACGCTCGACATGGACTGGGGGCGCACCTACTTCCAGGTTCCCTTCGACTCAACCGGTGGCGTGACGGCGGACGATCACCAGCAGGACGTGAACGGTTTCGCGAACTTCGGATGGCGCCACCATTTCGGCGGCTCCGCCGCGACGGCCGGATCGGCTGGAAGCGAACTCTTCCTTGGAGCGTTCTATCGCCACGGCAGTCTGGACTACATCCCGGGCAACTCCGATACGCCGCAGTTCTTCTTCGCTCCGGATACGGTGCCGTACAACTTGCTCGAGCACCGCTTCTTCGACACATACGGGGCGAAGGCAGACTACTCGTACAAGCCGTCCAACGAGTTCGAGTGGAAGTCCGGCGTGCTCGCGTCGCAGACGAGCGGCCACGAGAACTTCGCGACCACGGCGGCCGACGGATCGTTCGGCCCGGCGTCGAACTCAGGGCTGGCCGGCGGTGATTTTTCAATCTACAGCGAGGTCAATTGGTCGCTGTCGGAGCACTTCGAGTTGCGCACCGGCGCGCGGTACGATACCCATGCCGCGCCGTTCGCCGGCACCGCATCGCAGTTCAGCCCGCGCATCCGGCTCAACTTCTATCCGGACAACGCGAACACCTTCTTCCTGTACTTCGGACGGCTGTTCATTCCCACGAACGTCGAGGACTTGCGCAATATCACGAGCGTCGCTGACTCGGGTGTCGCAACCATCCCGACTGTCCCAGAGCGTGATGCATTCTACGAGGTGGGCTACCTGCACCGGTTTGGCGGCGGGGTTGTCGTCAAGCTTGACGGGTATCATAAGTCGAGCTCACCGGGCATCGATGACAATACGATCCCGGGTTCGGCCATCGTTACCGACGTAAACCTCCAGTACGTGAGCAACACGGGCGTCGAGTTCGTTACCGAGTACCATCCGGAGGGGCCGTTCTCCGGGTACGTCAACGTGGCGCTGGATCACGCATACTCGTACGGCGCCGTGTACGGCGGGTTCTTCCAGAGTACGCCGCCGGCCGGCGATTTCGACCTCGATCACGACCAGCGGCTTTCGATCGTGGCGAGCGGCACATATTCGGCGGGCGGGTTCTACGTCACTGCGACCGAGATCTTCGGCAGCGGCCTCACCGACGGTGCACAGCCGGACGCGAGTTACGGCACCGGGCTGCTCTCCTTCAACTCGAGCATCAAGGTCGCGCCGAGCTATATCACTAATCTGGCGCTCGGGTACTCATTCAATGTCGGTGCGACGACAGTGCGGCCCGAGTTGTTCATCGACAACGTGTTCGACCGTCAATACCTGCTAAAGGGTGCATTTTTCAGCGGGGCGTCCGTTGGGCGACCGCGGTCGGTCAACCTTCGAGTCAATCTCGGGATTTGAGGTTGTGCCGCTGGAGCGACGAGGGAATGATTTGTAGTGAATAGCAGTTAGTAGTTCGTTGATGTGGAAAAACGCGACCGGACCGGTCGGGGCGCTGATGAGTGCGGCCC
This sequence comes from Gemmatimonadales bacterium, assembly GCA_044449085.1. Taxonomy (GTDB): domain Bacteria; phylum Gemmatimonadota; class Gemmatimonadetes; order Gemmatimonadales; family Gemmatimonadaceae; genus Fen-1231. The sequence goes on along the minus strand of JBIOHR010000121.1, from coordinate 252 downwards.
GACCGGTTCCATCGCATGGGTCACCTTGCCGCAGCGAACTTCCGCAGCGTGGTCAGCATCCGTCGATCGTTGGTCACGGCATCATCTCCCTTCGGCGTCTCGAGTACTTTCGGGATTTTCGCGAGCCGATGGTCGCGCATGATCTTTTCGAAGGGCCCGCTGCCAATCGCACCGTCACCGATCAGCTCGTGGCGGTCCTTCTTCGATCCAAGCGGCGCCTTGGAATCATTGAGGTGGATCAGCCCGAGCGTT
>JBIOHR010000120.1:0-10748 GCA_044449085.1 Gemmatimonadales bacterium | reverse complement strand
TCTCTGGAGCGGGCTCTCCGCGCTCAAGGGCGTGACGATGTACGGTCCGACGCCCGACCAGCCGCGCACGCCGACAGTCTCGTTCACGATGCGGGGGCACCACTCGCGCGAGATCGCCGAGCATCTCGCGAAGCGTGCCGTGTTCGTCTCGAACGGAGATTTTTACGCCGCGACGATCGTCGAACTCCTCGGCCATGCATCCGACGGATTGCTCCGCGTCGGCTGTGCCTGCTACACCTCACCCGAGGAAGTCGAGCGGCTCATTGCCGCGGTGGTGGAATTGCAGGGGAAGTAGCGGCAACTACAACGGCAGCGGCCTTTCCGCGGATTTCGCGGAACAAGCCGCGGATACTGCGACTGCGACGGCAACAACTTTTCCATGGATTCGCTGAAACGGCGGAACCAGCCACAGACAAAGCCTTGCTCTGTTGAAAACATCGATGTCAGCCCGACATCGATGTGATTCCGTCATTGCCGCGGGGCTCGTAAGGGGCGAGTATGTCTGGCATGATCACACATCGCCTGTTGGCGCTGGCAGTTCTGATCCCGTCTGCTGCGTCTCGCGGACCCTGTCAGGTCGCTCCCGCAACTATTGACGCGCTCGCGCTTCAGCAGCTCCTTCGTGCCGCTGAGGCCGCACACTCCGACGCCGTCGTCGTCTGGAAGGATGGCCGAAAGGTGGGCGCTTGGTATTTCGGTAAAGCGCCAAAGCGCATCGAGGCAATGTCCGCGACGAAGTCCATCGTCAATCTCGCGATTGGCCGGCTCGTGACGACGGGTGCGATCCGGTCGATCGACGACCCGGTGTCGAAGTACTATCCCGAATGGAAGCAAGGAAGGAAGCGAGCGATCACGATCAGGCAGTTGCTCGACCATACATCCGGAATGCAGAGCGATGGAAGCCAGGAGGTGGAGTCGAGCCCCGACGTCGTGCAGCTCGCGCTCGCGGCCGAGCTTACGGACGAACCGGGAACGCACTTCTACTACAACAACAAGGCGGTGAACCTTCTCGCTGGCATCGTGCAGAAAGCGTCCGGTAAGAAGATGGATGCGCTCCTGCAGAGCGACGTGTTCGGCCCGCTCGGGATCACGAACTTCGTTTGGGTGCGGGACAGTGCTGGGAACCCATACTCGTACGCGCGTCTGCAGATGCTACCGGAGGACATGGCGAAGCTGGGCCAGCTGGTGCTCGACCGTGGACGCTGGAAGGGAACTCAGCTGATCGCGGCCGAGTGGTTCGACGCGATCATGCGTGGTTCGCCCATCGAGCCTCGCGCTGGGCTCCTCTGGTGGCTCCTCCCAGAGCACACGACGTTCGTCGTCGACGACGAACGCATTCGTTTGCTAGCGGCGGCCGGAGCTGATTCGGCTTTCATCCGCAGGGCTGAGGCCGCGCGAGGGCGTTACGAATCCCTCGACGCGTACAATGCTGCGCTCCGCACTGCGTTCGGCGAGAAGTACTGGGAGCCCTACGGCGAAGCAAGCAAGCGCGCGCGCATCGATCTAGAGCGTCACGAATACGGCCGCATGATCGGGTGCGAGGCGAATGGCTCGTTTGGGCAGTACATCGACATCTATCCCGACCAGCATCTCGTCGCGGTGAGAATGATCGCGGTCACGGACCAAATCACGTTGCCGACCGACAGTTTCGAGAACTTCCGTGAGCTGGTACGAGCGCTGGCTCCTCACTGAAAGCCGACGTGGTCATTCGCTGCTCGCGTGGCGACTTCACGCACCCGCAGCTCTTCGCTCTCCTGGTCGTCCGGCAGTTCCTGCGAACCGACTACCGGGGCCTCGTCGCGTGGTTAGCGGAATGGGAGGAACTGCGTCGCGCTTTCGAGGCCTCTCAAAGGGTTTCAACAGAGCAACAAAGCCTTTGAGGGAACTGCTCTCTCTGAAGCGAGAGCAGTTCCCCCAAGTTTTTTGTCGTTGTAGTATCCGCGGCTTGTTCCGCGAAATCTGTGGAAGGCCGTTGCCGTTGTGTCAGCGCTTGCCCTCGACCCCGCTGAGCTTCGCGAGTCGTGCGCGCGCGTCCGCGACTTTTGGCTGCAACTCGGGGTCGGCGTTTTTCCAGAGATCGATGAACTTGGTGTAGTTCTCCGCGGCCTTCGTCTTGTCGCCCTTGTCTTCCCAGAGTTCGCCAAGACGCCGGTACGCGAGGGCGAGAAAATACTGGTCGTTGTTCGGCCGGTTGAGGATCGACGTCGCGGTGGTGTAGCGCGTGTACGACGCGAGCGCAGAATCGGCCTGCTTGGACTGATCGAACGAGTACGCGAGCATCGGCTCCACGCATGCGAGGCACGGGCCGACGTCCGCGGCGCGCCATTCGGCGATCGCATCGGGATAGCGCTTTTCGGCCAAGGCGATGTTCGCGTTGATCGAATGGCGCGTGGTGGCCGCGAGAGACGCCGCCATCGAGGGCACATTCTTCTCGAAATCCGCGAGCATGCCGCGGGCGAGGTCAGCGCGCCCCGCGAGCGAATACACCTGCGCGAGGCCCGCGTACGGCCTCGACAGCGCGGGTATTGCCGAGAGCGGACTCCGCGCCAGCCCGTTCTGCAGCGTCTTGAGCGCGTGCTCGTTGTCGCCGTAGAACCATGTCTGGACCATTGCAGAGTCGATGGCCGTCTCCAGCGGCGCGCCGGGGAACCCGCGCTTTGCGGAGATCGCCGCGCTCTCCTTGTCGAGCGCCAGCGCGACCTTCAGCTGGCCGCGCGTCGCCGCGACGACCTGCTCGGCGCCATATTTTTGCGCGAGCAGGTCCAGCGCCGCCGGATCGGTTTTCGCGACTGAGTCGGCGAGCGCAACGACGGCATCGTATGCGCCCCTGCTCCAGAGGTATGGTGTGCGGCCGAGCGCCGTGCGGGCGTTGTTGCCCGACGCCTTGAGCTGCGCCTTGAAGACGCTCTCCGCGGCGGCCACCTTGCCCTCGTTACTGAGATAGAGCGCGAGATTGCCGTAGGAAACCAGCGCCTGCGAGTTCGATGCGATCGCCCGCCGCAGCAGTGCCTCGGCCTGTGGAAATTCACGCTGCAGCGCGTACAGTAGCGCGAGGTTGTTCAGCGCCGCATACTGCGCCGGCCGGATCGCCAGCAGGTCCTCGTACGCCTTCTGCGCCTTTGCGAGGTCTGGTTTTGGCCCCTGCGTGTAATACGTCGCGACCGTGAGGTACTGTTCGACCTCCGGCAGGTGGTCGCGATGGGCGTACGCCTTTTCCAACGCCGTGATCTGTCCCTCGCGGTCGCGCCCCGTGTTGCTCAGCGCGATCGCCAGCGCGCGGTACGCGGAGGCGAACGTCGTGTCGAGTGCAATCGCCTCCTTGAACACCGGGATGGCCCTGTCGATGTCCTGATCGACGTTCATCAAGTGGCTCGCTTCCGTGAACTTCTGCAGCGCGGGAAGCGATGCCGTCGTGACCTGTGCGAGCTCGGACGATGACTGGAGGTGTTTCAGCGACTCGCCCATCTTGCCGCGCAGCTGGTGCGTGAGCTTGCCGATGGCGGGAATCAGGTCCGTCACCGACGACGCGCCGCCCGAAAGCGACGCAAGCGTCGCGTCGGAGTCGGCGGATGCGAGACGCATCGTGACGAGAAAGCCGCCGCCGGCCACCGCGTGGATATCGCCGGAGACGATCGCCTTGATTCCCTCCCGCTGCGCGATCGCGCGCGCGATGCTTGTGTCCACGCGGGTGCCCGGCGCGCGCTGCATCCGCTGCAGCGCGGCCGCCACCGTCTGCGGCGTCACGATTGAAACAACCGGCGACTGGCCGAGATCGGCGCGCACCGCTTCCGACGCCGCGGCGCCGAGCGTGCTGTCACCGCTCGCGGTGAAGTCGGCGACGAGGATCTTGTCCTTGTCCTTCAGTTTGCCCGCCCCCAGAAGGGAGGCGAACGGCCCGACGCCGGCCGCGCGCAGCGCAACCGAAAGTCCGACCACTGCGACGAACGCGCCTGTTGCGTATGCGCACCACGACACCGTCTGCTTCCACGCGATCCAGCGGGTGAGCCCCGCCGCGAGAATCAGCGGCAGCATGAGCGACATGAGCGTCACCGTCGCGGGCAGCACCCAGTCCGGAAGGCCGATGCCGACGATCGCCGCTTTCGCGATCACGACCATCGCGGCGAACGCGAGCACCCACACGAACAGCGCGCGGCGCAGCGCCCCGGGTCCGCTCAGCATGAACGGCTGCATGGCCGCCATGGAGCCGGTGCTGGAGACGGAGTCGAGCCGGCTGAGGATGTCGGCGGCGTTCTGCGGACGCGCGTCCGGATCCTTCTCGAGGCACTGCATGACGAGCGTGGCGAGCGCCGGCGGCGCATCGGCGCGCAGTTCCGCAATCGGCCGCGGACGCTCGCCCATGTGCGCCGCGAGCAGCTTCTGCGGTGAAAGCCCGGCGAATGGCGATCGCCCGGCGAGCAGCTCGTACGCCATGCAACCAAACGAGTAGATGTCGGCGCGGTGATCCGCACCCGGGTCGGCGGCGGCCTGCTCGGGCGACATGTACGCCGGCGTGCCGATCGACGTGCCGACCTGCGTGAGCCCCGAGGTGTCCTCGGCGGTTGCGCGCGACGCGCTGATCGCCTTGGCGATGCCGAAGTCGATCACGGCCGCGGCGCCGCCCGTGAGCACGACGTTGTCCGGCTTGATGTCGCGATGCACGACGCCGCGCTCGTGCGCGTAGCCGAGGGCCTTGGCCACGTCCCGCATGATGTTGACGGCCTCCGCGACCGGCAGCGGGCCGCGCGAAATCTTCGCGCGCAGCGGCTCGCCCTCGACGAACGGCATGGTGTAGTACGGCACGCCGTCCATCTCGCCCGCGGTGAGCACGGGGACGATGTGCGGGTGCTGCAGTCCGGCGGCGAGCTGGATCTCGCGCTTGAAGCGGTCGAGGTTTACGCCGGCACCGACCTCGTTGGGCACGACCTTGATGACGACCTTGCGGCCGAGCGCGGTTTCCGTCGCCGCAAAGACCCGCGACATGCCGCCGCCGCCGAGTTCGCGCTCGACGGTGTAGGTCTTGCCGAGGGCGGATTGCAGCTGGTCGCGGAGCTCCATGGCGAGAGAAGCTACGGGTCAGTGCGGAGAGGCGGAAGGAATCGGGTTCTGTGCGCGCAGGCGAACAGCTGTGACAACCTCAGCGCGCGCCGGCCGGCCACGAGGGACTCGCTTTGTCGGGCCTACTCGGACAAGCGTCTATGGGGTCCTCGAAAGGCCCGCCGACGCGAGTCCCTCGCGTCCGGCCGGCCAACCATTCGCTGCCCCATTTGTGCTGTACGCAACGCGCGCGGACTGGTTTGGGCGGCGCGTACCGTGCGCGCGCGTCTGTGTTGGTACTGTGTGGTGGAGCGATTCGCTTGGCAGGGAGGCCGCGGGCCGCTCGTGAAGCCGGGCCTCGCGAGCCCCATAAACGCTTTGGCGAGTTGGCCCGGCGCAACGAGTGGCCCGCGGCCGACTGCGCGGACCGAGCCGCTCTCAGCTCCCCTTCTTTCCGGCCGCAGTCCCAGACCCGGCGGCCGGGAACGGCTTCTTCCTCGACACGCGCGTCTTCTCCAGCGCACTCAAGAACGGCTCGTACTTCGACCCCGGATTCCACAGCACCCAGCCATCGTACCCCGCGTCGTACACCGCGCGCTTCTCCTCGCGGAGCTCGTCGGGCCCGTACGCCGGCTTGCCGAGCGTGAACGCCTGCAGCCACGGGCGCACCCGCTCGCCGGAGAGCCCGAGCTTCACGTCGCGCTCGTGCGCGCTGACGATCGCGGCGTGGATGATCGCGTACGGCTCCGCGTTCGGATGGGCGACGTTGAGCGACCCCGGCGGATAGTGCGACGGGTACGTCATCGGGAGGAGCACATCGGTCACCGGCGCGAGATGCTCCCACTGCTGGCCGACTTCCAGTGCGTTCGGCACGCTCGTGACGAGGCCGAAGATATCCGCCGTCGTCCGCGCGCCGAGCTTCGAGATGCGAGCGTGCGCCAGGGCGAGGAAATCTGCGAGCGCTTGTGCTTTGTCTTGATTTCGCCCGTTCTGGTCGGGAAAGACCTGCGGCGGGAGCGACTTGTACGGCTCGGGAAAGCGGATGTAGTCGAACTGCACTTCGCCGAAACCCAGCCGCACCGCGTCCTCGGCGACGTGGATATTGTATTCCCAGAGCTCGTGGTGATACGGGTTCACCCACGTCATCCCCTTCTTGTCGTGCCACGGCGTGCCGTCCGCCTTCCGGATCGTCCACTCGGGGTGCACACGGGCGGTGACCGAGTCCTTGAACACGACAATGCGCGCCACGGCGAGTATCCCGTGCGCGTGCAGCGTGTCGAGCAGCTCCTTCAGGTGCGGAATCGTGCCGCTGTGGCCCGCGTTCTTCTGCAGCGACGGGTCCGTGGGCGCGTAGTTCAGCCCGAACTCGTCCTTCAGGTCGATGACCAGTGCGTTGATCTCGGAGTGATCGGCGATGTCGATCAGCTGGCGCATGCGCTTCGTGCTCTGCGCGGCGAAGCGGTTCACGTACAGGCCGCGCACGATCTGCGTGTCGGGGAGCAGCGCGCGGGTGGCCGGGGTAACCGGTGGGACGGGCGGCGCGGCCGCACCCTGGGCTGCGCCTTGGGCGGCGCCTTGGGCGAGGGCGGCGGAAGCCGCGAACATGGCGATGAGTGCGTATTTCACGAGTGTATATTAGTCGAATCGTGGCGATTCTTCGCATGGACCTGCGGGCGATGCTCGTCGCGCTTGCCGCGACGGCGGCAGCGGCGTGCTCGGGGCGCCACGTCCCGGCCGCGGTGCAGCACGCCGAGTTCATCGTCACCACGGGCGACTCGTCGTACTGGGTGACCAGCGGCCCACAGGGGCTGCGCATGCGCGGCGTCCCGATGCTGCTCGCGCGCGTCGACGGGCGCTATCGCGAGATCTATGTGGCCGACGACGACCGCAGTTACTTCGACGCCGTGCTCGTCGGGGCGAGGCTCTGGTCGCGGGACCTCGTCACCGGCGACTCCTCCGAGCTGTTCGCCGACTCGCTCGTCCCGCGCTACGCGGCGGACTATGCCAGGGCGCACCCCGGCGACACGCCGCTCGGCAAGGACGACGAGGCCGCCGACCACCCGCGCACGTCGGTGACCGCGGACGTCGACGTGGTCGGCGTGCACGGGCCGTACGTTTCGTACGAATACCGCACGGACATGGACATCGTCGGCGAGCGCGAGAACGTCGACCGGCACACCGCGCGGCGCGGCGTGCTCGACTTGCGCACGGGAAAGCCGGTGACCGTCGCCGCGCTGTTCGGCGGCGACGCCGCTGCGCAGACGGAACGCGATGCGAGCGCGGAGTGGAAAATGGCGCGGGACTCGCTGCTCGCGCTGCGCGACCGCCGCAGCCGCCGCGCGCAGCGCGTCATGGCGGCGTTCGACTTCGACGGATCCAGCTTCACGATCGCGTCGCGCGACGGGCGGCCGCGGGTGGTGTATGCGGTGCCCGGCGTCGCGTCGCGCGGGTCGGTGAGCGCGGTGGAGCTCGCCCCGCGCGAGGTTCCCGCCGCGCCCTGGTGGCGCACGCTGCGCGACGAACTTCCCGCCGGCCCGGACTCGCTGCTCAGCTGGAAGCACGGCGCGGTCGAACTGCGCGCGGCTCTCACCGCGGACGGCGACGCCGCGCGTCTCGTCCTGCGCGACGCGAGCCGCCGCGACTGGCGCGTCGGAGTCATCGGCGCGCCCGTGTGGCGCGTGCTGTGGCTCGACGGCGCGGTGAAGCCCGGCGATCGCAAGGCGCTCAGCCGCGCGTTCAACGACGCATCGATGTACTCCGCCGATTCACGCATCGTGGTGGGGCCGCGCCGGGCGCCATCGCGCGGCCGTATCGTGTTCGCGTCGTTCGCGCGGCCATGACACCGACGCGCTCCAAGCGGCCGGCGCGCAAGGTGAGCGAGTCTGCGCACGAGACGTCGGTGCTCATGATGCCGCCCGATGAGAATGCGCGCGGCCACGTCTTTGGCGGCGTCATCCTCGCGCTCATCGACAAGGCCGCGGCCGTGTGCGCGATGCGCCATGCGCGCTCGAGCTGCGTGACGGTCTCCGTGGACCGCGTGGATTTCCGCGAACCGATCCTCGTCGGCGACCTCGTGCACATGAAGGCGAGCGTGAACTTCGTCGGCCGGTCGACGATGGAGATCGGCATCCGCATCGAGGCCGAGAACATGCTGCTCGGCACGCGCCGCCACACAAACTCGTGCTATGTCACGTACGTGGCGCTCGACCGCGAAGGACATCCGACGGAGGTGCCGTCGCTCGTGCTCGAAACCGAGGCCGACCGGCGCCGCAATGCGGCGGGCATGGAGCGCCGCCGGCGGCGCGACGAAGAGCGCGCGCTCGAGGAGGCGCAGCAGGGGAAGGGCGGGGCATGAGCGGGGCCGGCCCGCCCCCCAATGCGCCAAAGCGTTACACCGAGGCGCTGGCGAACCGCGCGATCCCGCTGGTGCGCCGCATCGTGGACGATCTCATCGCGCGGTTCGCCGCGTGGGAGGACGCGGTCAGCCGTTTCGAGTACGCCACGATCAAGTCCACCGCGACCGCGCCGGATCCGGAGGCCGACTCGCTCCAGGGCGAGGCGGAGCGGATGGCGGAGGAGATCGAAGCGTGCGTCGCCGAGCTCGACGAGCTTGGCGTGCAGTGCCGGGCCTTCGACACCGGCCTGGTGATCTTTCCGGGTGAGCATGGCTCCGCCGGTCCCGGTTTCGCATGGCGGCCGGGCGAGCGCGCCGTCACCGCGTGGCCGCCCGGTTACGACACCGCGACCGCGTCGGCGAAGGCGACGTCGAGCTCCATGCCGTCGCGCGCGCAGCCGGACGCAGGGAATACTTCGCGCGCCTCGCGCTCCAAATCCGACGGATCGCGCGAATAGCGCGCGGAGAAATGCGTGAGCACGAGCTTGCGCGCGCCCGCGCGCGCGGCGATGGTCGCGGCCTCTCGCGCGGTGGAATGGCCGGTTTCCAGGGCGCGCGCCGCTTCTTCGTCGCCGAAGGTCGCCTCGTGCACCAGCAGGTCGGCGCCCGCGGCGGCGGCGACCGTTGATTCGCACGGCCGCGTGTCGCCGGTGATCACGACGCGCCGTCCCGTGCGCGTCGGCCCGACGAGCGTCGCGGGATCGATGGTGCGCCCGTCGGGCAGCGTGACGGTCTCGCTCTTGGCGAGCCGACCCCACAGCGGGCCTTCGGGGATTCGCAGCTCGCGCGCCATCTCAGGGTCGAAGCGTCCGCGGCGCTCTTCCTCGATGAGCGCATATCCCACCGCCGACTGCGCGCGGTGCTCGACGGCGAACGGCAGGATCGCGTATCCCTTGCGCGCGATCGCCGTGCCGGGCGTGATCTCGGTGACCTCGAGCGGAAACGAGAGCCGCTCGACGCCGAGGCCTTCGGCGCGCTTGAGGAATGCATGCAGGCCCGGCGGGCCCCATACGCGCAGCGGTTCCGCGCGCGCCTGAAGCGTGAGCGTCCGCAGCAGCCCGAGCGTGCCGAGCACGTGGTCGGTGTGGTAGTGCGTGAAGAGCAGGTCGTCGAATGCGAACGAAACGCCGTAGCGCATCATCTGGCGCTGCGTTCCCTCGCCACAGTCGACGAGCAGCGTCTCGCCCTCGCGCGTGATGGCGAGCGAGGCGACGCCGCGCTCGATGGTGGGGCGGGAGGCGGAGGTGCCGAGGAATCTTAGAGTGAGGGACACCTGGCAAAGGTAATGCGAACTGCGGGTTAATACGTTTCTCGTTGGCTGGTTAACTGAGGTAGGGAATTGGCCGGGCATCGAGCGCATCGGGCGGCTCGATGCTTGGTCCAATCATCTACCTCGGTTAACCAACAACAAAAAACGCGTTAACTCGCTCTTCACGTCGTCCCCGCGATCACCGCCTTGTGCCGGTCGTCGTCGATGTTCCCCCCGCTCACGACCACCACCACCGGAAACTCGAGCCGCTCCACTCTCCCCGAGAGCAGCGCCGCCACTCCCACCGCTCCCGCGCCCTCGACCTTGAACCCTTCCTCGATCCACAGATACGCGATCGCGTTGGCCACATCCTCCTCGCTCGCCGCGACGATGTCGTCGAGCGCCGCCTGCGCCTGCGCGAGCATCTCGGCGGCGGCCTCGCCGGAGAGTCCGTCTGCCAGCGTGGGCACATCGGGAATGTCCGTCGGGTTTCCGCTGGCCATCGCGATCGTCATCGCGTTCGTGCGCTCGCTCTGCGCGCCGACAATCCGCACCGTCGGCGCCTCGACGCGCAGCAGTCCCGCGATGCCGCCGGCGAGCCCTGCGCCACCGACGGGCACGACGATCGTGCGCATCTCCGGGAGCGCCTCGAGCACCTCCAGCGCCACGGTTCCCTGTCCGGCGAGCAGTTCAAGGCCGGCGCACGGGCTCACGAACGTCGCGCCCGTGCGGGCCGCGTGCGCGCGCGCGAGGAGCTCGGCGTCGTCGTACTTCGCCGCGGTCGCGTCGACCGTCGCGCCAAAGGTCGCGATCCGGTCGCGCTTGATGGACGGCGCCGTGCGCGGCACGTAAACCGTGAGCGCGATTCCCATCGCCTGCGCCGCGGTCGCGATGCCGAGCCCATGGTTGCCGGCGCTCGCGCTCACGACCCCGCGCGCGCGCTCATCTGCGGACAGCGTCGCGAGCGCATTCGTCGCGCCGCGGAGCTTGAACGACCCCGTGTGCTGTTCCGACTCGACCTTGAGCCAGGTGTCGCCGCCGAGGAAAGCGCTGAGCGTCTCCGACCTGTAG
>JBIOHR010000119.1:0-10986 GCA_044449085.1 Gemmatimonadales bacterium | reverse complement strand
TTCAACAACTGCGGCAATGCAAACTGCGGGCTCGAGAACCTCGAGGGGACGACGGCGTTCTGGCGCGCGGCATACGCCACGGACGTTGACGCAATGAAACTGCTCGTCGCGTACGGTGCCGATCCGAACATCCCGTCGGAAAAGGCGGTTGTCGCCGGACGGGGCGGGCGCGGCGGACGCGGCGGCGCTGGTGCCGCGGGCGGGGCACGTGGTGGCGCCGCCGGAGCCGACGCGGCGAGCGGCGCATCAGCCGCGCCGGCGCCGTTCAACGGAAGGACGGACGTTACGGCAGGCCCGGATGGCGGTGCGGCACCGGCGGCCCGTGGCGGCGGCGGCCGCGGCGTGATTCCCGGGCCGGGGCTCGACCCCGCTGTTGATTCGGCCGCAAAGGCGGCGGTCGCCGGGATCGGCGTGTATCCGCTGCACGCGGCGTCGGGCGTCGGATTCGGGAACGGATTCGCGGGCAACTCGCTCCACCATGCCCCCGATGGATGGATGCCTTCCGTGAAGTACCTCGTCGAGGTGCTCCACGCCGACGTGAACATCCGCGACGAGAACGGCTACACCCCGCTGCACAACGCCGCCGCGCGCGGCGACAACGAGATGATCCTCTATCTCGTCTCGAAGGGCGCCGACGTGAAGGCGGTCGCGAAGAACGGGCGGACCACGGTCGACATGGCCAACTCACCCGTATCGCGCACGCGCCCGTTCCCCGAAACGATCGCGCTGCTCGAGAAGCTCGGCGCGCACAACAGCCATAACTGCGTGTCGTGCTGGTAGGATAGCGCGCGATGCCGATCTACGAGTACGTGTGCCGCTCGTGCGAACGTCGGTTTGAACTTCTCATTCGGGGCACGTCGGCGACGCCGGCGTGCCCCGAATGCCGCAGCACAGACCTCGAGAAGCTCCTCTCCCTGCCAGCCGTGAAGTCGGAGACGACGCACGCGCTGGCGATGAAGGCCGCCAAGAAGCGCGATGCGCGTCAGGCGAACCAGCGGATGCACACGCAGGCGGAGTACGAGGCGAATCACGACAACGAGTGACTGCAAGACTTGAGAGCGAGTTTGAGTCAGAGGGATGAGTTGGAGCAAACTCAGAGCGAGTTTGCGGGATGAGAGTGAGCGTGAGTGGGAGTAACGTGGGAGTGGGAGTAAAGTGGGAGAGGGAGTAAAGTGGGAGAGGGAGTAAAGTGGGAGCGGGTCGCTCGCACTCGACTCCCTCTCAATTTTCCTCTTACTCCCACTCAACTCCCACTCACGCTCAGACTCATCGCTCAAACTCCGACTGAGCTTGCTCCAACTCATCCCTCTGACTCAAACTCGCTCTCCCACTTAGGGCAACTTTTCCGCCCCGAGCATAAGGTCTACGTGCTCCTGCGCCTGCTGCAGCCCGCCCGTCTGCCACGTCACCCGGCCATCGCCCTTCGAATCAACGCCCGCAATCACCTGATCGCAGATTGAGACGAGCTGGCTCATGAGCTTGGCGGCGTCGGCCATCGTCGTCGCGGCCTGAACCTCCTTCGCGAGCGCAATCGCGGTATCGGCCCTTTCCGCCGCGTTCCGCGCGGCCATGGCGATGTGCGTCGCGTGCAGGATCACATTCGGCGACGCGCCCGGTGCCTTGGCCGCGAGCTCGATGTGCGTCGCGACGCCGAGCGCCGCCTTCTTCATTCCGTAGCCAAGGCCCGGGCCTGCCGCGACGATCGTCGGATCCATCGCGTTGAGCACGTGGCCGGCGTGCAGCTTCATGCCGTCGAGGTTGGCGGCTTTCATCCCGAGCGTGGCGTGCTGCTGCGCCGTGCGGGCTTCGGCGAACGCCACGGGGAGCAATCCCATCTTGTCCGGCGTGTCGGCGAACGAGTTCACGACGTGCCCGATGTGCGTGCCGACTGCGCCGGCCGGCACCTTGATCGGCGGGGTGGTGGGACCGCCGCCGCGGCCGCCACGGGCCGGCGGCGCGACATACGCGCCCGGCAGCGGCGCGCCCGTCAGGTGGACGACCTCGCCGTCGAATGTGCGGCGCATCCCCGTATCGGTGCTCACCAGGAATGTCTCATGCTTGTACTGCGCCTCGGTCAGCCCGTTCTTCTTGAGGATGTCCGTCACCTCCGAACGAAGCTTTGCCTTGAGCGCTTCCTGCACCTCCGGCTTCTTGTTGCCGACCATGGCCAGCTGCAAGTCCGTGGAGTCGTGCGCGACGTCGATCGCCACCTGGACCTTGGCCAGCAGCGTGAGCTGATCCTTCCCGAGTTGTGCGGCGGACGTCTGCGCGCGCGCCGGCGCCACCGTGGCAACGGTGAGGAACGCTGTGAACAGGAGCCGACCGCGCACGCTGACCTCCAATGTCCGGGTGGAGCGGCGCCTCACCGGGGGGTCGTGCGGCGCACGTTCATATTCAAGTTTACGCTCATGCCGGTCAAGGCGCTGTGTCCGCGATGTCGCGAGACTGGAAGGCATCCTCCCACGGCACGGAGAGCCGCATGGCGCAGTCGATGAGCCCGACCATGCTGTACGTCTGGACGAAGTTCCCCCAGAGCTCACCCGAGCGGGGGTCGACGTCCTCCGAGAGCAGGCCGTGCTTGTTTCGTCCGGAGAGCACCTTCTCGAACAGCCGGCGCGCTTCGTCGGTCTCGCCCAGCGCCGCGAGGGCGTTGCAGTACCAGAGCGTGCAGACGAGGAACGCATTCTCCGGGTAGCCGAAGTCATCGGCCTCCGCGTACCGGAATATGAAGTCACCCCTTCGCAGCGCTTTGCCGATCGCATGGACGGTTCCGCGAAACCGCGGGTCGTCGGCCCGCAGGAACCCCAGCTCGTGCAGACGCAGCAGGCTCGCATCGAGCGCGTCGCCGTCCATGTATCCCACGAAGCTCCCCAGCGCGGGATTCCAGCAGCGCTTGCAGATCGTCTCGTGCATCGCCGCCGCCCTCTCGCGCCATTTCGTGGCGCGGTCGGCGAGGCCGAGGTGCGCCGCGATGCGCGCGAGGCGGTCGCATCCCGCCCAGCACATCACGCTCGAAAACGTGTGCACGTCCAGGCGCGTGCGGAGTTCCCAGATGCCTGCGTCGGGCTGGTCGAACAGCTCCGCGGCGCGCTCGCCGAGTGTCTCGAGGCGCTTGAACAGCGTCTCGTCGCCCCGCCGCGTGAGACGGTGGTCGTAGAACACGTGCATGGCGGCGAGGATCGCCGCGCCGTACACATCGTGCTGTACCTGCTGATACGCCTGGTTCCCGACGCGCACCGGCCCCATCCCGCGGTACCCGGGGAGGTGCTCCACGACGCACTCCTCCAGGTCCGTCTTGCCGCTTATCCCGTACACGGGCTGGATCCGCCCGCCGGTCGCTCGGGCGATGATGTTGAGGATGTACTCGAGGTAGCGCTCCATCGTCCGCGTGGAGCCGAGCCGGTTGAGTGCCGTCACGACGAAGTAGGCATCGCGGAGCCAGCAGTACCGGTAGTCCCAGTTGCGCCCGCTTCCAGGCGCTTCGGGAATGGATGTCGTCACCGCGGCAATGACGGCGCCCGTGTCGTCGAACACGTTGAGTTCGAGCGTGATTGCGGCGCGGATCACCGCATCCTGCCATTCGAAGGGAATGCCGAGGTGCCGCACCCAGCCGCTCCAGTACGCGACCGTCTCCTCGAGGAAGTGGCGGCCGAGTTCGCCCACGCTCCCCTGCACCGTCTCGTCCGGACCGAGCAGGAGGGTGACGCTGTCGTCGAGGTAGAATGCGTTCTCCTCGAGCATCGCCGTGATCGATGCGTCCGTGGTCAGCCGCACGACCACGCCGGTGGCGATATACCGTATGTGGTTCGACCCGCTCGTCGTCGCGGTGCGCGCCGCGCCGTAGTCCGTCGCCGGGCGCAAGCGAAACCGCACACGCGGATTGCCCGCCACGCGCCGTACCTGCCGCACCAGCATCATCGGGCAGAACATGCGCCCGTGCTGCCTGAACCGCGGCGAAAAATCGGTGATCTCGATGCAGCCGCCGGACCGGTCGTACATGCGCGTCGCGAGGACCGGCGTGTTGCGGACATATTCCTGCTCGATCTTCACCGAGTCGAGGAGGTCCACCGCGAGGTATCCGAAATCGGCATCCGGCGACGGTTCGCGGAGGAGCGAACAGAACAGGGGGTCGCCGTCGAATCTGGGAAAGCATCCCCAGACGACGTCGGCGCGTTCGTTGATGAGGCACCCGATGGCGCCGTTGCCGACGATCGCGAGGTCGAGCGAAGCGGTCATCGCGACCGCGTGGCGGTGCCGTCGGGGAGTGCGCCGCCCCGCTGGAGCCAGTCCCACACCGACCGGACGTCGCGCACGCGCATGGTGGCGACGGTCGCGCCGGGGCCGACCTTGACCGAGACGCCGCCGAGCGCGTTGACCGTCTCAAAGCCGAACTCGTCGGTCAGGTCGTCACCAACGAACACCGGTGTGCGGCCGCAAAAGGGACGTTCGGCCATGAACGCGAGCACCGCCGCACCCTTGTTGCGCCCCGCCGGGTTGAGCTCGACCACGCGCTTGCCTCGTTGCACGCAGTATGACCGGCCAAGCAGCGGCAGCTGCGCGCGCACCAGGCGGTGCGCATACGCGGCGAGGCGCGGCGCGCGGCGATAGTGGAGCGCAATCGAGTGGCCTTTGTCCTCGAGCAGCAGTCCGGGGTGCCGGGCGACGGCGTCGGCCAGCAGGCGGCGAACGCGCGGCAGTGACGCGTTGGGGGCCGCGATGCGCGAGTAGCGCCCGCGCGCGTCGCGGCGCTCAGCCCCATGCTGGCCTGCCGCGGGCCATTCGGACGTGTGGAAAATCCGGTCGATGTCCGCGATCGACCGGCCGCTGACGATCGCCACCGCCCCGCCGGCGCGGCGCCGCAGTCTCTGCAGGAGGCGCCGGTGCGCCGTGGCGAGGCGCGTGCGGGCCGGTGAGCCACCGAAGTCGATCAGGGTGCCGTCGATATCGAGGAAGTAGGCCATCAGTCCGGCTGACGATGTCACAGCGCGGCGGCGCGCCCAGCGCCCGACGCGAACCGCGGAAGCGCGTCGGTCACCGCGGTGCGCTCGACGAGGCGATCGCGGCGCCGCATGCGTGCGGCGTCGAGCAGCATCCGGCCCGCCCACCGGTACACGTTGAAGTCCTGCAGCAGGCCGCGCATGAGCCGCACGCGCTCGCGCTGTTCCGCGAGCGGCATGGTGAGCGCCACGTGCACCGCCTCGGCGCACTGATCGGTGTCGTACGGGTTCACGACGATCGCCTCCGGCAGCTCCCGTGCCGCACCGGTGAACTGGCTGAGGATGAGCACGCCGCGTTCGTCGTCGCGGCTCGAGACGAATTCCTTGGCGACGAGATTCATGCCGTCGTGCAGGCTGCTCACGAAGCAGAGCTCGGCGGCCCGATAGTATTCGTACACCTGCTGCGGCTCGTGATGCGCAATCGCGAGGACGAGCGGCGGCGCACCGCGTCCCTCGAACCGCGCGTTGATGCGCGCGGCGAGCCCCCGGACCTGCGTCTCGTAGCGGAGGTACTCCTCGATCCGTGCGCGCGTCGGCGCGGCGACCTGAATGAAGGTGAACCTGCCGATCCACTCGGGGTGCAGCTCGAGCAGCCGCTCCACCGCGCGCATCCGCTCCTCGATTCCCTTGGTGTAGTCGAGGCGGTCCACGCCGATCCCGACCATCTGGTTTGCGGGAAGGTTGTGCCGCTCCCGCACCGCCGCGCGGCATTCATCCACCGTGCGCGCCATCAGCTGCGCCGGCGGAGGATACTCCACCGAGATCGGGTACCGCTTCACCTCGGTCATCTGGCCACGGTAGCTGACGGTGAACATCTCGCGGTCGCTGCGCGCCTCGAGCACGCGGTCAACGGTATCGACAAAGTTGTTGCAATGGAACTGCGTGTGGAATCCCAGGATGCTGCTGCCGAGCAGGCCATCGAGCAGCTCTTCGCGCCACGGGCAGATGCCGAATGCCTCGGGGTTCGGCCAGGGGATGTGCCAGAACGTGATGATCGTCGCGGCGGGCAGCGCGTCGCGGATCATGCGCGGCAGGAGCGCGAAGTGATAGTCCTGCACCAGCACGATCGGATCCGACGACTTCGATTCCTCCACCACGGCCTGCGCGAACTTCCGGTTCGCCTTCACATACTGCTCCCAGTCCGCGGTGCGAAAGATCGGGCGCACGTGCGCGATGTGGCAGAGCGGCCAGAGGCCCTCGTTGGCGAAGCCGTAGTAGTATCCCGCCTCCTCTTCCTCGGTCAGCCATACGCGGCGCAACTGATACGCCGGATTTTCGCGCGGCACGCCCACGCGATCGTGCGTGTCCACGACGTCGCGGTCCGCCGATCCGCTGCCGTGCGCGATCCACGTCCCGGAGCAGGCGCGCATGATCGGCTCCATGGCCGTCACGAGGCCACTCGCGGGCCGGCGCATGGCGATCCCATTGGCGGTGCGCTCGTGGATGTACGGCTCGCGATTCGACACCACGATCACTTCCTGGCCGCGCAGTTCGGCGTGCAGGACGTTGCGCAGCGCCTCGGAGTTCCAGTTCACGCGGTCGTGATCGCGGGCGCGGCCCTCGGATTCGATCTCGCGAATGAGCATGCGCAGGTCGCGTGCGATCGGCCGCAGCTCCGGGCGCTCGGTCATGTCCGAGGGACGCCAGAGTCCCTCGCCCTGCAGCAGCGCGTGGAAGCCCGCCACCCAGCCGCGCCAGCTGATCTGCGCGATGATCACCGTGATCAGCGACACGGTGATCCCGAGCGCGACGAAGAAATAGAAGAGATACTTTCGCGTCTCTTCGCTGCGCTGGGCCATGAAGCTCATATCGTGCACGAGCACCAGGTTGCCGGCCGGACCGTCGAGGCCGGCGACGGGCACGACCGACACGTACAGCGGCCCGCGCGCGCGGTCGACCTGAAGCTCGTGGCGCACGGAGAAGGTGTTCAGGTCGGAGCAGCCGATCTCGCGGGGGAGCGTCGCGGTCGCGATCGGCTTGCTCTGCGGTGACTCGCAGTAGCCGACGGCGTACAGCCGTTCGTCGCGCGTGATCGCCGTGAAGAACTGCACGAGCTGTGCATGGCTTCCCTCGCGAACGAGGTCCCGCAGCGGCACGTCGACGGTGTTCGCAATGAGGCTCGACCGGCTGTCGAGATCGCGCTCGAACCAGCGGAGCGTCAGCTGGTCGACCAGCGGCACGACCGCGTACGCGATCGCCGCAAGCGCGAGCATGAGAGGGACGATGAACCGCAGCGAGAGGCGCATCCTCCATCATACCCCGCTGTGCGCACACCGGTCTTTTTTTTCGTCAGCCTCCGTCCGACACGCGCTATGGTTTACGCGGCGTTCCCGGGGTGCACCGCCCCAGCCTAGCCGCGCGTTGCGGGGCGAGACATTTTTGACCTGCCCCGCGCGGACCGCGCGCCAAGGCGGGCACCTGCTCGATCACCGCGACCCGGACTCCACCATGACTGAAGTTCGCCTGCGCGCCCGAACAGTGTCCGAACTCGTTGACGCGGCGTTCGCGCTCTACCGGCGCGACGGCGGCCAGTACATCATGCTCATGGCATTCGCGATCGTGCCGCAACTGATCACGAATATCCTGCTGCAGCCGGGCGCCGGTCTGGATCTCGGGCGAACGATGATCGGCCTCATCTCCCTGCTGGTCTCCGCCTTTACGTATACGATGGGCGGCGCGGCAATCATCAAGTACGGCGCGGCCGTGTACCTCGGCGAGGAAGCCGACCTCGAAGCCACGCTTCGGGCGGTGATTCCGAAGGTTGGGCGGATCCTCTGGGCGGGATTCCTGAAGGGGGTGCTCTATTTTGTCGGCCTCCTCTTTTTCTTCGTCGGCGAGTTCTACATCGCCGCACGCTTCTTTGGGGTGACCGCGGCGATCGTGCTCGAGGACGCCAGCACCACGGAGGCGTTCGCGCGCTCGACCGCACTCTCGAACGGCCGCAAGCGGCACATCCTGAACACGCTCCTGCTCGTGTGGATCATTTACGCGCTGCTCTCGGGCTGCGTGCTCTTCGCCGCGACGCTCCTCAAGAGCCAGGTGCTCACGCTCGTGCTGAGCGCGGCGTACCAGGTCGTGGCGTATCCGGTCTTCGGGCTCACGACGATGCTGCTCTATTATGATTGCCGCATTCGCTCGGAGGGGTTCGACATCGAGCAGATGGCCGCGTCGCTCGGTCTCGATCCGGGATCCGCGCCCGGCGTCGCCGGCGCCGCCACCTGAACGGCATGACCGTCCCGCAGGGCGGACCGCCGGCATCGTGGCCGGCCCCTGCGGTGCACGACACCGTCGCCGCCATCGCGAGGCAGGCCGCGTACGACCGGTCGGTCGGTGCGAGCGCATGGCAGGATTTCTGGCGCCTGGTGGGACGCGTGCTCAACAGCATCCTCGAGTTTTTCCGGGGGTCCGCGTCGGGCCGTCATGTCACGCTCGTGGTTCTCGCGCTCGTGGTTGCCGCCGTGGCCATCCACGTGATCGTATCGGCGATCGCGACACGCAGCCTCGCGTCACCCGGGGACGCGGCACCGGCGCGCGAACGCGGGCTGGATGCATGGCGCGAAGCGGAGCGGCTTGCCGCGGCAGGCCGCTACACCGATGCCTCGCACGCGCTGCTCGCTGCGCTGCTCGCGGGGTTTGCGCAGCGCGGCGAGGTGCGCCTCCACGTGTCAAAGACCGCCGGCGACTACGCGCGTGAGCTCGCGCGGCGCGGCTCGCCCGCGCGCGGCGCATTCCAGCAATTCCGCCGGCGCTACGACGCGGTGATCTTCGGCGCCGGAACGTGCGACGCGGGCGAGTACGCGGCGCTGCTCCGCGACGCCACCCCGATCCTTTCGCGCGGCGGTGCGGCATGAGCGCGCCGCGCACGGCCGGCGGGCCCAAACGGCCATGGTTCATCCGGCCGGGCATCGTGCTTCCGGTCGTCGCCGTGCTGGTCGTGTTCATGGCGGTCAACGTGCGCCAACAGGACATCGGGCGCACTGGCGACCCGCGGCTCTCGACCTATTCCGCGGCACCGATGGGCGCGCGCATGTTCTACGAGATGGCGCAGCGGTTCGGCTGGCGGACCGAACAGCGCAAGGACCCGGAGTTTCCCGCGGATACGAGCAGCATCATCGCCGTGCTCGACCCGCCCGTGCCGCTCCGCGCGACGGACGTGCACGCGCTGCTCGACCACGTGCGCGCCGGCGGAGCGGTGCTCGTGATGCTCGGCGACGGCACGGTGCTCCTCGCGGATTCACTCAGGCTTCGCATCGCACCCAACGGCGTCCTCGACCGGCGCAAGCCCGCCGCGCTCGACAGCTGCGCGCCGCCGAAGCGCGGGCTGCTGAGCGGCACGGTCCTCAACACACTCTGGCCCGGCGACCGCGTAACACTCAATACGATCGCGACGCGCGGACCGCGGCGCGATTCGGCGGCGATGTTCGTCGAGATGGACGCGGACTCCGCAGATCGCGGCCACCCGCGTTACGCGGCGACCGGCTTCCCGCTCGGCCGCGGCCGGATGGTCGTCGGGGCGGATCCGGACCTGCTGCGCAACGATGCCGTGCGCAACTGCTCGTACGGCCTCGACGTCGCCGACATGCGGATGCTCGCGTATCTCGGCGAGGATGGACGCCGTGGACGCATCGTGTTCGACGAATACCATCAGGGGTACGGCGAGCAGCGCGGCACGATGAGCGCCGTCGCCGCGTACCTCGTGGGCAAGGCGTCGGGGCGCACGCTCGTGCAACTGCTCGCGGCCGGTCTCCTCCTGCTGCTCGCGACGGCGCCCCGCCTGATCCCCCCGCGCGACCCGGAGCGCATCGAGCGGCGTTCGCCGCTCGAGCACGTCGATGCGCTGGGCCGCGCGTACGCACAGGTCGGCGCGACCCGGTCGGCGACGGCCCGCCTCGTGCGCGGCGTGCGGCGCCGTGTGGCCGGGGGGTCCGTCAGGCCCGACGTCGACGCGTCCGACGACGCGTTCCTCGATCGCGCGGGCCGCGACGCGCCGGCCCTCGCCGGCGACGTTGCGCTGATCAGGAAGGCTCTCCATACCCGACTCTCGCGCCGCGAGTTCGCGTCGGTCGGCGCGGCACTCGAACAGCTCGAACTCTCACTCACCCGGATCTGACATGACGATTTCCATCGAACAGGGCGCGGAGCTCCTCCGCCAGGTGCGTGCCGCGGTCGGCACGCGCGTCGTCGGACAGGACGCCGCGATCGACGACGCGCTCGTCGCGTTCCTCGCGCGCGGGCACCTGCTCATCGAGGGCGTGCCCGGGACGGCCAAGACGCTGCTCGTGCGCACGCTCTCGAGTGCGCTTGGCCTGCGGTTCACGCGCATCCAATTCACGCCGGATCTCATGCCGTCGGATGTCACCGGCGTATCCATGCAGCGCGACCCTGCGCGCGGGTTTGAATTCCAGCCGGGCCCCGTGTTCACGCAGATCCTTCTGGGCGACGAAATCAACCGCGCGCCGGCCAAGACCCAGTCCGCGCTGCTCGAGGCCATGTCCGAGCGGCAGGTCACGGTGGACGGGGCGTCGCGCGCGCTCGATCCGCTCTTCACGGTCTTCGCGACGCAAAACCCGGTGGAGCACGAGGGGACGTACCCGCTGCCCGAGGCGCAGCTCGACCGGTTCCTGCTCAAGACGCTGATATCCTACCCGGCCAAGGACGCGGAGCTCGAGATGCTCGCGCACCACGAGGCCGGATTCGATCCCGAGCGCGCGGCGGACGCGATGGTGCCGCCGTTGCTCGACGCCACGCGCGCCGCCGAGGTGCGGGCGCTCATCGACGGCGTGCGCGTGGCGCCGGAAGTGCGCGAGTACATCGCGGCGATCACCCGCGCGACACGCGACGAGAGCGCCGTGTCGCTCGGCGCGTCACCACGGGCCAGCGTGGCGCTGATGCGCGCCGCGCGCGCCGCAGCGGTGCTCGAGGGCCGCGCGTACGCGACGCCTGACGACGTGAAGGAACGCGTCCCTTCGGCGCTGCGGCATCGCGTCAC
>JBIOHR010000118.1:0-11033 GCA_044449085.1 Gemmatimonadales bacterium | reverse complement strand
GGTGGCCGAGCTCGAGTGCGAACGCACGATGATGTCCGCGTCCTTGAACACGCCCGCCTTGAACATCTGCGTCTTGGCCGCCGGCGGCATCATCTCTTCGCCGGGTGTGCCGTACATGATGACGCTCCCCGGCAGGTGGTTCTTGGTGAGGTATTCGGCCATCGCGATCCCGGCGGCCATGCCGATCGGCCCCTGCGTGGAGTGCTGGTCGCCGTGGAAGGCACCCTTGGTCCCGCGCAATGCGTCGTACTCGAGAATCACGCCGAGGTTCGGTGCGCCGTTGTTTTTCTTGTAGCGCGCGATGAACGCGGTTTTCAATCCGCCCACGCCCATCTCGACATCGAAGTCGTGCGCCTTGAGGTAGTCGGTCAGTTTTCGGACGGACTCGAATTCGACGAACCCGATTTCCGGGTGGCGCGTGATGTCGTCGCCCAGCGCAAGCAGATCTTTGTCCATCAGTTCCTTCGCGCGGGCGGCGACCCCGTCACGTGCGGCATTAGGGGCGGTGAGCTTGCTCACCCAGGCCGGAATGTCGAGCGAGTGTTCGAGCGCGTTCATCTTCGTGATGACGTCGCGCGCGGCCTCGCGCTCAGTGGGAGTTTCCTGGGCTGCGAGCGGTGCCGCGGCGAGAGCGGCAACCGAAAGCACGGCGGCGAGTGTGTTGATGCGCATGAGATATTTGGGCGGGAGTGTGATCTCCGGAATCTGCGTTCCGCATTGTATCATTAGCAATGCTATCCGCGATTTCGCGCCGCGTTCCCGGCCTTGCGGTGGTCATCGCGGTGTCTGTGCTGGCGATGGTCACCGAGCATGTCCTGACCGCTGCGATCGGCCATGTGACGCTCGAAGCGATCGTGCTCGCCATCCTGATAGGGGCGATCGTGCGCCTGTTCTGGACTCCGTCCGAGCGATTCGACCCGGGTGTCGCGTTCGCCGCGGGGATGCTGCTCGAGATCTCGATCGTCCTCCTCGGTTTCGGCGCAGACCTCCAGCAGTTCATCGCGGCCGGGTTGCCGCTCGTGGCGTCGATCATCGGCGTCGTGGTGGCGGCCATCGTGGTTGGGAGCGCCATTGGCCGGGCGCTGGGCCTTTCGCCCGTCCACGCGCTGCTGGTCGCCTGCGGAAATGCCATCTGCGGCAACTCTGCCATCGCCGCGCTCGCTCCGGTGGTCGGTGCGAAAAAGGAGGAAGTGGCCTCGGCGATCGCCTACACCGCGGTGCTCGCGATCGTGGTGATCCTCGGCCTTCCCTTTCTCGCGCCGATCTTCGGGCTGAATGACTACCAGTACGGCATTCTCGCCGGGCTCACGGTGTACGCCGTTCCGCAAGTGATCGCCGCGGCGTACCCGGTGAGCATTCTCGCGGGCCAGACGGCAACGCTGGTGAAGCTCGTGCGGGTGCTGATGCTCGGCCCGCTGGTCGTGGTGCTCTCGCTGCGCCGCCGCAAAGTTGACGCGGCGCTCGCGAACACCGGCATCGGCAAGCTGCTGCCGTGGTTCGTCGTGGGGTTCATGGTCGCGGGTGCGCTGCGATCGACGCACGCGGTGAGCATACCATTCGCGGACGGCGCCCGCGATTTTGCCCGTACGCTGACGATCCTCGCGATGGCCGCGCTCGGGCTGAACGTTGATGTGCAGGCCATCCGCAAGGTGGGCCCAAAGGTGGCGCTGACGGTCACGGGCTCCCTCGCCGTGATGGTATCCGTCGCGCTCGTCATTGTCCGGTCGATCAAGCATTGAGGCATTGCCGGTGACGCAAAGCCAGACTCCAGCGGTCCGCGCCGATCTCGACGACGGCGACCTGTACCCGCTCCTCGAGGAGTTCTACGCGACGATAGCAGGCGACCCGCTCCTCGCACCGTATTTCGTCAGCCTCGACATGCGCGAGCACATGCCTCGCATCGTGGCATTCTGGTCGACGATCCTCTTCCATACGGGCCGGTACTCGGACAACGCCTTCAAGCCGCATCTGCTCATGCCCGGCCTGACGACGGTGCACTTCGCGCACTGGCTGGCTGCGCTGGAACAGACCGTCAACGCGCGCTTTGCAGGCCCAGCGGCGGATCGGATGAAGGACTACGCCCACCGCATTGCAGTCAGCATGCAGCTGCGCCTCGGGATCGCGGGGAGCCCCCTACACCGGATCGACATCGCGCCGACGGGGAGTTAGCCTGAATCTCGGATGTATTTTTCCCTCAGCGTCCTTTAGGCCCACACATGACTCCCCGAATCGAATACCAGAAAGCCGCTCCCGACGCGCTCCGCGCGATGTACGCCGTCCAGGGTTACGTGAAAGCCAGTGGCCTCGAACACGCGCTGCTGGAACTCGTGAAGATTCGCGCATCACAAATCAACAAGTGCGCCTACTGTCTGGACATGCACACGAAGGACGCGCGGGCCGCCGGGGAGACGGAGCAGCGACTCCATGTGCTCAACGCGTGGCGCGAGGCACCGTTCTACACGCCACGCGAACGCGCAGCGCTCGAATGGACGGAAGCCGTGACTGAAATCGCGGCGTCAGCCGTGCCCGACGATCTCTTCAAGCGCACACGAGATCACTTCTCGGAGAAGGAACTGGTCGACCTCACCATGGCCGTGATCGCGATCAACGGGTGGAACCGCCTTGCGATCGCGTTCCGCTCCGATGTCGGCAGCTATAAGTCGCCGCGTGCCGCGGGCACCACATAGAACTCCGGTACCGGCGACGCGTCGCCCAGCCCCGTGATGCCCCTCAAGGCCCGCACGACAGTGTTCACCATCGGCCACTCGACGCGGACGGTCGCAGAGTTCGTCGCGCTGCTGCGAGAATCATCGGTGACGCTGCTCGCTGACGTCCGGTCCATCCCGCGGTCACGCGCGATGCCGCAGTTCAACGCCGATACGTTTCCCGCTGAACTCGCCGCCTCCGGAATCGCCTACCGGCACCTCACGGCACTCGGCGGACGGCGGCACCACCGCAAGGGCGCACCGCCGTCGCAAAACACCTTTTGGCAGGTGGCGGCGTTCCGTAACTATGCGGACTACGCTGAGACCGCCGAGTTCCGCTCGGGACTCGACGAGCTGCTCGAGCTCGCGCGAGGGGCGCGCTGCGCGATCATGTGCGCCGAGGCGGTGTGGTGGCGCTGCCATCGGCGCATCGTTACGGACTACCTGCTGAGCCGCGGCGAGCACGTGAAGCACATCATGGGGCCGCACAACGTGGTCGACGCAGTGCTCACGCCGGGCGCGCGCGTGCTCGCCGACGGCATGATACGGTACAACGCGCCGGCAACCGCCGGCGCGTGACCGCGCCACTCTCTACGCGAGCACTTTGCGCAGGAAGGTCAGCGTGCGGGAGAAGGCCAGCGTAGCCGCGGCCGCGTTGTAGACCTGCGGGCGCGTGTCGTTGAAGAACGCGTGATCGGCCTCGTACTCATGCACGTCGAACTGGCCGCCGCTCTTGACCACCGCATCCGCCATCCCGTGTACGGCATCGAGCGACACGCTCTTGTCGCGCGTCGCGAAGTGCCCGAGCACCGGCACCTTCACCTTCGCCGGTACGATCTCAACCTTCGGATGAATACCGTAGAAATCCACCGCCGCGGCGATCACATCCGGATGCTCCTGCGCCGCGTACAGCGCAAGCTGACCGCCCATGCAGAAGCCGAGGATCGCAACCTTCTTGGGCCGGACCGCGCCGTTCGAGCGCAGATACTCCGCCGCGCCGCGCATGTCTCTGCCGGCGCCCTCGATGTTCAGCGCCATCAGGAGTTTCCCCGCCTGATCCGGGCTCGTCGTGCGTTCGCCGTGATACAGGTCCGGCGCGAGCGCCACAAAACCCTCCGCGGCAAAGCGGTCGGCCAGCGCCTTGATATGATCGACGAGCCCCCAGTACTCCTGCACCACAATCACGCCGGGCCCGCTCCCCTTCGCCGGCACCGCGAGGTATCCATCGCACGTGTGGCCGTTGGCCGCGAACTTCACCATCGATCCGCTCATGTCGCCACCTCCCCAACTTTTTCCGGAAACTCGCCCTCCCACCGCGCCATCACGGCGACTGCAAGGCAGTTCCCGAGTACGTTCACGCTCGTGCGCGCCATGTCGAGCAGGGCGTCGACGCCGAGCAGCACGGCAACGGCCTGCAACGGCAGGTTGAACATCGCGAGCGCACCCGCAAGAATCACCAAGGCGGCACGGGGCACGCCGGCGACTCCCTTGGACGTCAGCATCAGCGTCAGCATCATCAGCAACTGGTCGCCAATGGGCATCGACATCCCGCCCAGCTGCGCCGCGAACACGCTCGCCACCGCAAGATACAGCGTCGACCCCGCGAGATTGAACGAGTACCCGGTGGGCAGCACGAACGCAATGATCCGCTTGGGCAGGCCGAACTTCTCCAGATTCTCCATCGAAAGGGGCAGCGCCGCCTCGCTGCTGGCCGTTGAAAATGCGATCAGCCAGGGTTCCTTCACCGCGGCCCAGAATGCGCGGAGTGGCACCCGGAAGATGACCGCGATCGGCACGTAGACGCCAAGGATGCAAATGAGGCACGCCGCGTAGAGCGTCACGACCAGCACGGCAAGGTTCTTCAGGACACCAAGTCCGCTCGCTCCGACGGTCACCGCGAGTGCCGCACCAATGCCGAACGGCGCGAACGCCATGACGATGCTCGTGAACTTGAACATCACTTCCGAGAGCGACTCACAGAAATCGAGCATCACCTGCTTGTGCCGCCCGGGGACACGGGCGAGCGCGACGGCAAACAGGATCGAGAAGAACACGACCTGCAGCACCTGGTTCTGCGCGGCACTCTCGAAGAAGCTCTGCGGCACCGTGTGCTCGAGCACGCTCGCAAACGTGACCTCGGTCTTGGCGAGCGCCGCTCCCTGATCGCCGCTCGCCGCCGCGGCGACCACCACGCCGACGCCCGGCTTGACGATGTTCACCGCGAGCAGGCCGATCGCGAGAGTGATCGTCGTCACGATCTCGAAGTAGACGATCGACCGGAATGCGAGTCGCCCAACGCGCTTCATGTCGTCGCCGTGGCCTGCGATCCCGACTACCAGCGTGCCGAACAGGAGCGGCACGATCAGCGACTTGATCATCCGCAGGAACACGGACGACACGGCCTTCTCAGTTGTCGCGAAACCGGGAAACGAAGCCGCGGGCAGAAAATAGCCGAGCGCGACGCCCACGATCATGGAAACGATGATCCACTGCGTAGAGCTGAGCTTCTTCATGCCACTTCTCCTTCAGGACCGCTGTGGAGATCCGCTGCGCAGCGTGGAGTTCTTGTAGCCGTAGCTGAAATACAGCACGAGGCCGATGACCAGCCAGACCCCAAACCGGATCCACGCCGTGTGCGGCAGACCGAACATCACGTATACGCACGCCAGTGCGCCGCCTATGCATACCGGCCACACGAATGGAACCTTGAAGGGGCGCGGCCGGACGGGATCGGTGTGACGGAGAACCAGCACCCCAAGGCAAACCAGAACAAATGCGAACAGCGTTCCGATGTTCGTGAGATCGTACGTCTCACCCGCGTCGCCGATCAGTGCCCATGACGCCACGAAAACGCCGGTGATGATCGTCGTGATGTGCGGCGTCCGGTATTTCGGGTGTATCTTCGCGGCGAACTTTGGCAGCAGCCCGTCGCGGGCCATCGCCATGAAGATGCGCGGCTGTCCGTATTGGAATACGAGCAGCACGGCGCTCATCGAGATAATAGCGCCAAGTGAGATGAACCAGCTGAACCGCTGCAGTCCGGCCTCGTTGAACGCCGTCGCGAGCGGATCGGCCGACAACAGCTTCTGATAGGGCACGATCCCCGTCGCCACGGCGCCGACGATAACATAGATCACCGTGCACACGAGAAGCCCCAGCATGATCCCGCGCGGCATGGTCCGCTGCGGATCCTTCGCCTCTTCGGCCGCCGTCGAAATCGAATCGAACCCGATGTACGCAAAAAACGCGATCGCCGCGCCCTGGTGGATTCCCTGCCAGCCGTGCGGTGCGAATGGGTGATAGTTCGCCATGTCGATGTGCTGCACGCCGACGATCACGAATACGGCCAGCACCACGAGTTTCACCGCCACCATCCAGTTGTTCACCTTCGCGCTCTCGCGCACGCCGAGCACCAGCAGCCAGGTGATGAGCGCCACGATGACAAACGACGGAATGTTGATCAACACCGGCACGCCGAACAGATGCGGCGCCGTATGCATCAGCGGCTTGAGGTCCGATGTCGGCGGCGCGAGCAGCACCTCGCGGTAGCCGTGCACCATCCACGGCGGAATCGTGATGCCGAAGCCGCTCAGCAGCGAAACGAAGTATCCGCTCCACGCGATCGCGACCGCCACGTTGCCCACCGCGTACTCGAGGATCAAATCCCACCCGATGATCCAGGCGACGATCTCGCCGAGCGTTGCGTACGAGTACGCGTACGCGCTCCCGGCCTGCGGGATCATCGACGACAGTTCCGAATAGCAGAGCGCCGCAAGCGAGCATACCGCGCCGAGCAGGACGAACGAGACGATGAGCGCCGGCCCCGCACCGAACCGGACCACCGTCACGCCGTCGGGGCCAAGCTCCCCAGCCGCGGCAGCACCAAGGGTCGAAAAAATACCGGCGCCAATGACGGCGCCGATACTCAGCATCACGAGATCCTTTACACCGAGCTCGCGGCGCAGGCCGCTGCCCTCGCTCTCGGAGAGCAGCTCGCTGATGGGCTTTCTGCTGAAGAGGGTCTTCATTGCTCGCGGGGAAAAAGGCGATGGAAGATGTAAGATGGAAGATGGCCCTCTCGCAGGAGCGAAGCCGCTTCCATCCTACATCTTCCATCTTCCATCGCAGTTAGATGAACAACGGCGCCAGCACCAGCGTAATCGTCGAGAGCAGCTTGATCAGCACGTGCAGCGACGGACCCGCGGTGTCCTTGAACGGGTCGCCCACGGTATCACCGACCACCGCCGCCTTGTGCGCGTCGGACTTCTTGCCGCCGTACACGCCCGTCTCGATGTACTTCTTGGCGTTGTCCCACGCGCCGCCGCCGTTGTTCAGGAACCCCGCCATCAGGATTCCGACCACCGTCGCGATCATGAGGAACCCGGCGACGGCCTCGGCGCCAAGCAGATGGTCCTCGCCGCCGATTGCCTTGAATATCAGGCCGACGACGATCGGAAACGCGAGTACGAGCGCGCCCGGCAGCACCATCGCCTTGAGCGCGCCGACGGTCACGATGTCCACGCACGCCGCGTAGTCCGGCTGCTCGGTGCCCTTCATGATCCCCGGCCGCTCCTTGAACTGGCGGCGCACTTCGGTGATCACGCTCTGCGCTGCCTTGGAAACGGCGGTCAGCGCGAGCGACGAGAACCAGAACACGAGCATGCCGCCCAGCAGCGCCGCACCGAACACCTGCGGCTTGCTCAGGTCGACATGAATGCTGATGCCGCCGTTGTAGTTCTTCACTTCGTCGAGGTACGCGGAGAACAGCAGGAACGCGGCGAGCGCCGCCGAACCGATCGCGTAGCCCTTCGTGAGCGCCTTGGTCGTGTTGCCGACGGAATCCAGGCGGTCCGTCTTGTCGCGAATACTCTCGGGCTGCTTCGACATTTCGACGATGCCGCCCGCGTTGTCCGTGATCGGGCCGAACACGTCCATCGCGAGGATGTAGCCGCAGGTGCCGAGCATGCCCATCGTGGCGACCGCGGTGCCGTACAGGCCGCCCGCCGGCGCGCCATCGATCATGATCCCGCTCGCGCGGCCGATCATGAAGCTCGCCACCAGCGCGATGACGATCGTGATCACCGGCATCACGGTGGACTCCATACCAACCGAAAGGCCCATGATGATGTTCGTCGCCGGGCCCGTCTTGGAGGCGTCGGCGATCGTCTTCACCGGACGATAGCGGTACTCGGTGTAGTACTGTGTGATGAACACGAAGGCGATCGACGTCGCGACGCCGACCAGCGAGCAGATGAAAAAGTGCCACCACGCGTCCGGCGCCGCATCCGACACGAGCAGCCACTTGCACGCAACGAACAGGCCGATCGCGACGAGGAATGCCGTGAGGTAATAGCCGCGGTTGAGCGCATCCATCGGATCGGCGTCTTCCCTCGTGCGCACCGACATGATGCCAATGACCGAAGCCACGAGCCCGAACGACATGATCACGAGCGGCAGGAGAATGCCCGCCACGCCGAAGCTCTTGAACAACACCACGCCGAGAATCATCGCGCCGATGTTCTCTGCCGCGGTGCTCTCGAACAGGTCCGCGCCGCGGCCGGCGCAGTCGCCGACGTTGTCGCCCACCAGGTCCGCGATCACCGCGGGATTCCGCGGATCGTCCTCGGGGATTCCCGCCTCGACCTTGCCGACGAGGTCCGCGCCGACGTCCGCCGCCTTGGTGTAGATGCCGCCGCCGAGCTGCGCGAAGAGCGCCACGAACGACGCGCCGAACCCGTAGCCGACGATCAGGAACGGAATCTTGGTCGCCCACACCGCGGTCTCGACGCCGGCCGGCGTCAGCGCGGTGAGGACCGCGAACAGGCCGCCCACGCCGAGGAGGCTCATGGCCACCGTGAAGAGGCCGGACACCGCCCCGCCGCGCAGCGCGGTCTGCAGCGCCGCGTTCAGCGACGTGGTCGCCGCCGCCGCCACGCGAATGTTCGCGCGGATCGACACCCACATCCCCATGAAGCCCGCGATGCCCGAACTCAAGGCGCCGAGCAGGAACGAGAGCGTGATGTAGATCGCGAGCGCGGTGCGATCGCTGACGGGGTCGGTCGGCGCGCTCGTGCGGAGCAGGCCGTATCCGACCGCCAGCAGCACCGCGACGAGCACGGCGAGCACGGAGATCGTCTTGTACTGGCGCGCGAGATAGGCCTCCGCGCCCTCCTGGATCGCATCGGAGATCTTGCGCATCTCCGGCGTGCCGGTGGGACGAGCGAGGACCCACTTGGCGAGCGCGACGGCAAACACGAGCGCACCGATGCTTGCGCCGAGGATGATGGTGATGAGCGTAGACTGCGACGGCTGCATGTGTATGAGGCTGTTGGCTGATGACGAAATGCAGCCGTCAGGTCGAAGACCTGGCGCCTGCGTGAACGAAACGGAAACTCAGGTTGCGCCCGGCGATTGGCCGCCGCGCTGCCAGAGGTAGTAAACCGGCACGCCGAGCACGACGAGCGCGAGCCCAGACAGTGCCTGCGTGCGGGTCTGCCCCGCCGCAAGCAGCGTCACCGCCGTGCCGCCCGCGAGCAGGATGTAGAGCGCCGGGAGCACGGGATATCCCACGGCGCGATACGGCCGAGGCTCATCCGGCCGCTTCACGCGGAGGATGAACAGGCCGATCGTCGTCAGCACGTAGAACAGCAGTGCTGCGAAAATCACATATGCGAGGAGCTGGTTGTACGTGCCGGTCAGGCAGAGCAGGCTCGTCCAGACCGATTGCGCGATGAGCGCGAACGCGGGAACGGAGTTGCCGCTCAGCGTCCCGGCCTTCCTGAAGAACAGGCCGTCCCGCGCCATGGCGTAGTAGACGCGGGCACCGGAGAGGATCAGCCCGTTGTTGCAGCCGAATGTCGAGATGAGAATCGCGGCGGCCATGATGGCCGCGCCGTTCGCCCCGAAGATGTACTCCATCACCGCCGTCGCGACACGATCGTTGGTCGCGTGGTCGATGCCGCGCGCGATCACCGTCGCGCCATCGGCCGTCCCATGCAGCGGGAGGACGTTCAGGTAGCCCAGGTTGGCGAGAATGTAGAGCGCAGACACCAGCACCGTGCCGAACAGCAGCGCGCGCGGCAGGTTCTTCTGCGGGTTCTGCACCTCAGCCGCGGCGAACGTCGGCGAATGCCATGAGTCCGCGGAGAAAAGTGAGCCCACGAGCGCGGATCCAAAGGTCACCACGAACAGGCCGCTCCATGCGGGCGACCCGGCAAACCAGTTCGCCCCGAAGTTCGCGCTCGCCGCGACCGGGTTGCGGCCAACCGTGAGCGCGAGCACGACGAGCGCCGCAAGCGAGAGCGTCTTGATGACCGTGAGCGACGTCTGGACGAATTTGCCTTCCTTGACGCCGCGCAGGTTGATCCAGGTGAGCACCCAGATCGTGACCAGCGCGACAAGGCGCTGCGGCGACAGCCCGAGATCGATCGCCGATCCGTCGGACGCATGCAGCGTCATGTGCGGGAACCACGCGTACGTATCCGGCGTGATGGCCGGCCAGAGGACGCCAAGAAACTTCCCGAAGCCCACGGCAACCGCGGCGATCGTGCCCGTTTGGATCACGACGAACAGCGTCCATCCGTACAGAAAGCCCATGAGCGGGCTCATGGACTCGCGGAGGAAGGTGTACATCCCACCAGCGCGCGGGTACATCGCTGCGAGCTCGCCGTAGGCCAGCGCGCCAAGGACCGTCATGACGCCCGTGAGGATCCAGGCGATCAGCAGCCAGCCGGGCGACCCAACCGTGCGGCCCATATCGGCGGCGACGATGAACACACCGGACCCGATCATGCTGCCCGCAACCAGCATGGTCGCGTCAGTCAGGGTCAGGGCTTTGACGAACTCGGGTTTCGAGCCGGTGGCGGGGGATGACATTAGCCACCAAAGTTACTGGCCCGACAGTAGTTACGGAAGATACAGAGGCGAGAAAACACCTGGTGAATGGTCGCGGGCAGTTGGTGCTTGGTCGTTTGCAAACAACAAATCACCAGATGCCTTTAACGAGAAACCAAATCCTCCTCTCTAGGGCGCCTCTGCCGTAATCCAGGTAGTATCCCGAATCGGGGTGCCATCCCACCGCACCGCGGGCCGAAACTTTACCTCTTTCAGCATCGCTTCGATCTTCTTGTTGTAGTCGCGGTCCTTCGACTCATTCCAGCGCAGGAGCGTGGTGTTCCCCTTCTCGTCCACGTCGAAGAACGCGATCAGCTTGTACGGACGCACTTTTGACGGAACTGGAATAGGGAGAATGGCCAAATTCGTGACGGTGGGCGGATATGTCCGCCCGGCACCGCCCCCGGTCCCGGGGCCGTTGGCCGACCCACGCCC
>JBIOHR010000117.1:0-11046 GCA_044449085.1 Gemmatimonadales bacterium | reverse complement strand
TCGGCGCCGGGCCCGGCCGCGAGCCAGCGCATGGCGGTGAGGCGGTCGAACAGCGAGACGCCGAGCGCCCCGGCGAGATGATCGTAGCAGCTCCGCGCGGCGCGAAGGTGGTTCGGCGTGTTCGGCACGAACCGGTCGTGCGTACCCCCGGCGAGGACGTTCAACGACTCGAGCGCGGCGGCAACGTTGGCCCCGTCGAGGCTGTAGTAGCGATGCTTGCCCTGGACCAGCACGCGCACGAGCCGCTGGGTTTTGAGGCGCTGGAGGTGGACGCTCGCGGTGGACGGCGTGATGCCGGCGACGAGCGCAAGCTCGGTGCTCGTGCGCGCACGGCCGTCGACGAGGCAGTAGAGCATGCGTGCGCGCGCCGGCGCGCCGATGGCGGCGGCGATGTCGGAGATGGCGGAGTCAGCGGCGGGGTGTGCAACCATACTTTGATAATACCCGAAGCATGATTGTTTGGGCAAGGCGGGGATTTCGACCCGGGGCGGAGTGCGGAGGAGGAATGCGGGGTGCGGAGTTCGCCCCGGGGCGGGATGCAGAAAAGGAATGTATGAATGCAGGTGTCCCCGCCTCACCGCGCGTCCTCCTCACCTCCTCAGTCCGGCAAGAAATCCATCGGCGCCTCCTGCCCGGCGACCACGGGCATCTCCGGCACCGCCACGCCGTGCCGCGACACCTCGCGCCACCAGGCATCCACCATCGGCTCCCGTGACAGCTCCGCCGGCTCCCCGAGCCGCGGCATCAGCAGCTGCACTCCGGCAACTGGCGCGAGCCTCGTGATTATCTCCGGCGGCTCGTCCCATGCGTGCATGGCGAGGTTGAACGTCCCCCAGTGGATCGGCAGGAACGCGCCGCTCCCGAGCATCGCGTGCGCCTTCAGTGCGTTCTCCGGCCCCATGTGGATGTCGCCCCACGACGGGTGATACGCGCCGATCTCCAGGGCGACCATGTCGAACGGTCCGAGGCGCGTTCCGATGTCCGAGTACTCCGGCGTGAGCCCGGTGTCGGCCCCATAGAAAAACGAATGGCGTGGCCCGCGCAGGTGGAACGACGACCACAGTGTCGAGTTGCGGTCCTTGATTGCGCGCCCCGAGAAATGCTGCGCCGGCGCCGCCGTGACCGTCACGCCCTTCACCGTCGTCGTTTCCCACCAATCGAGCTCGGTGATTCGCGCGGCGGGAATCTTCCAGCGCTCCAGGTGAGCACCCACACCGAGCGACGTGATGAACGGAACGCGCTTCTTGGCCAGCGCGTGGATCGTCGGACGGTCGAGGTGATCGTAGTGATCGTGCGACACGATCACCGCGTCGAGCGGCGGCAGCGCCGACAGCGGCGCCGGCGGTGGATGAAAACGCTTCGGGCCGGCGAAGGAGAGCGGCGACACACGCTGTCCCCAGACCGGATCGGTCAGCACGCGCACGCCGTCGATCTCGATCAGCAGCGTAGAGTGGCCGAGCCAGGTCACCCGCAGCCCGCCGCCGGGCCGCTTTGCCCATCGCGCGACGGGATCAACGAGCGGCAGCGGGCCGGCCGGCACGCGCCGCTCGCCTCCGCAGAGAAAATCGCGCATCGACGGCCGCTCCACGCCCTCCTTGAATCCGAGCGCGACCGGCCGCGTATTCACGAACACCTGCCCGTCGAAGCGCGGCGAGGCCTTGATGCGTTCGAGGCGCAGCCCCTTTGCGCGGCCGCGGTACGCCGGTGCGCGCCCCGCCACTATTTCGCCGACGCCAGTCGCTGCGCTTCGCCGAGTGCCGCCGTCGCCGCATCGAAGCGAGTCGCAAGGTCGGCGATCTCACGCGTGGTCCGCGCTTCGTCGCCCGCGCGAATCGCCTCGTTGACCGACGGAAACACCATGTTCGCGTAGCCGTTGTCCTCGTCGGCCACGTAAATCAGGTTGCGGAACCACGGCCGCGTCACGAGGCCCGCTGGACGGGTAAACGCGCGCTCCACCTTTCGCAGCGCAGCGTTCGTGTTCTGCAGCGCGTCGTGCGACGGCTGCCCCGCGAGCATCGCGTCACGTGCGCTATTGAACGCCGCCGCCGCGGCCTGGAAGCGGTCGATCGCGTCGCGCACCGCGCCGGTGTTCCCCTGCCAGTGCTTCGCCGCGAGCGATTTGTCGATGGCGGGGAGGTACCGCTTCATCGTGTTCGCGTACTCCACGTAGTCGTACGGCAGCACGTCCGCATTGGCGACGCGCAGCACCATCGCCGCGCCGATGCTCGCCGCCGCCGCATGATACTTGTAGCCGGGGTCGCCGAACTTGGCCATCCAGTTCAGGTCGTCGTACTGCGAGTGATACACGCCGCCAGCGCCGCCGAATCCCCACTCGGCAATCGGAATGCCCAGGTGATTGTAGAAGCCGGCGAAATCCGAGCCGCCGCCGGGATCAGCCATCTCGGGCTCCGCGCCCTCCGCGACCCGCGATGCGCGCCGCCATTCGGCGTACACACTTCCCTTGCCGTTCGGGTCCGGCACCTCGTTCGCGACGTCGCGCAGCGCGGGACGCAGCGAGGGCGACCCGCCGCCGCCGAAGCGCACACCCTGCGCGGCGACATCCTGGTTGAAGTACGCGTCCGCGCCCCTCACGAGCCGCAGAGAATCGTCTTCGACGTACTCCGTGGAGCCGATCAATCCCCACTCCTCCGCGTCCCACGTGGCGAACACGATCGTGCGCCGCGGACGGTGGCCCGCCTTGACCTGTTCGGCGACCGCGTGCGCGGCCTCGAGCACGCTCACCGTGCCGCTGACGTTGTCCGCCGTGCCGGGACCCCAGCCGTCGCGATGTCCGCCGATGAGAATCATCTCATCGGGGAAGTCCGTGCCGCGCACGATGCCAAAGGTGTCGTAGATCTTCTTGAAGCCGTTCGTCGCGCGATCATCGCTCACCTGCACGCGGGCTTTCACCGGGCCGGGGCCGACGTGATACCGAAAGGCAAGACCGCCCTGCCAGCCCCGCGGAATGTCCGTGCCGCGCAGGTCGCGCAGGAGTTCGCCGGCGTTGCCGTAGCCGATCGGGATGACCGGAATGTGCGGCACTTCCATCTGCTCCGCCGGAATCCGCTTTGCGCCCGCCGTGCTGGGATAGCCGGGGGTCGAGGGATCGCCGTCGACGTTCATCACGCTGCCGCGCTGCACGCCCGCGGGCCCGCGCATCGGCCCTTCGGGATAGATGTCGCCCTGCACGTAGCCGTCATCCTGCGGATCGCTGTAGATGAGGATCGCGATCGCACCGTGCTTCTCCGCTTCGCGCGCCTTGATCCCGCGGAAGCTCCGGCCGTAACGCGCCATGACGATCTTTCCCTTCACCGACACGTGCAGCGAGTCGAGTTGTGCGTAGTCCTCGATCAGCCCGTAGTTCACGTAGACGACCTCGCCGGTCACGTCGCCGACGCCGCTGTACCCGTTGACCGTCGGGTACTGCGGGAGCAGTGAAGTCGGGTCGCCCTTCACCGGCGGTTCCGCGAGCGGCAGTTCTTTCGGCGTGCGATCCACGCGCCAGAGGTGCACGGCAGTCGGTTCCGGCATCCACACGTCGTACGTGCGCACCTCGGTCTCGAGGCCCCACTGCTTCATCTGCGCAATCACGTAGTCGCGCGTCTTAGCCTGAGCGGGCGTGCCAGACACGTGCACTTCGCTCGACAGCGCCCTGGAGTGGGCCGCCGCGCTCGCCGGCGACGTGCGTCCGATTGCGTCGTGCTCGGCGGCGCGTTCCTTGTCGGCGGCTGCGGCCGTGTATCCCGGCAGCTGCTGGGCGGAGAGCGCGGTGGCGAATGTCAGCGAGAGTCCGCCGAGGAGGCGGAGCGCGGTACGTGGGCTCATGGTTGGAGGCATTGGTCCTGGAGTCCGGGCGCGGGGGAGATAGGTTGGCGCTGGTCTCAATCTACCCTACGACGAGGGAGGAGATGAATGGGACTTGACCGAGAGCCAACGACGAATCACGACCGGCCAGTCACCGTCACTTTGACGCCGCCACCCCGCCGAGCAGGTCCACGGCCGTGTGGTACAGCTTTCCGCGGATCTCGTCCCGGTCCGCCGGCCGCGTGATGTAGCGAACGGTGATTTCCACGCCGCCGGCGATCGGCCGCAGGTTGACGTTCGCCGCGGCAGCCGGCGCCGCGGTCTGCGACGACCGCCGGACTTCCTTCCACTCTTCCTGCGCTTCGCGCGCGCTCTCGCCCGTCGCGTCCTCGACCTGCTTGCGCAGCTGGTCGGCGATCGCGTAGGGATCGCGTCCCGCGGGCACGATGATCCGCACGTCGTCCCAGAGCCAACGGCCGGACGTCGAGAAGTTGAAGTAGTGCCCCTCGATCGCAAAGCCGTTGGTGAAGGCGACGCGCCGTCCGGTCGGGTGGCCGGACTCGGTCCAGTCGCCCGTCTCGAGCAGCGCCGTATAGAACATGCCGAGTTCGATGACTTCGCCGGTGACGCCGTTGATCTCGACGAGGTCGCCGATGCGAATCCCATTGCGTCCCATCAGCACGAACCACCCGGCGAACCCGAGGATGAAGTCCTTGAGCGCCACGGTCAGCCCGGCACCGACGAGGCCGAGGATCGTGCCGAGGTTGTTGGGCGGCCCGAAGATCACGAGGAGCACGAGCAGCACCGCGACCACCTGCATCGAGACTCTCGTTACCATGTAGAGCGTCTGCATGCGGCGGCGGTCGATCGCGCGCGTGCCGAGGACATGTTCGATCCATCGCGTCAGCAGCAGCGCGGCGAGGATGATGGCGAATATCACCGCAACCGCGCGGAGTGCCTGATTCACGACGTTCCGTTCCTGCGCGGTGAGCACGGTGGCCCACGCGGCGTAGGTGTCGGAGAGCTGCCGCTGATTGTCGACGCGCTGGTCGAGCGTCGCGCGGAGCTTGCCGTCCGACGCGCGGCGCTGGGCGCTCGCGAGCAGGACGGCTGAGGAATCATGGCTCAGGTTTGCCGTTGCGCCGGCGCGCGCAAAGGTCGCGGCCCGCGCCTCGACGCTGTCATGGCGCTCCTTGAAATGCGCGGCCAGTGAATCGGCCATGGCCCGGGCGCGGTGCAGCAGCGATTCCTTTGCGTGCAGCGACTCCAGGGCCTGGAAGCGCCCGATGAGTCCGGGTACGTCCCGCACCGCGGTGACGACGACGTGCACGCTGTCCGAACTCTTCGACGCGGCCTCGTGTTCCGCGATCACGTCCTGCATGCGGCCCTGCGGATCGCCGCCGGCGCGCCGAAGGTCCTGGCGCGCGTCGTCGGCGTCGTCCTGGTCGAGCGCCGTCTGGGCGCGCACGAGGTTGAGCTGGTCGCTGAGCGACTCGCCCGCGGCCGCGTCGGATTTTCGCAGCGCGGCGGTGAGCGCAGTGTCGCGGGCCTGGTCGCCCGCGAGGGCGTGCAGCGCCTGTTGCAGACGGGCCTCGGCCTCTTTTGCCGCGGCGGATGTCGCGCGCGGGAGGTTGAACGTCCGCCGCACGGCTTGGGCGAACGCGAGGTCCATTTCGTTGTCGGCCGTGCGCAGCGCGTCTTCGGCAAAGCGGCGCTCATCGGCCGTCGTCGGCATGTGCACGAGCTGCTCGGCGATGACGAGCGAGCTCTGGTCGACCACGATCTCGCGGTTGGCCGGCCCGTGGTGCGTGGCCGCGGAGGGTTCAGCCTCCGTGCCGTTCGTGCGGTAGATGCCGTAGCCCAGTGCAAGCAGCGCGGCGATCATCACGACGACCGCGGTGTTTTGTCTGACGTGTCTCATGCGGCGATATACGTGTGAGAGTGCATCCTACAGGACCCGGCGATGTGCGTTTTCACGTGTACAAATCTTTCCCCCCACTCGCAGGCGATTCACTCCATACCGCGAGAGGTGAAAAATGTGTCATCCGTCAAGGCGGCCATTGTGGTCGCTCGTGGCCGCCGCAGTCTGCGCGTCGGCACTCGCCGCGTGCCACGATACATCCGGCCCGTCCTCGAGTACCGCAGTCAGTCCGTTCATAGAAAGAAAACTCATCGCTGACAACGCCGCCGCCGGCGCCGCGGTCACCGACGCGAGCCTCGTAAATCCGTGGGGGATCGCGTTCAACGCCACGGGAATCATGTGGATCGCGGACAACGGATCCGCCACGTCGACGGTGTACGACACGGCGGGCGCGAAGCAGACGCTCGTCGTCACGATTCCGTCGAAGCTCGGGGCCACCGGTGGCACGCCAACGGGGATCGTCGTGAACACGACGGCGGGTTTCATCATTCCCACGTCGACCGCCGCGCACTGGATATTCTCCAACGAAGACGGCACCATCGCGGCGTGGAGCACGGGGACGGCTGCGCACATCGTCGCCGACCGTTCGACGAACGGCGCCGTGTACAAGGGACTCGCTTTGGCGGCGAACGGCAGCGCAACCTTTCTGTATGCGGCGAACTTCGGGAGGAACTCCGTTGACGTGTTCGACGCGACCTATACGTACGTGAAGTCGTTCACCGACTCAACCGTTGCGGCCGGGTACGCGCCATTCGGCATCGCAGCCATCGGCGGGCAGCTGTACGTGACGTATGCGCTGCGCACTCCCGGTGACAGCACGAACGACCAGGCGGGCGCCGGCCACGGATATGTGGACGTGTTCAACACCGACGGGACGCTCTCCAAGCGTCTCGTGTCGAACGGCGCGCTCAACTCCCCATGGGGTGTGGCGGTGGCGCCGGCGTCGTTCGGCGCGTTCGGTGGTGATGTGCTCGTCGGCAATTTTGGCGACGGCCACATCAACGCATACCTGCCGACGGACGGCACGTTCGTCGGCGCCGTCGGCGACAGCACCAAGACGGCGATCTCGATCGACGGCCTGTGGGGACTCACCTTCGGTCCGGGCACGGCGTCGGGGGAGCTGTACTTCACGTCGGGGCCGGGCGGGGAAGCGCATGGGCTCGTCGGGATCCTGACGCCGAAGCCGGCGACTCCCTGACGCACGCAGTGGGGCCCGCGCGTGTGCGGCGCGGGCTCCACTGTTGCTTTCGTCGTCACTCAGGCCGGATGTGCGGACGTCAGCGCGTATACTGGATCACATAGAAGCGCACGCCCTGCGGCGAGATCAGCCCGGCGAAGCGGCCGACGTTTGGAATCGGGCGTGGCGGGATGAAAATTGTCGCGCCAAGTCTCGCGGCGTCACGCGCGGCCACGTCGACGTCCTTCACGCAGAAGTAGGTGCCCCAGTGCGGATGCACGTCCGCGCCCATGGACGGCGCAATCTGCATCATCCCGGCGATCGGTTCCGCGCCGAGCTTGAAGGTGGTGTACGTCATGCCGGGCATCGTGGCGACTTCCGCCGTCCATCCGAACACTTGCGAATAGAATGCGGTGGCGCGGTCGAGGTCGGTGGTGATCGTCTCGAACCAGCTCGGCACGCCCTGGCCCCTCGTGTCTGCCGATATTCCCTGCATCTGGCTGGACTGCCAGATGTCGAACTCCGCGCCGTTGGGATCGTGGCACACGGCCATGCGACCCGCGCCCATGATGTCGAACGCCGGCTCGGCGCGCCCACCGAGCGAGCGAACCCGTTCGCCGGTTGCGTCGGCGCTGGCGACCTTCACCATGATGCCGATCACCGGCGGCATGCCGTTGGGCGTTCGCGCGCTGACGACGTCGAACAGCCCGCCGATATCCAGCCCACCCGCCTTCACGCCGTGGCCCATGCCGGGCATGTCCGTATAGGTCCAGCCGAGGACGGCCGCGAAGAAGTCGCGGGCCCTGGCCGGTTCGGGTGTCATCACGTTGATCCAGCAGAAGTCGCCGGGTGGCCGGGTTCCTGTCGTCATGCCGAACGATAATCCGGAAGTGCGCCGTCGGCCAACGTCCCACACGGCTGAAACCTCCGGGTGCCCCATTGCGTACAGTGCAAGCATCCGCTTGCTTTCCATGCAAGTGACCACTTGCATCGGCGGCTTCGCGGCCGCCCCGACGCCACCGGACGACCCATGACCGCACCGACCAAGGAACACATCCTCGAAGCCGCCGCGCGCCTCTACGGCGAGCACGGCTTCCGCGGCACCACCACCCGACGCATCGCGCAGGAAGCCGGCGTCAACGAAGTGACGC
The DNA here is from genome assembly GCA_044449085.1 of Gemmatimonadales bacterium. Lineage (GTDB taxonomy): Bacteria > Gemmatimonadota > Gemmatimonadetes > Gemmatimonadales > Gemmatimonadaceae > Fen-1231. The sequence continues at coordinate 2,993 of JBIOHR010000117.1, read as the reverse complement.
TCTTCCGCCGCTTCGGAAGCAAGACGGCGCTCCTCCTCGAGGCGCTCCGCGTGCACGGCGTCGAGCCCGTCCGCGCCGAGCTCCCCGCCGTTCCAGCGGACCCGCTCGCCGAACTCACGGAGTGGTGCACGCACAAACGCCGGGCCATCAGCAGCATGCGCTCGATCATCCGCAAGGCGATGAGCGAATTCGAGGAGAACCCCGCGATGCCCAAGTGCATCACGCAGGGCGCGAGCACGACCTACGCCTCGCTGCGCGAATACCTGGGACGTCTCCACGACGCAGGGCTCACGAGCCCCAAGGCGGACCTGAACACCGCCGCGTCGATGCTGATCAGCACGGTCTTCCACGACGCGATCGCGCGCGACATGATGCCGCACGCGTTTCCGCAGCCTTCGTCCGGCGCGCCCGCGATGTATGCCGCGCTCTGTCTCAACTCTCTCGGGTTCGACGCGGCCTCACAAAAAGGAAGCGCCCGCAGCCACGGGCATGGCCGCCGCCGCGCGCTCCTCGCCGGCGCGGCGCTCCTGCTCGCCGGCGGCATCACGCCGCTGCGCGCCCAACAGGGCGTGCAGGGGCCGCCGCCTCCCCGTACGACCGCGCTCTCGCTCCAGCAGGCGCTCGAGCTCGGCAGCCGCGTCAGTCATACCGTGAAGACGGCCGAGGCGGGAGTGCTCCGGGCGCGCGGCGGTGAATACCAGGCGCGCGCACAGTACCTCCCGCAGGTCAACGGATCACTCGCATATCAGCGGCTGTTGCAGAGCCAATTTGCGGCGATCGCCGGCTCGTCCGACACGACCAGCAGCGGGTCGGGAGGCGGATCGGGATCGGGGAGCGGCTCCGGCAGCTCGAACAACTTCCAGTCGATCGAGAAAATCTTCGCCGCGCCGAATTCGATGATCCTCGGCCTGACGCTCACGCAGAACCTCTTCACGGCCGGGCGCCTGAGCGCGGCCAAACAGGGCGCGCTCGCGGCGCGTACCAGCGCCGACATCGGCCTCGACGCCGCGCACGCACAGGTCTGGCTCGACGTCGCGCAGGCGTATTTCGATGCCGTCGCGAGCGACAAGGTCGTGGAAATCGAGGACAGCACGCTCGCGCAGGCGGAGCGCACGCTCCAGCAGACGACGGTATCGCGGCAGGTCGGCGCCGCCGCCGAGTTCGACCTGCTCCGCGCGCGCGTCGCACGCGACAACCAGCGCCCGGTGGTGATCCAGGCGAAGAACAACCGCGACATCGCATACATGCGCCTGCGCCAGCTGCTCGGCATTCCGCAGGGTGAGCCGCTCTCGCTCACGACGGCGATCAGTGACGGAGGTGCCGCTGACTCGACGTCGACGTCGGCCACGTTTGGCGGCGGCATCTCCTATCCCGCGGGCATGAAGACGCCGCCGGACACCACCGTGAACGCGCGCTCGAGCGTCCGCCAGGCCGAGGCAAACGTCACCGCGCAGGAATACGCGCTGCGCGCCGCCCGGTGGGAACGCCTGCCGTCCGCCCAGCTCAGCTCCACGTACCAGCGCTACGGATATCCGGCCGACGCGGCGTTGCTGCAGAACCTGTTTGGCGCCTATTACCCGAACTGGACCGTGTCATTCGGCCTTTCTGTTCCGCTTTTCCTCGGCGGAAAGCTCACCGGCGACCGGATGGTCGCCGAGGCGAACCTCGCCGAGGCGCGCCAGTCGCTCGATCAGGTGAAGGAACTCGCGGAGCTCGATGCGCACACGGCCATGTCGCAGCTCACGATGGCGGAGGCGAGTTACGACGCGAGCGTCGGCACGGACACGCAGGCCGCGCGCGCGTACTCGATTGCCGAAGTGCGCTTCCAGGAGGGCATCTCCACGCAGGTGGAACTGCAGCAGTCGAGAACGCAATACGAGCAGGCGCGGCTGAACCGCGTGCTTGCCGCGCGGGATCTCGAAGTCGCGCGGCTGCGCGTGGTGTTCATCAGGGACCTGCCGGTGGCGGCCACGCCGGCGCCGACGATCAAGTAGCGGTCGCACGCCTCCGTGCCGCGACCCAAGACGCAAATGAGAACTCACTTCAGGAATACACAGATGCCCGCCATGCGCAGTACCCTTCTGGCCGCCGCCGTCGTGCTCACCGCTGCGGCATGCACCAAAGCCACGGCCGACTCCACCGCGAACGCGGGACCGGCGCCGGTCACGGTCGGACCAGATGCGATCGCGGTGATCTCCGTGCAGACGCTCAACAGCGGGCCCGCGATTTCAGGAGCGCTCGCCGCGGAGAAGACGGCGTCGATCCGCTCCGAAGTTTCGGGCGCGGTGATCGCCGTCCTGGCCGAACCCGGTGCCCACGTCACACAGGGGACGACGCTCGCGCGCGTCGACGATGCGGTGCCGCGGGAAGCGTTCCTCTCGGCAAAGAGCGCCGTGACGCAGGCGCAGCTCGCGGCGGACATCGCGCGCCGCGAAACAGGCCGCTCGGAGAAACTGCTCGCCGCCGGCGCGATCGCCGAGAACGCGCTCGAGACGACGCGCCGGAACGATCTCGCTGCCGCCGCGGCGCTCGACGACGCAAAGTCGCGCCTCGCGAGCGCGCAGAAGAATCTCGACAACACGGTGGTCAAGGCGCCGTACGACGGGATCGTCAGCGAGCGCCAGGTGAACGCGGGCGACATCGTCAGCCCGGGGTCACCGCTCTTCACGCTCGTGGACCCATCCACGATGCGGCTCGAGGGCGCGGTGCCGGCCGAGAAGCTCGCGCTGGTGCATGTCGGCGCGCCGGTGAGGTTCGAGGTCACGGGGTATCCCGGGCGTCCGTTCATCGGGACGATCACGAACATCTATCCGAGCGCCGATCCGGCGACGCGGCAGGTGCGCCTCTACGTACGGATCCCGAACGCGGGGAACGGCCTGGTCGCCGGCCTCTTCGCGACGGGGCGCGTGTCGAGCTCGACGCGCCAGGGGCTCACGGTTCCCGCGAGCGCGGTCGACCAGCGCGGCGTGAAGCCGCTCGTGACACGGCTCAAG
>JBIOHR010000116.1:0-11122 GCA_044449085.1 Gemmatimonadales bacterium | reverse complement strand
GGTGAGGAGGAGGCGCGGTGAGAAGTGAGCAGGAGGCGCGGCGAGGAGGAGGAGGCGCGGTGAGAAGAGAGCAGGACGCGCGGAAATTGGGGAATCGCGGCGATAAGCAACGGGGCATCCGCACAAGAGGGCACGCCTCACCGTGCGTCCTGCTCACCCCTCACCGCGTGTCCCCCTCACCCGCAGTGTGAGAGACCGGACACGCGTTGCTGTTTGGAGTTCGACTTCTAGATTCCTCGCATCCCTTCGCCCAGCCCCATGGCCAAGCCAAGCTCCGCTCCCCAGCTCGACTATCGCCCGTCATACGCCGCCGCCGCGATCGCGGCCGGCCTGGTGTTCGCGCTGTACATCATCACGCTCTCGCCCGAAACGGCGATGTGGGATACGAGCGAGTACATCGCGGCGGCATACACGCTTGGCATTCCGCACCCGCCCGGCAATCCCATGTTCGTGCTCATCGGCCGCGTGTTCACGCTGCTTCCGATCGCGCCGAACGTGGCGATGCGCGTGAACATCCTCGCGGCGCTCTCGAGCGCCGTCGCCGCCGGCATGTGGTTTCTCGTCACCGAGCGCGTCCTCGTCGGCTGGTTCAACGAGCGCTGGCAGCGCGTCGTGGGCGGCGCGCTCGCCGCGCTGATCGGGTCGACGGCGTTCACGGTGTGGGCGCAGTCGGTGGTGAACGAAAAGGTCTATACGGTTTCGCTCTGCGGCCTCGCGATCGCGTCGTGGCTGATCGTCCGTTGGTGCGACGAGCCCGACGGCGCCAAGGCGGACAAGACGCTGGTGCTCGTGTCGTACATCGTGGGCCTCGGCTACGGCGTCCACATGGCGGGCCTGCTCGTCGCGCCCGCCGTCGTCGTTGCCGTGCTCGTTCGCCGTCCGCGGACCTATCTGCGCTGGAAAATGTGGGCGGCGTGCATCGGCGCCGTCGTCCTCGGCGGGTCCACGTTCGCGACGCAGCCGATTCGCGCGGCCCACTTCCCCGCGGTCAACGAAGGTGAGCCCACGGCGTGCCGCACCGAGCTGCACCTGTCGTGCACGCTCTCCAAGGGCACGTACGACGCGTTCATGTACAACTTCAACCGCGGCCAGTACGGCAAGCCCGATATCTCCGAACGCCAGGCGCCGTTCAGCGCGCAGGTCGGGATGTGGTGGCTGTACTTCAAGTGGCAGTGGATGCGCGACGCACACATCCGGCACCCCGGCGTCCAGGGCATGCTGGCGGCGGTATTCCTCGTGCTCGGGCTCATGGGTGGATGGGTGCATTGGCGTCGCGATCCGCGAAGTTTCGCGTTCTTCGGGCCGCTGATGCTGACGCTCACGCTCATCCTCATCATCTACCTGAACTTCAAGTACGGCGCGTCGCAGGATCCCGACCTTGGCGATACCGTGCAGCGCGAAGTGCGCGACCGGGATTATTTCTTCCTCTGGAGCTTTTCGGCGTGGAGCGTGTGGGCCGCGCTTGGCTTCACCTATCTGTGGGAATCGCTCGGTGCCGTGCTCGGCCACGAGACGCAGAAGATCGGCAGTGAAGTCGTCGACCTGCCGACGAAACGCAGCTGGATTCTCACCTCGCCCATTCTCCTGCTCGCCGTGGTCCCGCTCTTCGCCAACTGGAAGGCGGCCTCGCGGTCCGGCCAGACGGACACGACGGACTTCGCAATCGACATGCTGAACTCCGTCGAACCCTACGGCGTGCTCGTGACGGTCGGCGACAACGACACCTTCCCGCTCTGGTATGCGCAGGAGGTGCTCGGCGTGCGCAAGGACGTCATCGTCGCGAACACGTCGCTCATGAACACCGACTGGTACATGCGGCAGATGATCCGCCGCCCGACCTATGACTACGATGCGGCGAAGGGACCCGCTGCATACCGTGGCAAGACATGGGTGAAGCCCGTCGGTCCGCCGCTGAAGATGACGATGGCGCAGGCGGACTCGATCCCGATCGGCACCGACCTCCAGCAGCCGCAGCTGTTCGTGAAGGACCACATCCGCGCCGTCGTATTTCCGCCATCGCACTTTCTCGCGCGCGCGGACTGGTTCGTGCTGAAGATGATCCAGGACGGCATACGCACCGTGTATCTGAGCCGCACCTCCGGCGGCTACGCGAACGATCTCGGCCTCAGCGGCTACATGCTGACGCAGGGCCTCGCCCGCAAGCTCATGCCCGACTCCGTGCGCGCCGGCAAGGACACGGTCTCCGTCCCCGGCGAAGGGATGATCGACATGCCGCGCACGCTCGAACTGTGGAAGGATTTCCGCGCGCCCGCGTCGTTGATCCGGAAGGGCGACTGGGTCGACCGCCCATCCGTCGGCATTCCGTATCTCTATGTCGCCACCGGCGTGCTGCTCTCCGAGGGACTCAACGAGCAGGGGAAAACGAGGGAAGCGGCGAGCGTCATGGACGAAGCCAAGCGGATCGCCAACGCGACGCAGCTGCAGGAGTTCTTCTCGCCCGATCAAAGCGCGCCACCGCCGCCTCCGGTTCCGTCGGGTGACTCGGCGAAGAAGACAACCGTGCCGGTGCAGAAACCGGAGGCTGGAACCCGGAAGCCCTGAGGCCCGCTACGCTTCGCCCGCGAGGAATCGCAGCCACGGCTTGGCCGTGGCAAACTCGCGCTGGATGGCGCCCACGCCTTCCAGCGCGAGTTCCTTTTTCCCAGCCTTGCCGGCCGCCTCGGTGACGGCGCACGCCTCGCCGAGCGCATGCGCGCCGAGCTGACGGGCGCTGGACTTGAGCGAGTGTGCAATGCTCGCAACTTCCGGGACGTTTCCGAGGTGGGCTTCCTCGACCATTTTTGCAAGCCGTTCCTCGGCGAACTGGAGGAACGTCTGCATCATCATGGCGAGCATTTCGTCACCGCCAACGCTGCGCAACATGTCGAGCGCGGGCTTGGCATCCTCGGGAATCTGCGGCATATGCGTTAACTTACGGCGTGCGCATACGCATGCGCCACTTGGCTTTGTCGGCCTGCCGTGCGAAAATTCGGAGGCGACGATGGTAGTGGGAGGGCTGGCAGAATGGCTATTGCACCAGTCTTGAAAACTGGCGCGGCGAAAGCCGCTTACAGGTTCGAGTCCTGTGCCCTCCGTGGAATGTGTGTAGTCCGCTGCTCCTCCTCCCGCCGCAACGCACCAGAGTGTTGCGGCGGTGCGCCGCCGAACCAACTCGGTGCGCGCGCGATACGGTTCACGGCGCGACGTTGACGGTCAGGCCGTTCGACGAAACGCCGGCCGCCATCGCCTGAATTTCGGTCGTCCCGATGAGGCCGGCCGTAATCAGGCCGCTGCTCGAGACCGTGGCCGCGGACGTGTTCGTCGACACCCACGAGAATGTCACGCCGCTCACGACCTTTCCCGACGCATCCTTGGCCACAGCCTGCGCCTGCATGGTGGACAGTGATGTCATCGAAGACGAAGGCCCGGTCACGGTAATCGTCGCGATCCGCGCGGCGACCACGGAGATCGCAAACGCGCTCGACGTTACGGAATCCACCGACGCGGTGATGTTCGCGTTTCCCGGTCCGACGCCGGTCACCATTCCAATTCCATCGACCGTGGCCACGGACGGATCGCTCGAGGTCCACGCGAAGGACCCCTCACTGAGCGTATCACCCGCTGCGTCGAGCGCCACCGCGCGCAGCGGCAATGACTCTGCCGTCGCGACCTGAGCTGCGTCCGCGCTGACTACGATGCGAGACAGCGCCCCCCCAGTGCCCGGTGCGCCCGGCGTGCCCGGCGTGCCCGGCGTGCCCGGTGTGGCGGCGTCCGGCGGTCCGACGATCTTGGCGCCACCCACCGCGCATGCACCGAGGAGAAGCAGCACGACGACGGCGCCCGGCGGCACGCGTTTCGCGTGGACAAATGGACTATTGATGGTTGCACATGAGTTCGTCTTCACGATCTTGTCTCCCGCGTCGAAGTTCAACGCTCTCTGGAGGGGAACGATGCCGTACACGAGTCGCGCCTGCTTCGTTGCGATTGGTCTGGGTCTCCTCTGCGCCGCTCCTGGTGCGGCGCAGTCCGCACAAGCTGTTTCGTTGCAAGTCTCGGGCCTTGCCGGCGCGATCACGTTCAAGGACACGCTGCAGTTCGGAGCGGGCGCAGAGGCGCAGGTCAGACTCAATCGCGTGCTCGCGTCGGACGGAGGCGTACTCTCCGTCGGCATCGGTGCTCAGTACACGCATCACTCGTTCGGCGCCGGCCAGCGGTTCGACGTGGCGGGCGTGTTCCTCGAGCCGCGCTACGCGTTTGCGCTGTCGAGCGAGCGATTCTTCCCGTATTTGTCGGCGCGCTTTGCCGCGCTGCGGCAGTCGAGCAACGTCGTCGACGCCAGCTATGGCTTCGCGGCGGGCGCGGGTGTCGGGTTCGGCTACGCGCTCGGCCGCAGCGTGAACCTCGACGTCGGTGCCGCAGTGCTCGTGCAGCAGTTCGGGCACACGACGATCACCGCGAACGGCCAGCCCTACAGCTTCGGCACGATGCCCGGCTACGCGCTCAAGATCGGCCTCAGCCTGGGCCTCTGAGCGCCGCCTACGGCTGGAACGGCTGCGCGAGAGTCCAGCTGACGAGTGTTGCGCCATCCGCCGACGGGCGCACGGTCGCCACGACCGTCGCCGCACGGGTCGGGCGCGCTCCCGAGGCATGCGTCCATGTGATGGGCAGGACGTATCGCACCTGCGCACCGCCGTCCGGTGTCGGCGTCACGCGCGGCGCCGACGGTGTTCCCACCTCGAGATTGACCGGACGCCGGTCGAGCCAGTCGAGGAAGGCTTCGTTGATGCGCGACGAAACCATCGACGCGCTGAGCGCGTGTACGCTCGAGGTTCGTATTTGATCGACGACTTGGCGCGCGGCGGTGCTGGCGGCGGTCGCAGAGAGAACTGCTGGCGACGCAGGCACCGCTGATGCCGGAGCCGGAGCGCGAGCCGGAGCCGGAGCCGGCACCGATGCGGGCGGCACCGTTGACGGAGGCGATGAAGCTTGCGATGACGATGACGATGCCGCTGACGCCGCCGGCGGGGCCGCGGGCAATCCGCCAATCGGTGTCGCGTCCACGGTCACAGGTGGCTGCGAAGGAGCGTTTGGTTTGGACGACTCTATGACTGGGCGCGGGCGAGCCTCGACGTTGAGCGTATGTGTGGCCGCCGATTGCCCGGGCGACGGACTCGTCGGCGCGATGATTTTCGGGCGCCGCTGCGGACGCGCAACCGCCGCGCGGTGTGCGACAGGCGGAGGCGGTGTCACAACAGCGCGGTGCGCCACCGGCGGAGTCGGTGTTACAGCGGCGCCGTGCGGCTCGGGCGGCAACGACTCGGTCGGCTGACGCGCGGCCGGTACCGGGTCGGAAGCAAAGTCTGCGGGCGGCGCGGCGGTCATCGCGCTCCCCGGGGTTCGCGGACTTCCGATCTGCGACATCTCCAGCTCCGCCGTCGTCCTCAGCCGGGCAGCCGTCGAAGGCGGAATCCGCGACCACGCCACCGCGCCGACCACTGCCACGCCCGCCGCGATGACGAGCGTGCGTCGCCGTCCCGTGACGGCGCGCGAGACGATCCGGGGCGCCTGCCGGCGCACCGCGTCGCGCAGGCGCTGCTCCATCAAGTCCACGATCGGCGCGTCGATGGACGCGAAGGGAGAGGCGGCCGCCTCCGAGTCGCGCGCGTCGTCCTCCAGCGGCATGGCCCCCGACAGTTGTTGCTTTACGATCCATCCGAGTGGTCCGCGGAACCGCTGGTCCTGGTCATCGCCCGCCCGGACGAAAACACGCACGGCATCAGCGATCGACGGAAAGCGATTCCCCGGCCTCTTCTCGAGCATCCGTTTCACCGCCCGTGACCACTCTTCGGGAACGTCCATCGAGGAAAATTCCATCGAATCCGGGTGCAGGCGGAGTTGCATCCTGCGGAGCCAGCCGGCCGACGTGTCGAGCGGGCCACGACCGGCGAGCATCTCGTACGCAAGCGCACCGAGCGCGTACTGGTCCGAATCGGGCGACGGACGTTCCCCGCGAAGCAGCTCCGGGCTCGCGTACGCGGGCGACGCAGCATCGCCGAAATCTCCGTGCACCCCAGCGGCTGCGATCGCCGCAGCCACTCCGGTGTCGGCAACGATCGCGTCGCCGTTCTCGTCGATGATCACGGACGAGGAGCAGATCGCCCCGTGCGCCACCCCGGCGGCGTGCGCGTGGTCGAGCGCCGTCGCGACCTGCGTCAGGATGGACGCGATGGCATGGATGGATTGCACCGGTTCGGCCGCGAGAACCGACTCGAGCGTGACGCCGGTCACACTTTCGGTGACGATGACGACCGTATCGCCACGCTCGTGGACCGCCAGCGTGCTGACCAGATTCGGGTGGCGGAGGGCGAGGGCGGGTTCCATCGCTTCGATGAAGCGCTGTCTCGCGGCCGCGCTCCACCACCGTGAAGGACCAAATACCTGCGCGGCCTCGCGAGCCTTCGTCTCGTGCATCGTTGCGTCCTGCATGCTGTCCTCCCGCATGACCATGCCGTGATCCTGATACCCGCGTGCAGTGCCGCGGGTTCGGGAGTCGAGCGACCGGCGCAAACCTCCGGCCGCGGTTCGATCGGCTTGAGGTGCAGGATTCGGGCCACCGCGCTAAGTTACGCTCGTTCGAGATGGCACCAGGTACGGGGAGCGGTGGCCGAGAGGCTGAAGGCACCGGTTTGCTAAACCGGCATACGGGGTCAACCTGTATCGAGGGTTCGAATCCCTCCCGCTCCGTCGCTGGACTCAAGACCGAGGACCGAAGACCGAGGACCGATCGGCGGGAGACGGCAGCTTCGTCTCCCGTTTCCGTTGGTTCCCGCGTCCCGCGCTCCTCTTCCGCACTCCGCAGTGGGTCCCAATTCCGCACTCCGCAGCGGGTCGAAGTTCCGCATTCCGCAGTGGGTCGAAGTTCCGCATTCCGCGTTCCACTTCCGCAATCCGCACCGCGTCGACATGTCAGTCCGAGTAAGATTTGCGCCGAGCCCCACCGGGTACCTCCACGTAGGCGGCGCGCGCACCGCACTTTTCAACTGGCTCTACGCCCGTCAGCACGGCGGCCAGTTCCTGTTGCGCATCGAGGACACCGACAAGGCACGGAGCACCGACGAATCCACCCGCGCGATTTTCGACGGGCTCAACTGGCTTGGGCTGCACTGGGACGAAGCGGTCGTCTATCAGGGCGCCAACCTTCCGCGCCACCAGGCCGATTCGCGCCGCCTGCTCGACGCCGGCGCGGCGTACCGCTGCTTCTGCACGCCTGACGAACTCGAGCAGCGGCGCAAGCTCGCCGCCGCGAGCAAGGATGCCTTCAAGTACGACCGGCGCTGCGACCGCCTCGCGCCCGAAGAAGTCGCGCGCCGCGTCGCCGCGGGTGTGCCGTTCGTCATCCGGTTCCGCATTCCCGACGGCGACACCTCCTGGGACGACATCGTCCACGAGACGATCAGTTTTCCCAACAAGGACATCGAGGACTTCGTCATCCTCCGTTCGGACGGCACGCCGATCTACAACATGGCGGTCGTTTCCGACGACATCGCCATGCGCATCACGCACGTGATGCGCGGCGACGACCACATCTCGAACACGCCCAAGCAGATCCTGCTGTACCGCGCGCTCGGCGCGGAACTCCCGCGGTTCGCGCACTTTCCGATGATCCACGGGCTGGACGGGAAAAAACTGTCCAAGCGCCATGGCGCAACCGCGGTCAGCGACTATCAGCACCTCGGCATCCTCCCGCAGGCGATGAACAACTTCCTCGTCCTCCTCGGCTGGAGCCCGGGCGGCGACCGCGAAGTGATGTCCATGGACGAAATGGTGCAGCTCTTTTCCGAGAAGGGACTGCTGCGCAAAGCCGCGGTGTTCGACACCAAGAAGCTCGACTGGATGAACGGCCAGCATCTCTCCCGGCTCCCGGGTGAGGCGCTTGCGCCACTCGCGCTTGCGACCTTCGCGCGCGAAGGCCTGCTCAACCCCGGCGACGCATTCGCGACGTCGCCGGAGTTCTACAGGCTTCTCGACTTCGTGAAGGAGCGCTGCCGCACGCTGGATGACCTGGCACGGCTCGCGCGCCCTTACTTCACCGCACTTCCCTTCACGATCGACCCGGCACTCGTGGAGTCGCACCTGCGCAAGGACGCCGCCATGACGAAAGCGGTGCTCGGCGAGGCGGCCGCGGCGCTCGGCCGGCTCCCTGCATGGACGCCTGAAGCGATGGAGCCGGCCCTGCGCGCCGTCGCCGAGCGGCACGGTATCGCCGCCGGGAAGGTCTTCCAGCCGATGCGCGTCGCGCTCACGGCGAGCACGGTCAGCCCCGGGATATTCGAGGTGCTCGCGCAGCTGGGCCGCGAGGTCTCGATGAAACGCCTCGCCGAGGCGGCGGCGCTCACCACGTGAACCGCGCACCGCTCTCGCCGGTCGAGCAGGACGTGTACCATTTCCTGCTCGACTTCCTCTCGGAGCACACCTTCCAGCCGAGCGTACGCGAGATCGCGAAGCAGCTGCGCATTCCGTCGACCAAGTCGGTGGCCGACCTGCTCGGCTCGCTCGAGAAGAAGGGCTACGTCGAGCGCGAGGCCGGCAGGTCGCGCGGTGTGACGATCGTCGGGTTCGCCGGAGGGAGCGGCACCGTTCCGGTGCCCGTGATGCACGTGGATGGCGCACCTCCCGAACTCCGCACGACCGATCATCTCACGCTCGACCGCCGCCTCGTGGCGGCTGACGATTCGTTCCTCGTCCGCGCCGCGTACGAAGATGCGCCGGATCACGGCGTGCGCATTGGCGACTTCATGCTCGTGCAGCCCTCGGCGCGCGCGCGCGACGGTGACGTGGCGGTCGTACGCACGGCGGCGGCCGTCGTCGTGCGCGCGATGACCCGCAAGGGCGCAACGCTGCTGCTCGCCGCACCCGGCCAGGGTGAAGACCTCGAACTCGGCCCCGGCGACGACTACGTTGTGCTCGGCGTCCTCGCCGGCGTGTTCAGGACCGTCGAGGACCAAAGACCCAAGACGACAGACCTTAGACCATGAACCATAGACCGAAGACCGAAGACCGAAGACCGAAGACGTGTGATCTGACCTTTCATCTGGAAGCGCAATGACCAGCCGCCTAATGCCGATGGCCCGCAGTCTCTTCGGAGTTGCGTTGCTCACGGCCGCACCGCTCGCCGCGCAGTCGAACGGTGCGCCCACCGACCCGCCGGGCGAGTGGCGCAACTACAACCGCGACCTCGGGAGTTCACGCTATTCACCGCTGAGCCAGGTGGACCGCACCAACGTCGCCAAGCTCGCGCTCGCCTTCACCTGGCGCCCCGACAGCGGCGTGGCGCCGCGCGAATCGAAAAACGAGAGCACGCCGCTCATGGTGCACGGCACATTGTATTTCACGACGGCGCTCAACCGCGACGTGGTGGCGGCCGATGCCGCGACCGGAAAGCAAAAGTGGCGGTGGCACCAGGACGAAGCGGTGCGCGCGGCGGTCGCGCCGCGCCGCGGGTCAGGGCGCGGCGTGAGTTACTGGACTGACGGAACGGAGGAGAGGATTTTCGTCGTCACGCCCGGCTACCGCCTCATCGCGCTCGACGCGAAGACCGGCGCGATGATCCCCGGGTTCGGGACCGATGGTGCCGTGGACCTCAAGATGCAGATCGGCGTTCCGCTCGACCCGGACAAAGCGGTCATCGGGTCGAGCTCGCCGCCGCTCGTGTTCGACGATGTCCTCGTGATCGGCCCTGCGCTCGAAGTGGGTTCTCGCCCCGTATCGTATAAGAACGTCCCGGGCCGCATCCTCGCGATCGACGCGCGCACCGGAAAGCTGCGCTGGCGCTTCAACACGATCCCCACCGCCGGCGAGTTCGGCGTCGATACGTGGGAGAACGACTCGTGGAAGTACACAGGGAACACCGGCGCGTGGGCGCCGCTCACGCTCGACCCCGCGCGCGGCTGGCTCTACCTCCCGGTCGAAGCCGCCACCGGCGACTACTACGGCGGCCATCGTCCCGGGAACAATCTCTTTTCGACATCGCTCGTCTGCGTCGACATCCGCACCGGCAAGCGCATATGGCACTACCAGATCGTCCACCACGACATCTGGGACTACGATCCGCCAACCGCGCCGATTCTCGCGGACATCACCGTTGATGGCAGGAAGATCCAGGCGGTGGTTCAGCTCACCAAGCAGTCGTTCGCGTATGTGTTTGATCGCGTGACCGGCAAGCCAGTCTGGCCGATGGTCGAGAAACCAGTGCCGGCCTCGGACATTCCCGGCGAACGCGCCGCGCTCACGCAGCCGTTCCCCACCAAGCCGCCGGCCTACGATCGTCAGGGCGTTTCTGCAGACGATCTGATCGACTTCACGCCGGAACTGCACGCGCAGGCACTCGAGGTCATCAAGGCGTATCACGTCGGCCCGCTCTTCACCCCGGCAACGCTGCTGCATGCGGCGGACGGCACCAAGGGCCTGCTCTCGCTCCCCGGCTCGCTCGGCGGTGCGGACTGGGAAGGCGGCGCCGTCGATCCCGAAACGGGCATCGTGTATGTGGGATCGCACACCGCGCCGAGCGTCCTCGCGATGGCACGCGATTCCGCGCACTCAGACATGAATGTCGTGAACCTCGGGGGCGGCCCGCCGAACGTGCAGGGCCTTCCGCTGCTCAAGCCGCCTTACAGCCGGATCACCGCGATCGACCTCAACCGCGGCGATTTCCTCTGGCAGATTCCGAGCGGAGACACGCCGGATCGTGTGAAGAACAATCCGGCGCTGAAGGGACTGACGATTCCTGTCACTGGCGGATTCGCCCGGCCCGTGGTGCTGGTGACCAAGACCCTGCTCTTCGCCGCGGAAGGGTGGGGCGGCGCGCCGGTGTTGCGCGCGCTGGACAAAAAAACCGGCGAGGTGCTGTGGAGCGGGACGCTGCCCGGATCGGTCAGCAGCGTACCGATGACGTACGAAATCGGCGGGAAGCAGTATATCGCGTTCTGGGTGGATGACGCGCGGACGCAGTTGCCGTCGGAGCTCGTGGCGTTCGCACTGCCGTAGGACTGTGGATGCGGGATGCGCGGCGGACTCCTGCTGATGCGGGAGGCCGGGGCGGGGTGCGGGAAGCGGAACTTCCTCC
>JBIOHR010000115.1:0-11143 GCA_044449085.1 Gemmatimonadales bacterium | reverse complement strand
CGCTGACGCGCGCAGGCCGCCGGCACCTCGAGGTCGAGACGGCCGACTGGACGCGCCGGGCGTCGGCTGTGGCGCGACTGCTCAAAGCCGAGGGCTGACCGGATGTCCGTCTGGCGTCACCTCACCCGCGGTGTCCGCCGTCTCGCGAACCGGTCGGCCGCGGATCGCGACCTCTCCGACGAACTCAACCATTACGTGGAGCAGGCGACCGCCGCGAATACCATGGCCGGCCTTCCGCCGGACGCCGCCCGCCGGGCGGCCCTGCTCGAGATTGGCAACGCCACACGCGTGCGCCAGGACGTGCGCGCCGCCGGCTGGGAAGCATCGGTGGAATCATTCTTCGCCGACCTGCGCTACGCCGCCCGGATGCTCCGGAAGAGTCCCGTGTTCGCGGCGGTCACCGTATTGCTCGTGGCACTCGGCACGGGGGCGGTCACCACGATATTCAGCGCGACCAATGCGATGCTCCTGCGGCCGCTCCCCGGCGCGTCGAATACGGCCCAGCTCTATAGCATCGACCGCAAGCATCGCAACGGCACCGATGGCATGACCGCGTCATATTCGTACTATACGCAGCTTCGCGACCAGACGCGGTCGTTCGACGGGATCGCGGCGTGGAACAACATCGCGCTCACCATCTCGTCCGGCGGCGCCGGATACGTCGCGTACGGCAACATTGTCACCGGAAATTATTTCAGCGTGCTCGGCGTCCGCCCCGAGCTCGGGCGCTTCTTCACGGCTGACGAAGGCGCGACCGAGCTCGCGCATCCGGTCGCCGTGATCTCGCACGGGTTCTGGCGGGCGGCGTTCGGCGGGGACAGCACCGTCCTCGGCCGTGAGATACTGGTCAACGGGCATCGTTTCACGGTCATCGGCGTTGCGCCGGCGGTGTTCCGCGGCGTGTACATCCCGCTCAAGACCGACGCGTGGGTGCCCGTGATGATGCAGCGGCAGCTGAGGCCCGGGCACGCGCTTGATGATCCCAGCGACATTTCGCTCAAACTGGTCGCGCGGCTGAAAACGGGGGTCAGCAGGGAATCGGCGCGCCAGGAGGTTTCGGCGCTCACCGCGGCGCGCGTCGCGTCCGGCGTGGAACCGATGAAATGGGCGAAGGATTATGTGGAGGCGCGGCTCGTTCCGCTGAGTGGCCTTCCCGAAGATGCCACCAGGGCGATCGTCGGATTTTTCTTCCTGCTGCTCGGCGCGTCCGCGCTCGTGCTGCTGATCGCCAGCGTGAACGTCGCCGGCATGCTTTCTGCACGTGCGATCGCACGCCGGCGCGAAATGGCGGTGCGCGCCGCGCTCGGCGCCGCGCGCGGGCGACTCGTTCGGCAGCTGTTGACCGAGAGCCTCGTGCTGTTCTTTCTCGGCGCGGCCGGGGGCGTTGCGATCGCCCTCGTCGCAACGCGCGCGCTCGAGCAGCTTCCGCTCCCCGCGGAAATCTCGCTCGATCTTGCACCGGACTATCGCGTGATCGCGTTCGCGCTGATCGTTGCGCTCGCGGCCGGCGTCGCGTTCGGGCTGGCGCCCGCCCTGCAGGCGGCGCGCGCAGATATCGCAAAGCGCATTCGCGAGGACTCGCCGTCGGGTGGGCGCCGCACGCGAATGGCAAATGCCCTCGTCGTGGGCCAGCTGGCGCTCTCGCTGGTGCTGCTCGTTGCGGCGGGGCTTTTTCTTCGCGCCCTGGATCGTGCCAATCAGGTGGACCCCGGCTTCGACCCGTCGGGCGTCACGGTGGCGTCGTTCAACACCGAAGCCTTCGGCTACGACACGACGACGGGGCGTGCGTTCTACGGGAGACTGCGAGAGCGGCTTCAGGCGACGGCCGGCGTGTCCGCCGTCTCATATGCCGGGTTCACGCCGCTTGCGTTCGAAAACGGATCGGGCATCAAGATTCGGCTCGACGATGCGGGTGGCAGCCCGGCAGGCGACGCAGCTGCGCCGGGCATCAGCGCGCGCGAAACGACGGTTGACGCGGGATATTTTGCGGCGTTGCACATTCCCATCGTGCGCGGCGCACCGATCGCCCTCACGGACGACGGGCACTCCGCGCGCGTCGCGGTCGTCAACGAAACGCTCGCGAAGCTGCTCTGGCCGGGCGAGGACGCCATCGGGCGCACTTTTGCCACGGCAAACGGGCGCGTGCGCGTGATCGGCGTCGCGCGCGACGCGAAGTATTCCAGCCTCACCGAACCCGCTACGCCATTTGTCTACTTTGCCTTCGCGCAGGATTGGACGCCGTGGCAGGTGCTTCTCGTACGCTCAACGCTGACGCAACAGGAGGCAGCCGACGCCATCGCAGCAGCCGTCCGGTCCATCGATCCGGCGCTGCCGCGCCCCGTCATGTCATCGCTCAGGCACGCCAACGCCGTCGTGCTCGTCCCGCAGCGCGTGGCCGCGATCGTCACCGGCGCGCTCGGTGCGATTGGTCTCCTCATGGCGACGGTCGGCCTCTACGGAGTGATCTCCTACTCCGTGAGCCGCCGGGTGCGGGAGATCGGCATTCGGGTCGCGCTTGGCGCCCGCCACTCGGACGTCCTCGGCATGGTCGTGCGCGAAGGGATGCGGCTCGCGGCCGCCGGAGTCGCGATCGGACTCGTGCTCGCGGTGGCGGCGACGCGTCTCATGGCGAGCTTCCTGTTCAGCGTGAGCCCGCTCGACTTGCTTACATTTGTCGGCATGTCGGCGCTCTTCCTGTGCATCGCGCTCGTTTCGAGCTACCTGCCCGCCAGACGCGCGGCTGCCTCCGACCCCATGATCGCGCTGCGTACCGATTGATCACGCTGCGGGCTGCGGCACTTCTATTCGACATGGACGGCGTGCTCGTCAACTCCAAGGCGGTCATCGAGCGCGTCCTGCAGCGCTGGGCCGCGCGGCGCGGGCTCGACCGCGAAGCCATGCGGGACTTGCCGCACGGGCAGAAAACGAGCGACACGGTGAGAGATGTCGCGCCGCACCTGGATCTCGCCGAAGAAGTCGCGTGGCTCGACGCGGAGGAGGAGCGCGATCTCGAGGGGATCGTCGAAATCCCCGGTGCGGGGCGGCTCGTCAGGTCGCTTGCCCCGCAAGACTGGGCGCTCGTCACGTCGGCCGGACGCGATCTCGCGGCGATGCGCCTCGCCGCGGCGCGGGTGCCTTTGCCTCGCACGATCGTCTCCGGCGAATCCGTCGGGCGCGGCAAACCCGACCCCGAAGGCTACCTGATGGGCGCGCGGCTGCTCGGGCGTCGGCCCGACGAATGCGTGGTGCTGGAAGACGCGCCCGCGGGAATCAAGGCCGGACTCGCCGCGGGGATGCGCGTGATCGGCGTCGCGACCACGTATGACCGCGCGCGCCTCGTCCCGCTCGGCTGCGCAGCCATCGTGTCCACTCTCGCGGACATCTCCGTGGACCCGCGTGGCCCCGCCGCCACGCTCGTGTTGCACATCGAAGACTGACCCATACAGATTGAGGTCATGACGACCTCACGACGCGATTTTCTCCAGCGCACCGCCGCCGGCTCCGTTGCCGCCGCGCTGACGCTTGCCGCGCGCGACGCGGCAGCCATGCCGTTCAACGAGCATGGGATCCGTGAAGATCCCGCCGTGCACATGTTCGAGGAGAAGATAGTGCAGGCGCATCCGGTTCCGCTGAACCGCGTGCGCCTCACGGGCGGTCCGCTCAAGGTCGCGCAGGATGTCACCGCCAAGTACCTGCTTTCGCTCGAACCCGACCGGATGCTTGCGTACTACCGCATTCGCGCCGGGCTGCCGCAGAAGGCGGAGCCGTATGGCGGATGGGACGGCGGCGGGCGGAATCTCACGGGGCATATCGCGGGGCACCATCTCTCCGCCGTGAGCCTCATGTACCTCGCGACCGGCGACGAGCGTTTCAAGCAGCGCGCCGATTACATGATTGGCGAACTGGAGATCGTGCAGGACAAGAACGGCGACGGCTACCTTGGCGCGCTCGAAGGCGGCCGCGAAGCGTTCGCGAAAGTCTCCAAGGGTGACATCCGCTCCGGCGGGTTCGACCTCAACGGCCTCTGGTCGCCGTGGTACACGCTGCACAAGACCTACGCCGGCCTGCGCGACGCATATCGTCACGCCGGAAACAAGACCGCGCTCGGTATGAGCGTGAAGTACGCGACGTGGGCCGAAGGCGTGATCGCGCCGCTGTCCGATGTAATGGTGCAAAAGATGCTCGACACCGAGCACGGCGGAATGAACGAAGTGCTCGCCGATCTCTACGCGGATACGGGCGACAAACGCTGGCTGAAGCTCTCGTATCGTTTCGAGCATCACGCGTTCACCGATCCGCTCAAGCGCCACCAGGACAACCTCTCGGGCAAGCACGGCAACTGCCAGATTCCCAAGCTCGTCGGCTCGGCGGCGCGGTACGGGTACGTGGGCGACACGAGTGACATTCTCGCGTCGTCGTTTTTCTGGGATCGCGTGACGCAGCATCACAGCTACGCGACCGGCGGCCACGGACTCTCGGAGTATTTCGGCCCGCCTGACGAGCTCGCGCATCGCGTGGACGGCCGCGCGTGCGAGTCGTGCAACGTGTACAACATGCTCAAGCTCACGCGGCGGCTGTTCTCGCTGCGCCCGGACGCGAACTACGCGGATTTCCAGGAGCGCGCGCTGTTCAACCACGTTCTTGCGTCGATCGATCCGTCGAACGGTGCTACGTCATACATGGTGCCCGTCGGCCGCGGCGAGCAGCAGGAGTATCAGGACATGCTGCGCAGCTTCACCTGCTGCGTTGGCACGGGAATGGAAAACCACGCCCTGCACGGCTACGGCGTGTACTACGAATCGCCGGACACGCTCTGGGTGAATCTCTACGCGCCGTCCGTGGCGCAGTTCACAACGGCGGGCGTGAAGCTCACGATGGAGACAGGATTCCCCGACGGTGACGACGCGAAGATGACGCTCGCGCTTCCCTCGCCCAAGCAGTTCACGCTCGCGGTGCGCCGGCCCGTGTGGGCCGGCGACGCATTTGTGATCAAAGTGAATGGCTCTGTCGTCCCGCAGCCGACGCTCGCGAGTTTGCGCGATCCCGCCGCAGGCGGACGAGGCGGGGCACCCGGGATGGAGGCGAAACAGGCGAGCTCGTACGTCGAGCTCGGGCGGATGTGGCACAGCGGCGACACGGTTGAAGTCACGATGCCGAAGTCGCTCTGGCTCGACGCCACGCCGGACGATCGCACTGTTGCGGCAATCATGTGGGGACCATTGGTCCTTGCGGGCGACGATGGTCCGCGCCGCGAGGGACGCCGCAACGCGCCGCCACCGCCGCCGGTTCCCGTGCTGGTGGTGGAGGACAAGCCGCTCGGCTCATGGGTCGTGCAGCGCGGCACGCAGCAAGGCGATTTCAAGGCGCAGAACGTGGCGCGCGTGCTCGGCCAGCCCGGCGCGGCGGGTGATGTATCACTCGCACCGTTCTACCGGACGCAGGAGCGCAGCTACAGCGTGTACTTCGACGTGCTCACACCGGCCGACTTCGACGCGCGCGGCGCGGCGATGGCGGCGGAGCGCGAACGTGCGCGGAGACTCGAGGCGGCGACGGTCGCGTTCGTGCAGCCCGGCGAGATGCAGCCGGAGCGCGACTACAACTATCAGAGCGATCCGGCCGAACGTCAGGCCGGGCGCACCGGCGGGCGCGGGAGCCGCGGTGGCACGGGATGGTTCTCGTTCGATCTCCCGGTCGATGCGAACGCGCCGATGGCGGTGATCGTGACGTACTTCAATGAAGTGGGGCTGCCGGCATTGCTCGCGGACTTCGACATTCTGGTGGACGGCACGAAGATCGGCAGCTACACGCCAAACGAGAATGCGTCCGGATTTTATCCGGCGCAGTATGCAGTGCCGGTCGGGCTTGTCGCGGGGAAGGCGAAGGTGACGGTGAAGTTCCAGACGAATGGAACATCGCGGATCGTTCCGATATGTGGAATCCGCATGGTCCGTGCGAGCGCGTTGTGAGTTCAGCGTTCAGCGCTCAAGCTTAGGGCGCATTGCTCGGGAGGGTCATAGCTCGTCCTTTCAAGCTTCAAGCCTTGAAAAGCGAGCCATGACCCTCCCGAGCAATGCGCTGTGTGCTTGACCTGTGAGCTGCGAGCGAAATTCCTTACGGTCGGGTCATTCTGGTCGCGGTGATCGGGTCGTTCAGCTGAATGCGATCCATTACGTCCAGCCCCTTGATCACTCGGCCGAGCGTGGTAAAGTCGCCCTCGTTGTGCGGCTGGACCGCGTTCGCCAGTGTGTAGCCGGGCGTGCCCGTGTCGAGTCCCGCTGAGGCCCATGCAACGTTGGCGCGTGTCAGCCCGCGGCGCGTGACTTCATCGCGCAGGCGATGCGCACCGGGCACGGTCTGCTGCTGATCGACGAAATCCGGCACGACGCGGGTGAACTTCGTGCCGACGATCGCGCCCGATTCCACGATGCGAACGAATTCTTCCGTGCCCAGCGGCGCATCACCGGGGTAGAGCTCGATCGTGATCGTGCCGCGCGGCGTGACCCACTCGGCCGTCGGGCGCGGCGCGCCGTTGTAATCGGGCACCACCCATCGCTCGACGAGAGCCTTGTAGTCGGAGAGTGGTCGTGTGTTCGGCGGCGGAGCAGGGCGCTGGCCGCGGCCGCCACGCCCACCGCCGCCCTGGCGCCCGCCGGCTGGCGGTGGCGGAGGATTCAAACGGGCGAGCCCTTCTTCCGCGCTCGAGGAAATCCACCAGTCGGGCGACGCTTTCGCTTCGTTCATCGCGGCGACTGCAACGGAGTCGCTGTACGTGCCCACGGCGCGGATGGCTTCCGTGCGCACGCGGCGATCCGAGTCATTGAGCGCTGCGAGGACGATCTTCTCCGCTTCTCCGCTCTTGCCGGCTGAGTCGACCATCGGGCGTGAGAGGGCGCGAACCGCCCACAGTCGCGTGTCAGGCGATTTGTCGCGCGCGAGCGTCAGCAGCGTTGTGATTGCCGCGGGGTCGCGCGGACGGAACAGCGCCCACGTGGCGCGCCAGCGGATTTCAGCGTTGGATGAATTCGTGAAGCGGATGATCGGCGCGAGATCGCCACGGGTGTTGCAGCGGCCGATGGAGAAGAGTGCCTCGCCGATCGCCTGATCGGTGAGCTTGCTTTCGGTCGCCGAACTGAGAAAGCGCGCGAGCGCATCGCGGGCAGAGGCCGTCTTGATCTTGCCGAGCGCCGTTGCGGCCTCGGCGCGGGATGTTGGCGCCAGTCTTGGCGCAGCGAGCAGGGAATCGAACCACGGAACTGTCGTCGAGTCCTTCAGCTGACCGGCGGCAAAGACTTCTGTTGCGGCGACGGCGGTGTCGGAGTCGAGCGGTTTTGCGCGGAGCAGGGCATAGCCGCGCTTGTCTGCAATGCGGCCAATAGACAGCGCGGCGCGGCGGCGGACTTCAGGGTGGTTCGATGCAAGAATGCGCGAGAGATCGGTGGAGTCGAAATCCCGATGATCCTCGAGCATGACGAGGCGGGAGATGTCATCGATGTCGGCGGGGGAGAGCGCGGGCTTGCGGGCTTGGGCGTGGACGAGCTGCGCCGAGGCGAGGCTCGCCAGAAGTGCCCGGCGAAAATGGGAGGAGGTCATCGGGGAATCGTACCGGTCCAGCGCTGGCGGGGCCAGCCCGCCAAGCCATGCTTGCTCTGATCGCAGTGTCGCGGCATTTCTACTCGCGATGCGGGATAGCGTGACCACCTAATTGTCTCCAGCGGTCATACTCGCATCGCCCGAAGCGCCCGGCCAGCATCCGCACATCTTCCGGGCGTGCAGGCATGGCGCTGCGTCGGAACTCAGTCGGCCCGCAATACTTCCGTCGGCATGACGTGAGACGCACGCCGTGCCGGGACATACGATGCTACGAGCGCGACGACTACAAGCACCACGGTGACGCTGGCGAACGTCACCGCATCATCCGGCACCACACCGTAGAGGAGTCCGGCCATGAACTTCGCGGCAAGCAATGCGCCGGCGAGCCCGACCACCGTACCCAGCCCGATCAACCGCGCGCCGGAGCGCAGAAAGAACCCGACGACAGCGCTCGGTTGCGCACCCAGCGCGAGCCGAATGCCGATCTCACGACGGCGCTGCACGACACCGAACGCGACCACCGCATAGAGCCCGCTCGCTGCGAGCACCAGCGCGAGCGCCGCGAACACGGCCATCAGCGTGAGATTGAAGCGTGCGCCCGTCAGAGCATCGACCCGGTTGCGCCGCAGTGGATGAATGTCCTCGACTGAGAGCAAGGGGTCGAGCGAATGCACGGCATCGCGCAGTGAGTTCGCGAGCGCGAGCGGAGCGCCCGCGATGCGCACGACCACCGTCATGCCCGGCATCGGCACCTGATTGTTCGCGAGATACAGCGTCGGAACAGGCACTGTCTGTGGCGCGACGTCGCGAACGTCGTTCACTACCCCGATCACCGTGCGCGTCCTCCCAGTCGTACCGCCCCAGTAGAAGCGCTTGCCGACGGGATCCTCATTGGGCCACATCTTCTCCGCGAAGCTCCGCGACACCACGGCCAGGCGCGGCCCGTTGTACGCGTCGTCGGCCGAGAACACCCGCCCACGCAGCGTCGCGATGCCCATCGCCGCGAAGTAATCCGGCGTCACGCTGCGCCACGCCGCCTGCATAAAACCCGCCGCCGACGTCGCGGCCGCGCGCTCCTCCGGCGTCACGTCGTTCATCAGATTCCAGCCGCTGAGCGGATCAACTGATGTTGCGCCGACGGCGCGGACGCCTGGCACAGCCTGCACTCGCGCAGCCAGGCGAACGAAGAAGATTGCCTGGCGCTCCTCGTCGTATTTCTGCAGCGGCAGTTGCAGATTGACCGCGAGCACGTGCTCGGCGTCGAAGCCGGCATCGACGGTAGACAGCTTGTCGAAGCTGCGCAGCAGAAGTCCCGCGCCTATCAGCAGCATCAGTGACGTCGCCACCTGCAGCACGACGAGCCCGTCGCGAACGCGGCGCGTGCGCCGCGACACGCCCGCCCGCACGCCATCGCCGAGTGTCGCAGCGGGATCGATGCTGGCAGCGCGAAGGGCGGGAAATATTCCGCACACGAACGTCGTGACCACGCTCATCGCGACGGCAATCGCGATGATGCGCCCGTCGATGGCGACCTGCTCCAAGCGCGGTATGCCGTTCGCGCCAATCGCATGGATCGCCTGTTCCGCCCACTCGGCAGCCGCGATACCGAGCGCGGTCGCCGCGGCAACGATGATGGCGCTCTCCGTCAGGCAGAGGCGGATGAGGCGCGAGCGCCCCGCGCCCAGCGCGGCGCGAACGCCCATCTCCGCCTGACGCTCGGTCCCGCGGGCGAGCAGGAGGTTGGCCACGTTCGCGCATGCAAGCAGGAGCAGCAGCCCGGTCGCGGCGAGCATGACCCATCCGGCACGGCGGAACGTATCATCGACGATGGAATGGCTGAGCGCCTCCAGGCGCGCGCTCCAGCCCTTGCTCGCCGGAGTCGTCCCGGCGATGTTGCGCGCGATGCGCGCGATGTCCGCCGCGGCGACAGCGATGGACGTCCCGCTGCGAAGCCGCCCGACGAGCGACAACCAGTGGTCGCCGCGATCCGTACTCGTGCCCGCGTGAAGCGGAACGAACGCGTCGGCCTGCGGAAAGTGAAAGCCCGGCCGCATCACGCCGATGACCTGCGTCGCCACTCCGTCGAACAGCACAGTCTTGCCGACGATCGAGGAGTCGGCGCCAAAGCGCGTACGCCACAGGTCATTGCTCAGCAGCACGACGTTCGAAGTCGTGCGCGGCAGATCCTCATCAACCGTGAAAGCCCGGCCGAGCAGCGGGCGTTCGCCCAGCGTTGCGAAGAAGGACTGACTCGCCGCGACTGCGTGGACGCGGCGCGGTTCGTTGTTGGTGACGACCGTGGCGTCCGCCGGCTTGAACGCCGCCAGACTCGAGAAGGTACGATTGTCGTGAGCGAAGTCGAGATAGTCGGGTTCAGACGCCGAAAAGTCCGCACCTTCGGGCGTCGTCATCACGACGTTGACCAGGCGGCCCGCGTCCGGAAAGGGGAGCGGCCGGATGATCGTCGCGTCGACGACCGCAACGACCGTCGTGGTGGCGGCGATTGCGAGCGAAAGCGTGAGAACCGCGACGACGGTGAAGCCTCGGCGCTTGTTTAGCCCGCGCAGCGCCTGGCGAAGATCGAGGAGGAGGGCGTTCATGAGCCTCGAGGGAAGTTGTGGACCTGTCGCACAACGATAGCCGCGCTGTGGATTGCATTGCAACGCATTGGGCCTTGGCGCCTGACTGAACAGCAGGCTAACCACGAGTTGCGGCTGACGTGGTGCGGGCTGACCTAGTGGTGTCTCGCGCGCCGCGTGCCGACGGTATAGCATCAATGCGTGCGGCCTGCGAACCGCGCAGCTGAACTCTATCCGTTAGAATGCCGACAACCTTTTCACTTCCATCGTGACTGACTCATACGAGCCGCAGGCTGAGGAGCAGGGACAGCTCGTACCGCCGTCGCGCCGACCTCCGACCGCGGTTGGCACGATGACGCCGCCGCCCCCGGCTCCTGGTGGTCCCCGTCGGCGGTCACGCAGGACCGCCAGCTGGTACCGCTGGTTGTTTGGCAGCCTGGCGCTCGGCGGCAGCTCCGTCGTCCTCAGCGAGGTTGCCCCTTGGACTCTGGTGCGCCTGCTCGGCTGGTCGCTCGCGTCAGGCAGCGGATTGTTCGTTCTGACGATGCTTTGCAGCCGGTTTCTGGCGGGGCCCATTTCGACTTGGCGCAGAAACCGATCGATGAAGCGGCGCCAAGCGGAGCTCGCGCGTTCGTCGCGCGCCGGCTAACCCTGCGTTAGGCTGAAGCCGCGATTGGAGCAAGCAAGGGCGAGAGAACCGAAGTGAACGTCACCTCGCTCCTCTCACCTTGCTCCTTCCTATCCGCCCCTCACCCGCGCTCGTCCCCGTATTCTCCTTGCCCTCGCGATCTTCAGGGCGCGCCGCGCCCCCCGCGTCCTGTCACCACCGGCGCGGTCATCGGCGGCGCCGGCGGTACATAACTCCAGTTCAAAATCGAGTTGAACATCATGTTGAACTCCCCATGGTTCTGCCATCTGTAAACGGGGTTGTTCGCAAACATGATCACGCGCCCATGCCCGTCGTACGCGTTCGG
>JBIOHR010000114.1:0-11204 GCA_044449085.1 Gemmatimonadales bacterium | reverse complement strand
CTCCATGCTACCCCCACCCTCCACCGCCCCTTAGCTTTCCCGTTCCGCCGTTTCGGCGGCATTTCCCCAACCGCCGACCCTCTTTCTTTGACGCTCCGCCCGGCGCTCCGCCTCACCGCGCTCGCCGTCGCCGTCTTCGCCCAGTGCGTCGCCGCGGCGGCCTTCCTTCCGCGCGCCGTCGAAGCCCAGACGATCGATACCGTCGTCGTCGCAGCGCACAACATCTTCGACCGCGCCCAGAACGCCCCGCACTTCCTCGCGAAGCTGGGCGACGCATTCCACATCACGACACGCCCGTGGGTGATCCGGCGCGCGCTGCTGATCAGTCAGGGTGACCGATACGACTCGGCGCGCGTCGTCGAGAGCGAGCGCACCCTGCGGCGACTTGGCATTTTCCGTCAGGTGCGCGTCGACACATCGCATGTCGACGGCCGCCTCGCGACCGTGGTGACGACCGATGACGGCTGGACCACGGTGCCGCAGGCAAACTACGGCACGGCCAACGGATCCGTCGTCTGGGAAGCCGGGCTCATCGAAAGCAACTTCCTGGGCACGGCGACGACACTCGGCGCGGACTACCGCGTCACGCCTGATCGCCACGAAACGGAACTCCTGTTCGCGCACCCATCGCTCTTCGTTCGCCACGACATCGCGAACGCCGAATACCTCGACCGTTCGGACGGCACGCAGGCGGACTGGATCTACGGCGTCCCGTTCTTCGAGAGTGCCGCGAAGCGTGCGCTGACAACCGACGGCGAAGAGGCGAACCAGCACGTGCTCGTCTTCCGCGACGGTGTCGAGGTCGGCAGGCCACAGCGTCAGGCACTGCGCTTCACCGTGACGAGCGGCATCGCATCGACGGCGTCGAGCACCGGCTACACGCGGCTGCTCCTCGCCGCGACCTGGCGCCGTGAGGGATACTCGCCCGATTCACTCACGGCACCGCCTCAGCCGGTGTTCGGCACGATCGGCCTCGGCCTCGACATGGGACGTCCGCACCTGAGAGTCGTCGAGAACCTCAACTCGATCGGCCGGCGCGAAGATGCGGACATCACGGACCGGTTCAACGTCGGCGTCTGGGCGGCGCCGCGCGCGTTCGGTTACCGGCAGGACCATGCCGGCGTCGGGCTCGCGACGGCGATACAGAAGGGAACGTCGTGGAGCGGCGGCTTCGGCATCGCGCGTGTCACGGCGGACGGAGTGTACGGAGGTGCGGGGCTCGACTCCGGACGCGTCACCGGCGAGGCGACCGCAGTGCAGTTCGCGTCGAAGTCGCAAAGCCTGCTGGTCCACGCCGAAGCCGGTGCGATGCGCAATGAAAATCCCGGCGGGGAGTTCGACCTCTGGACGTTCGACAACGGGCCGCGGTTGTACTCGGCCCACACGTTCACCGGCAACCGGATGGTGTGGGCTTCGATGGAGGACCGGTTCGTCGTCAAAGAAGATTTTCTCGGCCTCGTGGACGTCGGGCTTGCGCCGTTCGTGGACTATGGTGGCGCGTGGTACAGCGACGAATCTGCCCGCCTCGCCGTGAACGTCGGGATGTCGCTCCGCCTCGGCCTCTCGCGCGGCACGAGCGGCGACGTCGTCGAGTATGCCGTCGGGTACCGCTACGGCGACAAGAGCATCGGTCGCGGGTGGGCGCTCACGATCCGGCGCGCGATCATTTATTTCCGTCCCGGCACACGCCGCACGGGGGGTGCGCCCAACACGTACGGGCCGCCGCTTTCTCCGCGGTGACGATGATGTCCGCCGACGCCATCGTGCAGGCCATCCCGGCGTTCCTCGTGGGCACCGCCGCATCAGCGTTTGTGCTCGCGCTGTACACCGTCGGCGTCGCGATCGTCATGGTGTACACCGTCGGCCAGTTTCACCTGCTCTACTTCTTTTTCAGGGGGCGGAGCGCGGAACGGCACCGGGCGCTTCCGCCGGTGGCGGACAGCGCATGGCCCTCGGTCACCGTGCAGGTGCCGATGTACAACGAACGGTATGTGGCCACGGACGCCATCGACGCCTGCGCGTCGCTCGACTACCCGCGCGACCGTTTTGAATTGCAGATCGTCGACGACTCGACCGACGACACGCGCGCGATCATCGACGAGCGCGCCGAGTACTGGCGCACGCGCGGCGTGCGCGTGACGGTGGCGCGCCGCGCGGATCGCGCGGGGTTCAAGGCCGGCGCGCTCGCGATCGCCACGGCGAGCGCCACCGGCGACGTCATCGCGATCTTTGACGCGGATTTCCGTCCCCGGGCGGATTTCCTCCGCGTGACGGTTCCGTACTTCAGCGATCCCGGTGTCGGCGCAGTGCAGGCGCGGTGGGGACACATCAACAGGCTGTACTCGGGGCTGACGCGCGCGCAGACGCTCCTGCACGACGCATTTTTCCTCGTCGAACAGGAGGCGCGCGACCGCGCCGGATTGTTCATCCGCTTCAACGGATCCGCCGGCCTTTGGCGCAAGGCGGCGATCGCCGACGCCGGCGGCTGGCAGGGCGACACGATCTCCGAGGACCTCGACCTCTGCCTGCGCGCGCAGCTCAAGGGGTGGAAGTTCATTTATACGTGCGGGGTCGACGCGCCCGCGGAAATCCCGGTGACCGTCGTGGACTTCAAGGTCCAGCAGTTTCGCTGGACCAAGGGCCGCGCGCAGGTGATCCGCAAACTGCTCCCCACCCTCCTCCGCGCCGACCTGCCGGTGCTCATCAAGAGCCACGCGGTCTTCGACCTGCTCAACGTCTTCATCATCCCGGGCATTTTCCTGATCGCGATCATGAGCCCATGGTTCATCGTCGCGTTGCGCAACAACGCATGGATGGCGTCGCTCGTCTGGCTGTTCGGCATTTCGCAGGTGAGCGTGGTGCTCGTGCCCTGGTTCTCCTGGCTGGCGCTCCGGCACTACGGCAAGACCACGTGGGGCACGATCAAGGAGTTCGCCATCACCTTCCCGCTCTTCGTGTTCCTGCTCGTCGGGTCGTCGTTCATGATGTGCGTCGCGCTGGCGGACGGATTCCGCGGCGGGCCGCCGGTGTTCCATCGCACGGCCAAGTACAACATCGCCAAGAAATCGGACAGCTGGAAATCGACGTCATATTCGCCGAGTGCGATTCCACCGCTCACCTGGTTCGAGGGCGCACTCGCGCTGTTCTTCGTCGCGGCGCTCGCGATGGATTTCCCGTTCCGGGCGTACGGCTTCATGCCCTTCCACACGTCGCTCACCGTCGGCTTCACGACCATGTTCGCACTCTCGGCGGCGTCGGCGCTCCGCGACACGTGACGCCGCTGCCGGTGCCGGCAGCGTGGTGGCAATGGACGATCGTCGCGCTGACCGTCCCGTATTTCCTGGTGATCGTCGCGCTCCTGCTCGGCGCGCGCCGGCTGCAGCGGTCGGTGCGTCTGGCCGACGCCGCGTGCGGCCCCGTCACCGTCATCGTCAGCGCGCGCAATGAGGAGCGCGACCTGCCGCGTTGCATCGCGTCGCTGCTCGCGCTCGACTACCCCGTCGGCAAGTTGCAGGTGGTGCTCGTGGACGACCACTCCGACGACGCCACGGGAGCCGTCGTCGATGCCGCGGCGGCCCGGCACGCGCACGTGCTCGCGCTCCACACTGCCGCGCTCGCGCCAAACGGCCTCGAGGCAAAGGCACGCGGCATCGCACACGGGTTCGCGCACGCGACGGGAGAGTGGGTCTTCATCACCGACGCGGACGCCGCGGTGCATCCGGGCTGGATTCGTCATCTGCTCGGCCGCGCCACGCCTCGCACGGGCATGGCCGGCGGCACGCTGGTCGTCGACGCCGACGGCGCCGTCGGGACGATCGAGCGAATCTCCTGGGGATACACGCAGCTGTTCAGTCTCGGCATCGCGGGCTGGGGGCTGCCGTTCGTGTGCCTCGGCCCGAACATGGCGATTCGCCGCTCCGTCTACGAAGAGGCCGGCGGCCTGGAGCGGGCCGATTTTCGCGTCGCGGAGGATCTCGCGCTCTTCACGATGGCGGCGAAACGAAAGATGGAGGTGCAGTGCTACGCCGACGAGGAGACGACGGCGCATCTCCGCCCGGTGCCGTCCGCGCGCCACCTGATCAGCCAGCAGCGTCGGTGGCTCGGCGGAGGCGCCGCGCAGGGCTGGCTCTATCTGGTGCCGCTCACCGCCGCGTTCTGCTGGGGATTCACGATTGCGTCCTACACGATCGCCGGCTGGCTGCTCGGCTGGCGGTGGTGGCTCGCGTTCGTCGCGGCAAAGACCGCCATCGACACGATCGTGCTTCTCGTGCAGCAGCGGCGGCTCGCCCTCGCGCACCACGCGCGGTACGTGTGGGTGCTCGAGTTGTACACCGCATTTATTTTCTTCGTACTCCCGCCGTCGTTCCTGTTCAGCCGCACGATCCGCTGGATGGGCGACGGGTACGCCATCACCTACCGCTGAACCGCCACGTGCGCCTGATTCGCCGTCTCATTGTCGTCGCCGCCGCATGCGCACCGGTGCTCGCGTGGAGCCAGCCGGCCGGCCGCGGTACGCCCACCGGCGCGATGACGATGCCGATGGACGGCGCCGCCGCCGCGAAGATCACAATGACCGCGTCGATGACGCACGGCGAACTGTTGCTCGATATCGGCCCGTTCGACGTGGCCGCCGCGATGCCGGGCGGGCACGACGACGATCACGAGATGAAGATGCCCGAGGCGCCGCCGCTCTGGGCACTCGTGCCCGCGACCGGATGGCTGCACGGCTATCGCGTCGATCTGATCGACAAGGACGGCCACCCGGTGCCGCAGGCGCTGCTGCACCATGTGAACGTCATCGCCACGCAGCGCCGAGAACTGTTCAGCGGGATCATGTTGCGCGTGGCCGCCGCCGGGCCGGAGACGGGAACCGTTTCGATTCCGAGCCTCATCGGGTACGAGGCTCATGCCGGCGATACTCTTCTCGTCCGCGCCATGCTGCGGCCGGGGGATCGCGCGTATGAGGGCGTGCGCATCCGGGTGCACTTCCCCTTCACCTCCACCAAGGCGCTGATCGGCGACTTCACCATCTCGCCATTCTACATGGACGTCACGCCGCCCGCCGGTGGCCATGCGTTCGACATCCCAGTGGGGCATTCCGAATGGTTCTGGGAGGCGAAGCCCGCAATCGCCGGCAGGATCATCGGCTTCAGCGGGCACGTGCACCGCTACGCGACGCTGTTCAAGTTCGAGGATCGCACCGCGAACAAGGTGATCTGGCAGACGCATCCCGACACGACGGCGGATGGTGAGCCCAAGCAGATCCCCATCAAACGCTTCCTCTTTACGCTCGGCTATCCGATCCACCCGGATCACGTCTATCGCCTCACCGTCGTATACGACAATCCCACCGGCGCGCCCGTGATCGATGGCGGGATGGGCGCGCTCGGCGGCGTGTTCAGGCCGACGGGGGGCGTGCCGTGGCCGGCGATCGATCCCAACGACAAGGACTACAAGCTCGACGTCTGGGCGATGTGGCGTCCCTAGTGGCCGCCGCGTGCGCGAGTCGGCTGCCGTGAAGATTCGCCGCATGGCCGACCTGCACCCGCTCATCGCGGCGTTCGCCGTGGCATGGGCGGCGCAGATGGCCGGCCTGCTGCTGTTCAACTTCGGCACCGACGCGGCCGGCCAGCAACTGCAGGTCTCACCGCTGAACTCGCTGATGCTCGCGGTGCCACTGTACAGCTGCTGGATCCTGCTGATCGCGGCGGCGTGGCTCGCGCTATGGAGGGCCGTGGCGCCGGCACGCTGGTTCGTGACGGCCACCGGGGTCACGACGGCATTCGCGCTGATCCTCATCACGCAGGTCGACTTCGGCATGCAGCGGTTCCGCGGCGAGCGCCTCTCGCTCGTGCACTTCCGCACCTATCTCACGCCGAGCGTGATGGACGGCGACTGGCTGACGCCCGTCGCGGACGATCCGAAATACCTGGCGATGACACTCGGTATTTGCCTCGGAGCGTGGCTTGCGCTGACGGTCCTGCTCCTCGCGCGCGCACGGCGGCGGTCCAGCGAGCCGCCGCGCGTCCCGACATGGCGCGGCGTGGCGCGCTGCGCCGCGGGCGCCGCGATCTGTTATGCGCCACTGATGTTCGCCTGGTACCACCAGCGCGACATGGTCCTGCCGCCTGAGATCGTCCTCGCGCGCGCCGCGCTCTTTCCGGTGCGCGCGCTCACGCCGGCCAAGGAAGCCGCCGAGCGCTCCGCATTGCGCAGGGAGCTCGATCCCGGCGGTACGAGCCGCTGGGTGTCCGACGAGTATCCGCTGATGCGCGCGCCGGCGCCCGATCGCGCTCCAGCGGCGCGCGGTGCGGGCGCGGCAGCCGCGCGCGACACCACGTCACCGGACATCATCTTTTTTGTGGTCGAGTCGCTGCGCGGCCACGACGTCGGATACGGGCTTTCCCCTCGCGCGCGCGGCCAGTCGGTGACGCCGCATCTCGATTCGCTCGCTGCGGAATCCGTGGTGTTTCCGCACTACATCGCGAGTGGCGAGCCGAGTCCGCGCGGCTTCATCACGATCAACACCGGCGAGTGGGAGCACGGATCGGCGTTCATCATCGCGAACTATCCCAACGTACACATCGACGCCATCCCGGCCCGGCTTCGAGCGCGCGGATACCACACCATGGCGCTGTGGGGCGGGAACCCGAGCTTCGACAACCAGCTCACCTGGGCGCGTCGCTGGTACGACGAGCGCGTGTTCAAGCTGCCGGAGGATCGCCTCTTCTACTTCAAGACGACGCCCGACCATGTGTTGATGGACCGGGTCATCGAACGCGTACAGGCGCACGATCGCGCCGCGCCCGGGCAACCGTTCTTCGCGTACGTCGCGTCGAACGGCACGCACACGCCGTACACGCTGGAGGACAGCGCCGCTGTCCCTGGCGACTCCGTAGCGTCGATGAGCCGCCAGCGCCGCTACGATCTGTGCCTCGAGAACATCGACGCGCAGATCGGCCGCGTGGTCGCCTTCCTCAAGACGCGCCCGCGATGGAAGAACACGGTGATCGTCGTGATCGGCGATCATTCGGACCGCACCGACGAAGTGCTCGACGCGCGGTGGCGTGGAATGCCCGTGGACCCGGCCGTGTATACTGCTGCGCTGATCCACGGCCCCGCGCGGCTGATCGGCGCGCCGCGCCGCGACGACATCGCGGCGAGTCACGTCGACCTGCTGCCGACGGTGCTCGACTGGATCGGCGACCACGGCGTGTACTCGAGCCCGGGACAGGATCTGTTTGCGCCAATTCCGGAATCGCAGCGGCGTGCGGTGTCGATCAACAGCCGCGGGTACCGGCTCGACCGCGCGGGGTTCACGCTGCTCGTGGATTCACACGACCCGGCGATTCACTACGCCTACAAATCCTTTCCCGCGGGAGAGCCGCAGCTGCTTCCGCTCGCGCAGACGCCGTTCGCGCCGGATGAGCCCGCTCGGCTCACGGCCGAGATCAGGTACTGGTCTCAGCTGGTCGAGCAGAACAGGGTGTGGAACGATTCCCTCGCGAGCTCGGCGAGGACCTCACCCTAGCTCGTGCCCGTATTGTCCTTGCTCCTCGCCGTCACGGCGGACTGTCAGCAACAGAGCTTCCGCGCGGCGTGCATCCTCCGGAAAATCAATTTCGATCCACGGCAGTCCCTCTGTCCCCACGCATCGTAGATCGCAGGCCCCCAGGATCGACGCCAGCGCGTCTTCGTAGCCGCCTCCGGTCTCCCCCGCCGCGATGCGAACGGCGATAGCGTCACGCAGCGCGGCGACGGCAGGCGCGTCAAGCCGTGCAAATCCGACCCACTCACCGGAAGACTCGTGCCTCGGCACCGCCGCGCGGCGCAGCTCGGTCACCCGTCCCGCGTCGATGCCGGCCATGTATTCCTCGCCGGTGAACGCCGTGCCGACATCCACGAGCAGCGCGTTCCCGTGCGGCGCCCGCACGAGCCGCCGGAGAAGTTCCGGGTCGAACAGGACGTCTCCGTCCATCAAGAGCAGGTCGCCGGTGAACCCGTCGAGCCCGCGCGCGAGCGAGAGGATGCTGCCGAGCTCGTAGTCAGAATTGGTCACCACCGTCGGCGCGTGGCGCGGCGCGAGCTCGGTGAGGCGCCGGCTCACCGCATCGCCGCGGAAACCCACGACGACGGTCGCCGCGACGCCGAGTGAATCGAGCTGTGTAACGTACCGGTCGATGAGCGCCGTGCCGCCGGGCGCGAGGAGGCACTTCGGCATTTCGGTCGTCGCACGGAGGCGCGTTCCCCGCCCCGCCACGAGGATCACCGCCCTCACGCGCGCACGACCTCCGCAAACGCGTCGAGAAATCCGCGCACGTCGGGCGCACCGAAATGCCCCACGAGCCCGAGACGGAACGCACGCTCCTTCAGCGCTCCTTGCGCCGCGTAGATCACATAGCCGCGCGGTTTCAGCGCGTCGTGCAGGCGATCGAACGTGAAACCGGCAGGCAGCGCGCACGACAGGAGCGTGCTGCCGTACGCTTCGGCCGGAAGCAGGAAGCGCACGCCGGCCCGCGCGAGGCCACCCTGCAGCAGCTCCATCAGCCCCCGATAGTGTGCGATGCGCGCCGCGACAGTCTCGTCGAGCGTCTCACCCAGCGCCTCGTGAAACGCGTACAGCGTCTGCACCGCGGGCGTGAACGGCGTTTCGCCGCGTGATTCTGTCACGAAGTGCTCAGCCAGGTTCGAATAGTGCGGAGCGCGCTGTTGCATCGCGCCCTCGAGGAACGCAGCGCTCACCACCGCGAACGCGGCCCCGGGCGTGCCGCGGATGCACTTGTTCGCGCTTCCAATCACGGCGTCGAGCCCCCATCCCGCAATCTCCACGGTCTCGCCGGCGATGCTGCTCACGGCGTCGGTGACGACCATGCACCCGCGCGCCTTGCCGCACGCGGCGATATCCCGGAGCGGGTTGAGGCGCCCCGTGGCCGTCTCGTGATGGACGACGTACAGCGTGCGCGCGCCGCCCGCCGCAAGCCGGCCATCGAGGTGCGCGACATCGATCGCATCGCCCCACCCGAGTTTCCACTCGTCCACGTCGACGCCGTGGTAGCGCGCCATCGCCGCCGCACGTTCGCCGTACGGACCGTTCGCGATCACCAGCATCTTGCCGAACGGTTTCGCCGCCGCGGCCACGGATTCGATCGCGACGGAACCCGATCCCGTGTAGACGACAGCCTGATACGTCGTGCCGGCCACGCCCGCCACGTCGAGGATTCGCGCGCGCACGCCGCGCAGCAGTTCCGTGAATTCGGAGTCGCGGTGACAGATGTCCGGCGCGAGCAGCGCGCGGCGCACGCGCTCGGAAATATTCGACGGCCCCGGCGAGAAGATGATCACAGCGCGGCAAGTGCGGCACGAAAGCGCGCCGCGACGTCGCGCGGCGCGACGTCCGGCCGTCCGAGGCCCGCGGCGGCGCCGACCGAGACGGGAATGTGAATCAGGTGCGGGCCCGGGGCCGACTGCGCCCGCAGCAGCGCGGCGCGCATCGCCTCCGCGCCGGTCACGGAACAGGCGGACGCATAGCCGCACGCGATCGCGATTTCGGGAAAGTTAACGGACCCGGAGATCGTCGCCTGCCCGCCCGTGGAATCGTAGCTCTGGTTGTCGAGGATCACGTGAATCAGGCGCGGCGGCGCCGCATGCCCGATGCCCGCGAGGGCCTCGAGGCGCATCAGTGCGGCGCCGTCGCCATCGAGAACCATGACGGGCGCGTCCTGATATCGCGCCACGCCGAGGGCGATGCTCGACGCGCATCCCATGGAGCCAACCACGTAGAAGTGCGTCGAGCGATCGCGAAACTCGAACAGCTCACGCCCGGTCTTTCCCGTGGTCGCAACGATCGCAGTGGCACCGCCCGCCAGCTCGGCGAGAAGTGCGACGGCGTCGCGTCGCGTGAGCTTCTCACCGCGCGCAGCGGCTGGATGGAGCGTGCCGCGCGGGCGCGGCGGTGGATCCGTACGCGGCCGCGGATCGTATCCGTCCACGACGTTCTTGCGAAGGATGAGCGCATAGGGGAGTCCGGTCTCGCGCATCCGCGCGAGTGCATGGTCGATGCGCGGCTCGATCTCGGCGTCGCTCGCCGGAAACCATTCGTTCTCGACCTCGAGCACATCGAGCAGCGCGCGCGTCGCGCGCCCCATCAGCTCGTGCTGCGGCTCGTCGCGGAGGCCCGGGTCACCGCGCAGCGTAATGATCAGCAGCACCGGCGCGCGAAACGGATACGTCAGCGAGGCCAGCGGGTTGACGAGGTTTCCCAGGCCGGAGTTCTGGAGCATCACCACCGGCTGCCGCCCCGCGAGCTGTGCGCCGACCGCCATCGCGAGCGCCTCGCCTTCGTTGGTCGACGCGACGTAGTCCAGGTCGTCGCGGTCGATCACGTAATCGATGAACGGGCGGAGGAACGAACAGGGGACGCCGAGCCACGGGCCGAACCCGCGGGCCGTCATCGCGTCGATGAACCGACGTGATGAAACGCGCGTCGCCGCGTCGCTCACCGCGTCGCTCACCGCGTCGCTCACCGCGTCGCTCACCGGGCGACCAGCCTGCACGCCGACTGATAGTCCTCGAACGAATGGATCTCGATCCACCCCGAGGTGACTTCGAGGCACGAGACTGCGCCGCCGGCGTCCATGCGCGCCTGGAGCAGGTCGGTCAGCGCGGCGCGG
Source organism: Gemmatimonadales bacterium (assembly GCA_044449085.1). Lineage (GTDB taxonomy): Bacteria > Gemmatimonadota > Gemmatimonadetes > Gemmatimonadales > Gemmatimonadaceae > Fen-1231. Next base: position 534 of record JBIOHR010000114.1, on the reverse strand, counting down.
CCGGGCGACGGCGCCTCGTGCAGCGGCGCGCGCGCTGTCGCAGCGAGCAGTTCGCGATACTGCGACCGCAGCGCCGTCCATCCGGTGGCGTCGAGCAGCGCGATCCCCGTGAACTCGCCGTCCACGGTTCCGTCGAGGCGCTTCCCGATCCGTCGCAGCGGACGCATCTCGCCGTTCGTGAGGAACCGGCGCCCCGGCGCGGGCGCCGCCGCAAGCTGCACGAGATCCCGCCGCTTGCCGTCGCGCCCGTTGCGCTGCGGTTCACCACGGTCGACGACCACGGTCAGTTCCGCATCGGTCTTGAGCACGCGCCGCAGCAGTTCGGCGTCGAACAACACATCGCCGTACACGACGAGCGTGCGCTGGTCCGCCGGCGCGACGGGGCTGTCGGCAACGCACATCAGCGATGCCGCCTCGCCCGTAGTGGCCCAGTCGGGGTTGTGCACGAGCTCCACGCCCTCGCACTCGACCGCGTTGTGCCGGTACCCGGTGACGACGGTCACGTCACGCACGCCGGCCTGCGCAAGCGTCTCG
>JBIOHR010000113.1:0-11207 GCA_044449085.1 Gemmatimonadales bacterium | reverse complement strand
GTTCACCGCCGCGTTCGCGACCGAGTTGCCGAGGTTGATCCGCGCAGAATAGAACGCGAAGAACGCGTTGGTCGTGGCGATCGCGATGTTCTCGCGCGTCTCGAGGTACTGGCGCTCGGCGATCTCGATGGTGAGCGCCTGTTCGCGGTCGTTCCAGCGGATCTCGTTCGGCCGGAACAGCGGCTGTTGGAGCGAGACTTGGTACGGGACGGTCGTGTAGCTCTTGTACTGCTGGCTGCCGCTGAGCTGGAGCTGCGAGAGCGAGGATCCGAACGAGAGCTGTCCGCCGGTGAGCGGAATCTGCTGCGTGATGTTGAGCCCGAGGTTCGAGCTCGTCTGCTGCAGCGGCGTGTAGAGCGTGGTGCCGTCGGGCTGGAGCACCGGCGTGATTGCGCGCTGGTATGACGGCACCGAGCCGGCGAGCGAAAGTTGCGGGAGGAGCCGCGCGTTGAACGCGCGGTCGCGCTGCCGCGCGGCCTCGCGCTGCGCCGTTGCGGCGCGCGCAAGCGGCCCCTGGCGCTGGGCCATCGCGATCGCCTCCTGGAGGGTGATCACCTGCGCGGGCGGCTGCTGGCTGCGCGCCACGGCCGGTAAGGATGCGGCGGCGAGCGCCGCGCAGAGCAGCGCTGCAAGGCGTGGGATGGAGGTCACGGTTGTCATTCGTACCGGAGACAGGTGATCGGATCCTGCTTCGCCGCGCGATGCGCGGGGACGATTCCAAACGCGAGCCCGACGGCGCACGACACGCCGAACGCGACCGCGACCGACATGAAGCTCACGATCGTCTTGATCGCCGCGAAGTGTTCGATGCCCATGCTGATCGCCACGCCGACGATGATCCCCGCCGTCCCGCCGGCCACGCTGATCAGCACCGCCTCGCTCAGGAACTGGAAGAGGATGTCCTTCTGCGTGGCGCCGAGTGCCCGCCGTACGCCGATCTCCTTGATGCGCTCGAGGATCGAGGCGAGCATGATGTTCATGATCCCGATGCCGCCGACAATCAGTGAGATGGAAGCGATGGCGCCGAGCACGACGTTGAAGATGTCCTTCGTGTGCTGCTCCTGTTTCAGCAGCAGCTCGGGCACGGTGATCTCGAAGTCCACCACGGTGTTGTGCCGGCGGCCGAGCATGCGGCGCACGACGTCGGCGACGGACGGCACGAGCGACGCGTCCTTCACGCGCACGATGATCCGGTCGAGCTGGTTGAAGTTCGTGCGTTCGGCCTGCGCGTCGGGATCGGGCGCCGTCGCGGTCGGGTCGACGTTGAACTGGCTCGCCGCGGCCTCGATGTCGCGCTGCGTCACCTCCGCGCGGTTGCGGAACCGCAGGAGCATCGTGGTGAGCGGGATGTAGACGTCGAGGTTTGCGTCGCGAATGCCCAGCTTCTGCGAGTTCTGCCCCGCGAGCTTGCGGTCGGCGAGCACGCCGACGACCGTCACCCACCCGTTGCCGACCTTGAGCGGCTGGCCGATCGGGTCGACGCTGGTGAAGAAGCGCGTCCGCACGCCGTAGCCGATGATCGCCACCGAGCGCCCTTCCTCCACCTGTTCCGGCGTGAACTCCGCGCCGTCGGCGAGGTCCAGGTTCATCAGCCGGAAATACGACGTGTCCACGCCGACGAGCTTTCCGGTGCGGCGCCGCCCTTCGCGCGTGATCAGCGTGTTGAGAACGACTTCCGAGCTCGCGGCGTCGACGTCCGGAATCGTCTGCCGGATCGCCTCGGCGTCCTTGAACGTCAGGCCGGGAGAAAACTTCTTCGGCTTCTTGTCCCCGTCGTCCTTGGCCTTCTCGTCCTTCTGCTCGACGATCGGGGTGACCATCACGTTGTTCGAGCCGAGCAGCTTCATCTGCGCGAGGATCTCCGACTCCGCGCCCTTGCCGATGGCGAGCATGGCGATGACGGAGGCGACCCCGAAGAGGATGCCGAGCGAGGTGAGCGCGGCGCGCAGCTTGTTGTGCCCCACGGCCTCAACGGCCGTGCGCATCGAGAACGTGACGTGCGCGGTGAAGGCGCCACGCAGCTCTGCGAGGCGCTCGAGGTCGAGCTTCATCGCGTCAGCCCTTCTTGACCGCCGGCGGCGCCTTGGCGGCGGGTGCCGGCTTCACGGGAACCGGCTGCGGCGCCGTTTGCGCATCGCTCCCCGGCTTCGCCACCGGTACGTTGCGCGATCCGGCCAGCTTTTCGACCTTCAGCTTGTCCTTGTCCGCCGGCGGTGAGAGGAGCACGCGATCGTTCACATCGAGCCCGCGCTGGATGACGACTTCGTTGTCGTTGAGCGCGCCGAGCTCGACCTCCTGCTTCACGACGCTCGCGCCGGTTTTCTTGAACACGTAGGGGATGCCGCCCTCGGTCGTCACCGCCTCGAGCGGCACGAACATGACGTTCTTCAGCGCGAGCGTCTCGATGTTGTTCGCGGTCGTCATGCCCGGGCGGAGCGTCGTGTCGGGGTGCTCGATCGACACCTTCACCTCGAACACTTTTGCGTCTGCATTCGGGCGCTGCTCACCGACGTTCGCGACCGCCGTGACCTTGCCGACGAGTTTCTTGGAGGCGTCGGCGTCGAGCGTGATGTTCACGGGCTGCCCGACGGACAGCTTGCGCACGTCGATCTCGTTCACGTAGGTGATCGATTCGAGCTGGGTGAGGTCCGGGAGCGTGGCGACACCCGGGTCCCACGGGTTCACGCTCGAGCCCACTGCGCGCTTCTTGCCGTTCCACTCCTTGATGTAGATCACCATGCCGGGCGACGGCGCCTTGATCGTGAAGCCGGTCATCACGTCCTGGATGACCTTGACCTTGTTCTTCTGCCGGTCGAGGTCGGACCCAACCTCCCGCATCTTCGCCTTGGCCTGCTCCGTCTTGGTGTTGTAATCCATCTTGGCCTGCGCGAGCGCGCGATCGGCCTTTTCGTAGTCGATGTCCGCCTGGCGCTGCACGCTCGGCGCCTCGTATTTCGATTGCTCCTTTGCGAGCTTCTTGCCCTCGAGCTCGAGTTCGCCCGTGTGAATGTCCTCGCGCGCCTTTGACAGGTTGAGCGTGGAGTCGAGCATCGCCTGCTCGTACACGGCGTCGGCCTTGACGAGGGCGAGCTGGTAGTCGGCGAGTTTCTGCGCGACGGTCGTCCGGTCGATCTCGGCGACCACATCGCCTTCCTTGACGACCGTTCCCTCAGGTACGAGCGACTGGATCTTGAGATTGTACGATTCCGTCTGGCTCGCGTTCTGCGGCAGCGTGATCTGCACGAACTTCGGCGCGTGGAGCTCGCCGGACGATGTCACGATCACCTTGAAGTCGCCGCGCTTGACCTTGGCGACGAGCGCTTCGTCGGTTCCTTTGGTGTCGCGGGCGATCAGCCACGCCGCGGGCGCGCCGATGACCACGATGAGCGCGGCGACCAGAAAGCGGCGGGTTCTCAGGAGACGCTTCATTTGGACTGATCCGGTGGGAGACGCAATCGGCGCTCGCGCTGCCTATGCTGACCAGTGTATCGCATTGCTCATACACTGGCAATGGCACACCGACCTGCCTGCAACACCTCTCTGACACCACAGCGGGCGATTTGGTTGATCGCCCCAGATACGATGACGAGCCTGAGCCGCGTGCGCATCGGGGTTAACCAAGTCGTAACGGAGACGTAACTCGGCGCTAAGCAGATGGCGTGATTACGCCATCTGTGCACCAAACGTGGCTGCCCAACTACCCCCTTGGGTGGAACTGCTTGTGCACCGACCTGAGATACTCCCGGTCGACGTGCGTGTAGATCTGCGTCGTCGAGATATCGGCGTGGCCGAGCATCTCCTGCACCGCGCGGAGGTCCGCACCGCCCTCGAGGAGGTGCGTCGCGAACGAATGGCGCAGCGTGTGCGGGCTCACGTGCTTCTCGATGCCGGCGAGCTCGACGTACTTCCGCAGGATCTTCCACGCGCCCATGCGCGACAGCGGCTTGCCGCGCGCATTGAGGAACAGTCGCCCCTTCCCCTCGCCGCGCTCCAGCCGCGGCCGCAGTTCGCGCAGGTACATCCCCACCGCGCCGATCGCCGACCGCCCGATGGGAACAAGGCGCTCCTTTGATCCCTTTCCGAACACGCGCACGACGCCGTCATCGAGCAGGAGGTCCTGGACGCCCAGGTCGATCCACTCGCTCACGCGCAGGCCGGCCCCGTATGCGAGCTCGAGCATCGCACGGTCGCGGAACACGAGCGGCTCATCGAGCGTGACGGCGCCCAGTACGCGGCCAACCTCGTCCACCGTCAGCACCTCGGGGAGCGTCCGCCACTTTCGCGGGGTCTCGAGGCGCTCGCTCGGGTCGCTCTGCATCTGACCTTCGCCGATCATGAACTTGAAATACGTGCGCATGGCAGACACCGAACGCCTTATGCTGGCTGGCGATAGGCCGATATCCTTCAGGTGATACACGAAGTCTCGCAAGAGCGCCGGCGTGAGTGCGGCCGGAGAGGCAACCGCCTTCGCGCCGCACCAGACGGTCATCCGCTCGAGGTCGCGCCCGTAGGCCTCGAGTGTGCGCGGCGAGGCGCCGTCCTCCAGCGCGAGGTACTCCTGGAAGCGCTCCAGCAGGAAGGCGCGAGCGTCGCCTCCGTCCCCTGGCACGTCAGCCGTCCTTCGACTCCGGCGCCTTCAGCTTGTCGGCTTCGCCGGATCCCTCTGCCGCCATCACCTCCGCGAGGCGGTCCGACGCGCGGCGCCGGAGCGCGATGAACACGACGATCGCGAACAGCGCCGCAGCCACGAGTGCGACGACGCCCACGCGCCGGGCAAAGTGGCGCACAGCCGCCTGCATCACGAGCCAGTCGTCGCCCACGCGGAACGCGATCCATGCGATCGCCCCGTACCAGATGGCAGAGGCGAGCACGAACACACCCGCCGTCCTGAGCGGCGGTATGCGCATCGCGCCGGCCATCGGTGGCGCCACCGCGCGGAACACGGGGAGAAAGCGGCTCACGAATAGCGCCGTCATGCCGTAGTGCGAATACATGACCTCGAGGCGCTGCTCGACGTTGTCAATTCCCGCCTTCTGGAGGCGCGCGTGGAGCCACGACGCTCCGAATCTCCGCACGATCCCATAGATCACCATCGCACCGCCGACGCTTCCCGCGACGATGCAGGCGGCGGTCACCGGCAGGCTCGCGCCGCGTCGCGCCGCGAGGAAGCTCCCGAGGGCGACAACCAGGTCAGCGGGCACCGGCGGAAACACGCCCTCGATGAACGCGGCGAGCCCCAGCAGCGCGTACAGCGCCCCGATCGGGATCGTCGCGATCCAGGTGCTGATGCTGTCCAGAAAGGCGGCCATGCGTCAGACCGGCTCGAGCGTCGCCACGGCGATCACGGCCAGCCCCTTCTCCTTGCCGATCCAGCCGAGCTTCTCGTTGGTCTTTCCTTTCACCATCACCGCGCCGGTTTCGATCCCGAGCGCGCGCGCGAGGGAGGCGCGGATCTCCTCGCGGTATGGGCCCACTCTCGGGCGTTCGCAGATCACGGAGATGTCCGCCTGGACGGGCGTCCAGCCCGCCGCGCGCACGCGGTGCAGCGCGAGGTGAAGCATCTCGATCGAATCGCGCCCCTTGTTGACCGGGTCGGAGTCGGGAAACAGCTCACCGATATCACCGACGCCGGCGCCGCCGAGAATGGCGTCCGTGAGCGCGTGGGCGATCGCGTCGCCGTCCGAGTGGCCGACCAGCTTGAACGGCGCCGGGATCCGGACGCCGCCCAGGACGACACCGGTCCCCTCGGCGAATCGATGCGAGTCATACCCGATGCCGACGCGCGTCTTCACTGCCTGGACCTCACGCCGCGGCCGTTGTTTTTTCCTGCGCTTCGTCGATGACCTGGTAGTCCTGCCGACGCTTGCGCGGCGTGAAGCCGGCCTCGCGAATGAGCCGCTCCATTTCGGCGATCGACGTGCGGTACGTCGTGTTCGCCGCCGAGACGACGTTCTCCTCGAGCATCAGCGACCCGAAGTCGTTGCAGCCGAAGTGGAGCGCCGTCTGCCCGACCTTCAGCCCCATGGTGACCCAGCTCGCCTGGAGGTTCGGAATGTTGTCGAGCACCACCCGCGCGAACGCGGTCGTCCGGAGGTAGTCCACCGCGTCCGTCTTCGGCTGCGCGCTCATCGTCGGCGTGTTCTCCGGCTGCAGCGGCCAGCAGATGAACGCCGTGAACCCGCCGGTGCGGGTCTGGAGGTCGCGGAGGCGCGTGAGGTGCTCGAACCGCTCCTCCAGTGTCTCGCCAATGCCGTACATCATCGTGCACGACGTCTTCAGGCCTTCGCCGTGCGCAATCTCCATGATTTCAAGCCAGCGATCGGCGCCCGCTTTTTTCTTCGCCACCTGGTCGCGCACGCGCTGCACGAGGATCTCGCCGCCGCCGCCGGGGATCGAGTCGAGCCCCGCCTTCACGAGTTCGCGGATCACATCGACCGCAGGCATGCGGTACAGCGTGCTCCAGAAATCCACCTCGCTCGGGCTGAAGCCGTGGATGTGGATCGGGTGGTATTGCTTGATGTAGCGCAGCAGGTCGAGGTACCACTCGAACGGGATGTAGGGGTTGTGCCCGCCCTGCATCAGGATCTGGACGCCACCGAGAGCCTTTACCTCGTCGATCTTCGCGCCGATCTGCTCGTAGCTGAGCGTCCATCCTTCGTTGTGCTTCGGCCGGCGATAGAACGCACAGAAGCCGCAGTCGGCGACGCAGACGTTGGTGTAGTTGATGTTCCGGTCGACGATGTACGTGACGACGCCCTCGGGATGGAGGGACTTCCGCACGCTGTCGGCTTCGGCGCCCAGTTCCAGCAACGGAGCGTTCTTGAAGAAATTGATCAGGTCGCGCATTTCAACGGCGATCGAAGATGAAAGATCGAAGATTGAATCATGCTGCCGAGAGAAATGCGAGCCGGCCGGGGGCGACTTTCCCGGCGAGCGTGAGCCGGCGATAAAACTCGGTGAGGCCGCCGAGATGGGGATAGCTCAAGCCGTAATCGAGCCCGCTGAGGTATTCGTTGCACGCTGCGAGCGGCACGCCGGTGTTCTCGTGCGCCTGCTGCGCGAGAACGTCGAGGTGCTTCAGTCCCCAGTTCCGCGATTCGATCAACGACGCGTGCACTCCGAGTGCCTGTTGGGTGTCCGCCGTGCGTTGCGCGACCCACACCGCGAACACGAACGGCAGGCCTGTCCACTTCTTCCATTCGAGGCCGAGGTCGTACACATGCTCGTACGGCGACGCGATCGCGCCGGTTCCAAGCATGAGCGCTGCGTCGCCAATCACGAGGCGCGCGACCACTGATGAATCCGTTCCGGCATCGCGCAGGTCGCTTGCCTCGGCGTCACCCGCGACAAACACCGGTTTCGACTTCCACACGTTCTCGAAGAGCAGCTCGAGGAGATGCACGCTCGTCATGGAACTGCGGCTCACGAGCACCTGCTGGGCGCCGAGCTCCTCCGCCGGCCGGCGCGAGAAGAGCATCACGCTGCGCACGGGGCCGTCGCAGGATATCGCGAGATCGGGGAGGAGCAGGTAGCGCTCCCAGTCGCGCGCGTATTCGACGGCCGACACCACGCTGATGTCGAGCGTCCCGTCGGCCATCCCGCGGTTCAGCGCCGTCGGCACCCCGTCGACGAGCCGGCCCGTCAGCGGAACGACGCCGCGGTCCACCGCCCCGTACACGGGGTAGCAGTTGATGTACGGAATCCGGCCGATGCGCAGCGCGGGACCGCCGGGCGCCGTCAAGCGCCCACCGCGGCGGCGGCCGGCGAATCGAACACGCGCAGGATGTTGTAAAACGAGTCACGCTCGGCCGGAGTCTTGCCGGCGCCGCGGATCAGGGTGAGGAGCCCGTCGAGCGTCATCCCCTGCGGCGTGTGCGCACCCACCGCGTGGTAGATCTTCTCGCGCACCACGGTGCCCTCGAGATCGTTCACGCCGAAGTGCAGGGAGAGCTGCGACAGCGGCGTCGATACCATGATCCAGTGCGACTTGATGTGCCGGAAGTTGTCCAGGAACAGGCGCCCCACCGCGAGCATCTTCAGGTCGTCCACGCCGGAGGTCGCCGTGCCCTCGCGGTTGAGTTCCTTGCCGAGCACGTTGCCGTCGGGGTGATACGCCAGCGGGATGTACGCAAGGAATCCGCCGGTTTCATCCTGCAGGTCGCGGAGCATCTGCAGGTGCTCGACACGATCCTGGTGGGACTCCACATGGCCGTAGAGCATCGTGCAATTCGTGCGGATGCCAAGCTCGTGCGCCGCGCGGTGCACGCCGATGTAGTCGGCGCCGGCGAGCTTCTTGCCCGCGATCTGCTCGCGCACCGCGGCGCTGAATGTCTCGGCTCCGCCGCCCGGCATCGTATCGAGGCCCGCGTCGCGCAGGGCGATGAGCACGTCGCGCCACGACATCTTCTCGATGCGGGCGACGTGCGCGATTTCCACCGCGGTGAGCGCCTTGATGTGCACGTGCGGAAAGTTCGACTTGAGCGCGCGGAACATCTCCTGGTAGTATGCGAGCCCCGCCTTCATATCGAGCCCGCCGACGATGTGGAACTCCTTCGTCAGGCCGTCGGCGGCGTTCGCGGCTTCGGCCAGCACCTGGTCGATCGTGTACCGGTATGCGCCGGCCTCCTTGGGAAGCCGCGCGTAGCCGCAGAACGTGCACGTCGTGCGCAGCACGCAGACGTTGGTCGGATTGATGTGCTGGTTGGCGGCGAACGTCACGACGTCGCCGTTCTTCGCGCGGTTTACGCGGTCCGCCAGGGCGCCGATCGCGATGAGGTCGTGCGACTCGTACAGCGCGAGTGCGTCGGCCGCGTCGAGGCGTCCGCCCGCGTCGATCTTCTCAGCGATTCGCGTGACAGCGGCGTCGGCCACTGGGCCCGCCTACTCCGCGAACCGCCGGATTGCGAGGCAGACGTTATGGCCGCCGAATCCGAAGGAGTTGCTGAGCACCACGTCCACGCGCCGCTGCACCGGCTTGTTCGGCGTGTAGTCGAGGTCGCATGCCGGATCCGGCGTTTCGTAGTTGATCGTCGGGGGAATGACGTTGTGCTGGATCGCGAGCGTGCCGAGGATGAACTCGACCGAACCGGCAGCCCCAAGCATGTGGCCCGTCGCGCCCTTGGTGGAGCTGACGTTCACACCCGCCGCGTGCTGGCCGAAGACGCCCTTGATCGCCTTGGTCTCGTTGAGGTCGTTGGCCGGCGTCGAGGTGCCGTGGGCGTTGATGTACTGCACGCCGCTCGGGTCGACGGACGCGTCCTTCAGCGCGCGCCGCATGGCCCGCTGCGCGCCCTCACCCTCCGGCGCGGGCGCCGTGAGGTGGTGCGCGTCGCCGGTGGCGCCGTACCCCGCCACTTCCGCGTAGATTCTGGCGCCGCGCCGGCGCGCGTGCTCGAGCTCCTCGAGGATCACGATTCCCGCCCCCTCGCCCATCACGAACCCGTCGCGCCCCGCGTCGAACGGGCGGCTCGCCGTCGCCGGCGAATCGTTGCGCTCCGAGAGCGCCTTCATGTTCGCGAAGCCGCCGATCGACATCGGCGTGACCGCCGCCTCCGACCCGCCGGCGATGATCACGTCGGCATCGCCGTACTGGATCGTGCGCGTGGCGTCGCCGATCGCGTGCGCGCTGGTCGCACAGGCCGACACCGTCGCGTAATTCGGACCCTTGGCCTGGAACCGCATCGACACGATGCCGGCCGCGATGTCCGCAATGAACTTCGGGATGAAGAACGGCGAAATCTTGCTCTGGCCGCGCTCGCGGTAGACGTCGTGCTCCTCCTCGAAGCTCGACAGTCCGCCGATGCCGCTCCCGATGATGACGCCGGTGTCCTCCGGTACGTACCCCTTGCCGTCCGCGAGTCCGGCGTCCCGCATCGCCTGCACGGCGGCGGCCATGGCATACTGCGTGTATGGGTCCGCGCGCTTGGCTTCCTTGCGGTCCATGTAACCGAGCGGATCGAACCCCTTGAGCTCGCACGCGAAGCGTACGGGCCAGGCCGAGGCATCGAACTTGGTGATCGGTGCTGCGCCCGACTTGCCGTCGAGGATGGCAGCCCACGTCGTCGCGACGTCGTTGCCGACGGGTGTGACGCACCCGATCCCGGTTACAACGACGCGACGCTTCATCAGGCGCCGATCTTCGAATCCAGGTACTTGATCGCATCGCCGACAGTCCGAAGCTTCTCCGCGTCTTCGTCCGGAATATCGATGTTGAATTCCTTCTCAAACTCCATCACGAGCTCGACGATGTCGAGGCTGTCCGCGCCAAGATCCTCGATGAAGCTCGCCTCGGGCGTGAGCTTCTCACGTTCGACACCGAGTTCCTTTTCGATGATGTCCTTTACCTTCGCTGAATGATCAGCCATGACTCAAATCCTCGGTGCGTAGGGGGTGAATCAACCTGCGGAAATATAGTTCGGGTGGTGCGACTTCGTCACATCACCAATCCCCCGTCCACCACCAGAACCTGACCGGTGATGTACGAGGCATATTCGGAGCAGAGAAAGGCGGTGGACCAGGCAATATCCGCCGGGGTGCCGAGGCGTGCCAGTGGGATCTGGGCCATCATGCCGGTGCGGGCTTCTTCACTCATCGCCGCGGTCATGTCGGTCTCGATGAACCCGGGCGCGATCGCGTTGCAGAGGATGTTGCGCGACGCCAGTTCCTTGGCGACCGACTTCGTCAGCCCAATCAGGCCGGCCTTGCTGGCGGCGTAGTTGGTCTGTCCCTTGTTTCCCGTGAGGCCGACGACGCTCGAAATGTTCACGATCCGGCCCCAGCGCCGCTTCATCATGCCGCGGCTCGCCGCGCGGATCGTGAGAAAGGCCGAGCGGAGGTTGGAGTCGAGGACCGTGTTCCAGTCGTCGTCCTTGATCCGCACGAGGAGATTGTCCTTCGTGACGCCGGCGTTGTTCACGAGAATGTCGAGTGTGCCGAACTCCTTCTCCACCTCCTCGACGAGCCGCAGCACATCCGCGGGAACGGACACGTCGCATGCGAACCCAAGCGCGCCCGCGATTCCCGCCGCGACACCGTCTGCCGTCGCCCTGTCGCGCCCGACGACTGCGACCTTAGCGCCGCACGACGCGAGCGTCCCCGCGATGCCGCGGCCGATCCCGCGCGTACTGCCCGTCACGATCGCGGTCTTTCCCGTCAGGTCGATCTTCACGCGGATACCCGTTGGAGGAGGGCGTTGACGTCGGCTGCGG